>JBAUUB010000077.1:0-20047 GCA_049582485.1 Dermatophilaceae bacterium
GGCCGGGGTCGCCTCGGCCGGGTCGATCGGGCGATGGGCCGCGATAGCCGTCACATGGGTCCACGCCCGCGGAACCACGTCGACCGCCTCGTAGCCTCCTCCCCCGAGTGCCACCCAACGACCCGCGCAGACCTCGTGGCTGAGCCGATGCATCGCCTCACCCGCCTGCCGCTGGGCGTCCACGGTGACGGCCATGTGCGCAAGCGGGTCGTCGACGTGGGTGTCACACCCGTGCTGGCTGACGAGGATGTCGGGCTTGAACGCGCGAACGAGCGGGTCGGCCACCGATGTGATCGAGCGAAGCCAGGCCGAGTCGGTCACCCCCGGGGGCAGCGCGACGTTGATGGCCGTCCCCTCGGCGCCCTCACCACCGATGTCCGCCGGCCAGCCGGTGCCCGGGAAGAGGATTCGGCCGTTCTCGTGCACGGAGATGGTCAGCACCCGGGGGTCGTCCCAGAAGATCGACTCGACGCCGTCGCCGTGGTGGACGTCGACGTCGACGTAGGCGACCCGCTGGGCGCCGTTGTCCAGGAGCCACTGAATACCGACCCCGATGTCGTTGTAGATGCAGAAGCCCGAGGCATGATCGCGCATCGCATGGTGCAGACCCCCGCAGAAGTTGACCCCGTGCATCGACTCACCGCGCCAGACGCTCTCGCACATCAGCCGGGTCCCCTCGACAACCCGAGCACTCGCCTCGTGCATCCCGATGAACGCCGGGTCGTCATCGGTCCCGAGCCCTCGAAGCGGGTCGGCCCGAGAGGGGTTGAGACCGGCTTCCCTGACGGCGGCGATGTACTCACGGTCGTGGATCGTCGCGAGCTGGTCGTCGGACGCCTCGCCAGGTGAGACGACCTCGACGTCGGCCTGGTCGAACAACCCGAAGGACTGGCACAGCCGCGCCGTCAGCTCCAGCCGCAGGGGCGTCATCGGGTGCCCCTCGCCGAAGTCGTAAGCGGTGAAGTCGTCATCCCAGATGACCCGCGTCGTTGCCGCCATAGCCTGCACGCTACTCCTTGCCGCGGGCTAGGCTTCCCGCCATGTCCAAGAGTCGCCTGTACGACGACGACGTGCTCGTCATCGGCCTCGGCCGGTTCGGTGGGGCCGCCGCGGTGGAGCTGCAGAAGCTCGGCCACCGGGTGCTCGGTGTCGAGATAGACGGCGCTCTGGCCGAGAGCTATCTCGGTCGGCTGACCAGGGTCGTGCAGGGCGACGCGTCCGAGGCCCGAATCATCGACACCGTCAAGGCCCGCAGCTTCAGCATCGCCGTCGTCGGCATCGGGTCCTCCGTCGAGGCCTCGGTCCTCGCGTCGGCCAACCTCGTCGACGCCGGGGTCGAGTCCATCTGGGCCAAGGCCCTCTCCCCCGAGCACGGGCGCATCCTCGAGCGGATCGGGGTCCACAACGTCGTGCGCCCGGAGGCCGACTCGGGCCGGCGGGTGGCGCACCTCGTCAACGGCAAGCTGCAGGACTACATCGAGTTCGACGACGGGTACGCCATCATCAAGATGCGGCCGCCGCAGGAGACTCTGGGCTTCACCCTGGAGCAGAGCGCCCTGCGCAGCAAGTACGGGGTCACCGTCGTCGGCGTGAAGTCACCAGGTCAGGACTTCACCTACGCGATCCCGCAGACGAAGGTCATGCAGGGGGACACCCTGATCGTCGCAGGCAAGACCGAGCTGCTCGAGAAGCTCGCCGCTCGACCCTGAGGGGCCGCTCCGTCGGAGCACTCTGCCAGGAGGGTCCTCGTACTCGAGGACTCCTGTCGCCCGCAGGCCGCGGCTCAGTCGGCGAGCGAGAGGACCATGGCGATCTCCTCGTCGCCGTCCTCCTCGCTCTCGACGCGCACCGGACGGCGCTTATCCGTCGGGCGGAACCCGAACCCGCTCGCGAACGCGACGGCCCGGCCGTTGTCCGTGCCCACCCAGTAGAAGAGGTGGCTGTGACCCTGCTCGGACGCGTTCTTCGCGCCCGCACTGACCAGCTTGGTGGCGATCCCCTTGCCGCGCAGGGCCGGCGACACCCACAGGCCGAACAGCTCCCCCTGGCAGCCGTCGTCGGTATCGACCTCCCCGACGCTGGCGATCCCGACCGGCTCGCCGTCGAACTCGGCCAGGAGCCGCTGCGAGCGCCGCATCCGCAAGCGCCAGAACTCCTCGTCGAAGTCGGCCTCCTCGTCGTACGAGGCCACGAACGCCTCGGGTGACTCCTGGAGCGCCGCCAGGCGCACGGAGCGGTACTGGTCCCACTCCTCCTCGGTCAGCTCGCGCACGGTGATGTCAGCCATATGGACGATTCTCACACGGGCTCCGCCGGGGCGGGGGATCGGGTCCCGCCGCGTTACTCAAATCTGCACGTCGGGCCCCTGAAGCCCGAGCACCATCTCCACCTCGACCACCTCGGGGTCCCACGGCATGACCGCCTCGGCCCCGGTGCGGATGAAGCCGAGCCGGCGGTAGCAGCGCTCCGCACGCACGTTCTCCTCGGCCACCTCGAGTGCCACCGCTCCCCACCCGTCGGCCCGAGCCAGCTCGACGGCCGCCTCGATCAACGCATCGGCGACGCCTCTCCCCCTGGCCCAGCCGGCCACCCACATCTGGGTGATATGGATCCGGTCGTCGGTGGAGTCCGGGAACCGCCACAGGGCGACGAGGCCCACTGGGGCGGCCGGTCGGTCCGGATCAGGCGAGAGCGGCGCATACGCGATCCACGTGGGCCAGTCCAACCGGTCCCGCCAGTGCTCCTCGACCAGCGCCGCAGCCTGCGCATACGTAACCCAGAAGGCTCGCGGGCTGTCGATCAGCGCCGCCAGACGCACGTCCCGGTAGGTCCGCCAGTCGCTCGGACCGATGCGGCGGACGAGCAGCCCGGGAAGGAACCCCCGACCTGCCCCTGAACCAGCCGGCACCGACCCACGTGTCCCTCGACCACCCATCCCGGACTACTGGCCGCTCAGCTCGGCCGAACGTGCCGCCGCGGCCTCCATGGCGGTGATGAACGCGGCCCGGACCTTGTGGTCGTCGAGCTGCCGCAACGCCGCCGCGGTCGTGCCGCCGGGGCTGGTGACCTGTTCGCGCAGGACGGTCGGGTGCTGCCCGGTCTCCTTGATCATCGTGGCCGCGCCGAAAAGCGTCTGGACGACGAGCTCGGTCGCCGTCGCCCGTGGCAGACCGAGGACGACCCCGGCCTCGATCATCGCCTCGACGACGTAGAAGACGTAGGCCGGACCGCTCCCGCTGATGGCGGTCACCGCGTCCTGGTACTTCTCGGGGACCTCGATCGCCCGGCCGCACGACCGCAGCAGCTCCATCGCCTCGGCCATGTGCTCCGGCGTGCAGTGCCCGCCGCTCGACAGCGCCGCCATCCCCTGGTCGACCAGGGCCGGCGTGTTGGGCATGACCCGGACCACGGAGGACCCGCTGGGCAGGTGGCTCTCGAGGAACTGGGTCGTGATCCCCGCAGCGAGGGAGACGACGAGGTTGCCCGGGCGGACGTGCTCGGAGATCTCGAGCAGGAGGCCGGCCATGTCCTGAGGCTTGACCACCAGGACCAGGACGTCGGCGATCTCGGCCGCGTCGACGTTGTCGAGGATCCGCACGCCCGCGTAGCGCTCCCGGAGCTCCTCGATGCGCTCCGGCCTGCGCTCGGTGATGACGAGGTCCTCCGGACGTCGGCCGGCTCGCAGCAGACCCGAGAGCAGCGTCTCGCCCATCACCCCGGCGCCGAAGATGGCCACCATGGCGTGCGTGGCCTCTGCCGGCCGTGTGCCGGGAACCGTTCCTCCCTCGGATGTCACGCGGCTCACCCCTTCGTCGCGAGAGCGCGCAGGAAGAAGGCCGTGTTGGCGGGGCGCTCGGCCATGCGGCGCATGAGGTAGCCGTACCACTCGTCCCCGTAGGGAACGTAGACACGCATCTGGTTGCCGCGGTCGGCGATCCGCTTCTGCTCCTCGGGACGGATGCCGAACAGCATCTGGAACTCGAAGGTGTCCGGGTCGCGGCCGTGCTGGTCGGCCAGCGACTGTCCGATCGCCACGAGCCGCGGGTCGTGTGTCGCCAGCATCGGGTACCCCTCGCCCGCCATGAGGATCTTCAGGCAGCGCACGAAGGCGAGGTCGACGTCGGCGCCGTCCTGGTAGGCCACCGACTGGGGCTCCTTGTAGGCGCCCTTGCACAGCCGCACCCGGCTGTCGGGCCCGGCGAAGACACGGCAGTCGCCCTCCGTTCGCCGCAGCTGGGACTGCAGCACGACTCCCACCCACGGGAAGTCCTCACGCAGCGCCAGCGCAGTCGCCAGCGTGCGGTCGGTCGTCGTGTGGTCCTCCATATCGAGGGTCACGGTCGTATGCGCGTCCTGTGCGGCCACGCAGATCCGCCGCGCGTTCTCCAGCGCGATCGCATCTCCGTCCCGCTCGAGGGACTGTCCGACGGCACTCAGCTTGAGCGACACCTCGGCCTGCCCGTGCTGGCTGAGGTTCTCCTCCTGCAGCCTCCGCAGCAGGGAGAGGTACGCCTCGCGAGTGTGGTCGGCCTGTGCCGGGTCGGTCGTGTACTCCCCGAGGTAGTCGATGGTCGCGACCCGCCCGGTCTGGCGCAGGACCGAGGTGACCCGCACCGCGTCCTCGGTGCCCTCGCCTGCGACGAAACGGGTCACCACCCCTCGGGAGATCGGCGCTGTCACCACAGTGCGGCGGACGAGGTCGGACTCGCTGAGCTGCAGCAGGCCGGCGCGCAGCATGTCGGCTGGGTCGATCATGGCCATCAACCTACTCGGTCGACCGGGCCTCCCCCGGTCGGAGCGCGTCGCCGAGCAGGAGCCGGTCGCCCGGCACGAGCATCCGGTAGGCGGCCGGCTCGAGCCGCCAGGTGCGGGAGCGCAGCGCATGGGAGAGCTCGCCGTCGGTGTTGACGGTGAACGTGCCTCGTTGGGCCCGCACGGTGACTTCCCGGGCGCGCGTGCGCACCACGTCGTCGAGCGCGTGGTGTCGGCCGCGACGCATCGCCAGGCCGTAGCGGATCCGGGCGACCCGGCCGGTCGCGAAGGAGACGGCCACGTCGATCAGGCCGTCGGAGACGTCGGAGTCCGGGGCGATCCGCGCGCCGCCGCCGATGGTCCGCCCGTTGGCCACCGCGACCTGCAGCACCCGCCGCCCACCGCCGGTGAGCCGACGACCGTCGGCGACCACGGTCAGCCGCCACCCGTCGGTGGTGAACAGCGCGAGGACGGCGCCCACCGCATACCCCACGACGCCGAGACCGACCCGGGAGAACCGGGCCTTCCACGGCCCGGCCCGCTCCCCCGCCTCCGCGCCCACGCCGACGTGGGCAACGTTGACGACGAGTCCACCGGTCTCGTCACGGACCACGTCGATCGGCTCGGTCCGCCCGCCGAGGACGACCGCGGCGGCCTCACCGGGATCGCGCGGCAGGTCCAGGGCGCGGCTGAAGTCGTTGCCGGTGCCGAGCGGCACGAGACCCACGACCGGAGCGTCGTCCCCGCCCCGGTCCCCGTCTGCGCGACGCAACCGGCCGAGCTCGTCGAGCGCGGCGACCAGCGCGTGCAGACTCCCGTCGCCGCCGGCGACCACGACGGGCAGGCCCGGGCGGTCCGCGAGAACCGTCAGCAGCTCGTCCTCGTCGCGGGTGGCCACGACCTCGACCTCAGCGCCCTCGCGCAGCACCTCCAGCGCCTCCCCGATCGCCCGCTCGTCGGCAGTGCCCGCAGCGGCGTTGGTGATGAGGAGGAGTCGGTTCATGGGGACCATCATCCCCGGCGTCCGTCCTCGTCTACGGTGGGACCGAGCCGCCAGCACAGTGGACCGGCCACCACCGAAGGAGGATTCCCATGTCCGTCGACGACATCGGCCCCCGGCCCAACGCCTTCGACATCGAGACCGCGACGCGCGAGAACTCGACGTACCGCACCGTTGTGTGGACCGGTGCGCACCTGCAGGTGACCCTCATGTCGATCCCGCCCGGCTCGTCGGTCGGCCTCGAGGCGCACCCCGATACCGACCAGTTCCTCCGGCTGGACGCCGGCCGGGGACGGGTGACGATGGGACCGAGCGAGGACGACCTGTCCTTCGTGCAGGAGGTCGAGGACGGGTGGTGCGTGACGGTCCCGGCCGGCACGTGGCACGACATCGTCAACATCGGCGAGACGGACATGCGGCTGTATGCGATCTACGCCCCTGTGCACCACGCCGCCGGGATCGTGCAGCCGACCGCGCAGGACGCCGAGCGGGACGAGGAGAACGGCACCGACGTCCCACCGTCCTGGGCCGTGGCTCCGCAGACCGGCTCCGACGAGCACGGCGGCTGACGCCCGCGGGCGCAGCCGGCCGTTCGGCCTCCGGCTCCGCCCGGCGGCTACCGACCCACCGGCGCGGCGAAGTTCAACCGCGCGAACGCGAGTGACTCGGCGAGGTCGATCTCGCGCTGCTCGGGCGTGAGCTTGCGGGTGCCGACCTCGATGACGATCGCCCCGTCGAAGCGTTGCCGGGCCAGACTCTCCAACAGCTCGCCGCACGGCTGGGTGCCCCGACCCGGCACGAGGTGCTCGTCGCGGACCGAGCCCAGCCCGTCGGCGAGGTGGACATGCCGCAGCCGCCCGCCGAGGGCCGCGGCCATCGCGAGCGCGTCGCTGCCGGCGGTGGCGGTGTGGGACAGGTCGAGGGTCACGTGCGCGTAGTCCTGCGTCGTGGGGTCCCAGTGCGGGAGGTAGGCCTCCAGCTCGCGCCGCTGCCCGGCGCGCCGCCCGGCCCGCCAGGGGTACATGTTCTCGACGCAGAGCTCGATCCCACTCGTGCGCTCCCGGTCCGCGACTCCCTCGGCGAATGACTCGGCATAGCCCTTCTGCCACCGGAAGGGCGGGTGCAGGACGACGACGCGCGCGCCGACCTCCAGCGCGAGGTCGATCGAGCGGTCCACCTTGGTCCACGGGTCCGGGCCCCAGACGCGCTGGGTGAGCAGCAGGGTGGGGGCGTGGATCGAGACGATCGGCAGCTCGTGCAGCTCCGAGAGGGCCCGCAGAGCGCCGGCCTCCTGGGTCACGGGGTCGGTCCACACCATCACCTCCATGCCGTCGTAGCCGAGCTGTCGGGCCAGGGCGAAGGACGACGCGCACCGGCCTGGGTAGGTCGATGCGGTCGACAGGGCGATCGGCGCGGTCACGTGGCTCGAGCGGCTGGCAGAGTTGGCGGACATCGGCTCTAGCGTCGCACGGGTGCGGACGGTCGCGGAGGACGGACCCGCTCAGTGCGCACCAGGGTCCGGGTGGTCGAGCACAGCCCGGTCAGCGCGCCCAGGTGCCCGAGTGGTCGAGCAGCCGCAGGATGACGCCCTCGCGCATCGCCCACGGGCAGATCTCGAGACTGTCGACCCCCAGCAGGTCCATCGCCGCCTCGGCGACGATTGCGCCGCCGAGCAGCTGCGGCGCCCGCGACGCGGACACCCCCGGGAGTGCCCTGCGCTCGGCGAGGGTCATCGCCGCGAGTCGGGACAGCTCCTCGGTCAGCCGGGAACGTTCGAGCAGCCGCGTGACGTAGGGCCCCTCCCGGCTCGGCGCCGCCCCACAGATCCGGGCGAGCGAGCGCATCGTCTTCGAGGTGCCGACGACCCGGTTGGCGTCGGGGTGCTTGATGATCGGCCGAGCCGCTGCGGCGATCTCGGCGCGGACGTGCTTGCGGGCCGCGCGGATCTCGTCGGCGGGCGGCGGGTCGCCACCGAGGTGGTCACGGGTGATCCGACCGGCCCCGAGCTGGAGGGAGATGGCGACGTCGGGCTCCTCGTCCATGCCGGTCGCGAGCTCGAGGGAGCCTCCGCCGATGTCGATCATGAGCAACGTCCCGGAGGACCAGCCGAACCAGCGGCGGGCGGCGAGGAACGTGTGCCGCGCCTCGTCCTCGCCGGACATCACCTGGAGGTCGACGTCGTGCCGTGAGCGCACCGCCTCGAGGACGTCGTCGCCGTTCGGGGCGTCCCGGATCGCGCTGGTCGCGAAGCCGACGAGCGACTCGGCACCCTTCTCCTCGGCGAGGTCCAGGCACTCGCCCACGAAGTCGACGAGCCGGTCACGACCCTCGTCGGCGATCAGGCCGTCCTCGGTCACGTGCTCGGAGAGACGCAGCGTGATCTTGTGCGAGTGCGCCGGCAGCGGATGGGCGCCCGGGTAGGCGTCGACGATGAGCATGTTGACCGTGTTGGAGCCGACGTCGATGACCCCGAGGCGCATGCGATCAGCGTAGTGGTCCAACGCATAGGGTGTTCCACGTGCCTGAGTCGGATCTCGACATCCCCCGGATCTGGGTCGAGTTCACCGACCCCGCCGAGCCGGGACAGCGCTTCCGGTGCGACCTGACGTGGCTCACCTCGGACTGGACCTGCATCTTCGGCTCGGGGTGCCGGGGCATCTACGCCGACCGTCCCGACGACGGGTGCTGCACGCTGGGTGCGCACTTCACCGACCGGGACGACGTCGAGCGCGTGCGGGCAGTCGCGGAGCGTCTCGGCGAGGACGAGTGGCAGCACCGCCCCGGCCCGAAGGGCTACGACGCCGACGGTCGACTGCGGGGCTCGGCTTGGACGGAGAAGGAGGACGGCGCCCGCAAGACGCGCATCGTCGACGGAGCGTGCATCTTCCTGAACCGGCCCGGCTTCCCGGCCGGTGCGGGGTGCGCCCTGCACCAGCACGCGGTCCTCACGGGCGAGCCACCGCATACGACCAAGCCCGACGTGTGCTGGCAGCTGCCGATCCGGCGGACCTACCGGACCGTGGAGCTGCCGGACGGCTCGAGCTACCTCGAGACCACCATCACCGAGTACGACCGCCGCGGCTGGGGCGCCGGGGGCCACGACCTGGACTGGTACTGCTCGGGCAACCCGGAGGCGCACGTCGGCCGCGAACCGGTGTTCCGCAACAGCGCCGACGAGCTGGTCGAGCTGATGGGTGAGGAGGCGTATGCGGCCCTCGTCGTCCGCTGCGAGGCCCACCTGGCCGCGGTGAAGGCGGCGCGGACCGTGCGCAGCCGCCGGATGCTGCCGCTGTTGGTGCACCCCGCGACACTGGCCGCGGGAGGCCCCGGCCGCCGACCGCCGGCCCGGAAGGCGCCTCCCCGGAAGTCCCTGTGAACGGCCCGATCCCCAGCCCGAACATCTGGAACGACCCACGGACCTACGAGCTCGAGAACCTCGCCGTGGACCGGGCGCACCGGATCGAGGCCGCGATGCTCTCCCATCGGCCCATCACCGACGCCCGGGTGCTCGATCTCGGCTGCGGCAGCGGCTTCCACCTCGCACGGTGGGTCGGGCTCGGGGCGGACCGGGTGGTGGGCGTCGAGCCGCACCCGCCGCTGCTCGCCCTGGCCCAGGCCCGGGTGGCGCGGCTGACCACCCCGGAACGCGAGCGCATCACGGTCCGCAGCGGTGGCGCGGAGGCGGTGCCGCTGCCGGATGCCAGCGTCGATGTCATGCAGGCCCGATGGGCGTACTTCTTCGGCTCCGGCTGTGAGCCCGGGTTGCGCGAGCTGGACCGCGTGATGGCGGTCGGCGGCATGGCCTTCGTCGTCGACAACGACCTGACGGTCCCCTCGACCTTCGGCGCCTGGTTCGCGGCCGCCTACCCCGCATACGACGCCGAGGCGACCGAGCGGTTCTGGAACCGGCACGGGTGGGCGCGCGAGACCGTGCCGATCTCCTGGGACTTCGACGAGCGTGCCGACCTGGAGGCCGTTGTGCGGATCGAGTTCCCGCCCGCCGCGGCCGACCGCATCCTCGACGGACACGAGGGTCGATCCGTCGACTATGCGGTCGTGCTCCGCACGCGTCGGTACTGAGCATGGTTGGTCCTGAGCATGGTTGGTCTTGAGAACGGTCGGTACTGAGAACGGTCGGTCCTGAGAATGGTTGGTACTGAGCACGGTTGGGTCACGCGGCCGTCGTCCCGAGGACCATTGCGTCCCCAGCGACCCTGGACGACGCCGCGAGCGGTCGCCATACTCGGGCCATGGAGGAAGGGAGGGTGACTCCTGCAGAGCTGGGTGACCGGCTGCGGGAGGCGAACGCCCGGATCGCCGAGCTCGAGTCCGCCCGGCTGCGGGCCGAGACCCTCCTCGCCGTCACCCGTGTGCTCGGCAAGACGCTGACCCTGGAGGAGACCTTCGAGGCGATCCTCGGCGAGCTCGCGAAGGTCGTGCCCTACGACAGCTGCTCGATCCAGGTCATCCACGACGACCGGCTCGTCATCGTGGGTGGCCGCGGCTTCGACGACCTCGGGGGCATGCTAGGCGTCGGCTTCGACCTGAGCGACGAGGACAACCCGGGAATCCAGGTGGTCCGCTCCAGGCGCTGGCAGGTCTTCGCCGATGTCTCGACCCATCCCCACTTCGCCAGCCAGGAGCACGGCTCGGGCCGCATCCGGGGCTGGCTCTGCGTCCCGATGCTGATCGGGGAGCGGGTCATCGGCGTCCTCAGCGTCGACAAGTTCCAGGCCGACTTCTACACCGCCGAGCTGGCGGAGCTGGCCACAGCGTTCGCCACCCAGGCCGCCATGGCCATCGAGAGCGCCCGCCTCCTCGACACCGAGCGCTCCGCGCGCGAACAGGCCGAGACCCTGCGGGCGGCGGCCCACTCGCTGAGCAGCACGCTCGACCTGCGCGAGGTCTTCGACCTGATCCTGTCCGAGATCGGGAAGGTGGTGCCGTACCGCAGCGCCAGCATCCAGCAGCTCGACGGCGACGAGTTCGAGATCCTCGCGCTCGTCGGGGTTCCCGACGCCGACGAGATCATGCGGCACCGCTACGTGTGTCGGGGGCCTGAGGACCCCGCCTGGGAGCTGGTCCAGCGGCACGAGACGATGATCGTCTCCGACCCGGCCGAGCGCTACCCCAGTTTCGAGGACGCCCACACCGACGGCGTGATCCGGACCTGGATGGCGGTGCCGCTGCTCATCGGCGACCGCCTCATCGGGATGCTCACCCTCGACTCCTTCGAACGCGACTCCTACCCGCCCGACCTGGTGCGGACCGCCAACGCGTTCGCGTCGTTCGCCGCCACGACGATCGACAAGGCGCGCTACCTGAGGGAGCTGCAGCGCGCTCGCGAGGAGGCCGAGGCGGCGACCCAGGCCAAGACCGCGTTCCTGGCCACGATGAGCCATGAGATCAGGACGCCGATGAACGCCGTGATCGGGATGAGCGACCTCCTGCTCGACACCGAGCTCACGCCCGAGCAGCGCGAGTTCGCCGAGATCATCCGCTCCAGTGGCGACGCACTGCTGCACGTGATCGACGACATCCTCGACTACTCCAAGATCGAGGTCGGCAAGCTCGAGCTCGAGCGGGCCCCGTTCGAGCTGCGCGGGTGTGTCGCGGAGTCGCTCGACATCGTGGCGCGGCGGGCCGCCGAGAAGGACATCGAGCTGGGCTTCCTGGTCGGCGACGGAGTGCCCGCCGGCGTGCTCGGCGATGCCGCTCGACTGCGTCAGGTGCTGCTCAACCTGCTCTCCAACGCGGTCAAGTTCACCGAACGCGGCGAGATCGTGGTCGAGCTCGACGCCGAGCCCGTCGCGGCGCACTCCCACCGGTTGCGGATGGCGGTGCGCGACACCGGCATCGGCATCCCCGTGGATCGGGTGTCCCGCGTCTTCGAGTCCTTCACCCAGGTGGACGCCTCCACCACCCGCCGGTACGGAGGCACCGGCCTGGGTCTGGCGATCACGCGCCGGATCGTCGAGCTGATGGGCGGCACCGTGGAGCTGGACAGCGTGGAAGGACGAGGATCGACCTTCACCGTCACCTGGCTGGCCGACGAGGCCGAGCTCCCCCTCCCCACGGCGCCGAGCACGGTCCAGCCGCGGCTGGAGGGCAGGCGGGTGCTCGTCGTCGACGACAACGCGACGAACCGCGAGATCGTGCGTCGACAGACCCGCTCGTGGGGGATGGAGCCCGTTCCGGTCGGTCGACCCGACCTGGCCCTGGAGCTCCTCGACGCCGGCGAGCGGTTCGACGTCGCGGTCCTGGACCACCTCATGCCGGAGATGGACGGCATCGAGCTGGCACGCGAGGTCCGGAGGCGCACGGCCGACCTCCCCCTGGTCCTGGTCACGTCGCTCGGCCGGCTCCCTCCGGATGACGCGGTGCGGGACTTCGACGCCCAGCTCTCCAAGCCGCTCAAGGTCGGTCAGCTCCACGACACCCTGAGCAGGGTGCTCAAAGCCCCGGTCGACGAGGAAGCGCCTGCGCCGGCGCCGCTGGAACAGGCTCTCGGACGCCCGATCGAGATCCTCCTCGTCGAGGACGGCGCCGTGAACCAGACCGTCGCCCTGGGCATGCTCGCCCGTCTCGGCCACCGGGCCGACGTGGCCTGGAACGGGCTCGAGGCACTGCAGGCCCTGGAGCAGCGACGGTACGACGTGGTCCTGATGGACGTGCAGATGCCGGAGCTCGACGGCCTCGACGCGACACGGCGGATCCGCGAACGTTGGCATGACGGCGGGCCGCACATCATCGCCATGACCGCCAACGCGATGGCCGACGACCGCGAGGACTGCCTGGCTGCGGGCATGGACGACTATCTCGCGAAGCCGATCCGGCTGGAGTCGCTGGCGGAGGCGCTGCGGGCCGTCCCCGGCCTCGGCTCCGGGGGCGACGAGGTAGACCGTGATGATGAGGCCGCTGTCGACCCCGCCGAACTCGACCCGCGGCCCCTCGAGGACCTCGTGGCGATGGGCGGCACGGGCCTGCGCGACGAGGTGATCGAGGCGTTCGAGGCCGAGGCGGCTCCCCTTCGCGCGGCCCTGGCAGACGCGGTCCGGGCCGGGGATGCCGACCTCCTGAGGCGGACCGCGCACACCCTGAAGTCGAACGGCGCGACGCTCGGCGCCACCGCCCTCGCCGACCTCTGCCGAGAGCTCGAGCAGCGCGCCGGCGACGGTCGGCTCGAGGGAGCGACGTCGCTCGTCGAGAGGATCGGGTCGGAGCTGGCTCGGGTCGAGCGGGCACTGTCGGGGCTGGCACCGTCCGAGCCGGCACAGTCCGACCCGGCACAGTCCGAGCCGGCACAGTCCGAGCCGGCACAGTCCGAGCTGGCACCGTCCGAGCCGGCACCGTCGGCGGTTCGCTCTGTGGAGTCGTTGTGAGCGCCCCCGGCGGACGGGTCCTCGTCGTCGACGACAGCCTGGTCAACCGGACGGTCCTCAGCCGGGCCCTGACCGCAGAGGGTCATGAAGCGTTCACCGCCGAGAACGGACTGCGGGCACTGGAGCTGCTGCGGGCCGACGACGGTCCCGCGATCGATGCGGTGCTGCTCGACCTCGAGATGCCCGAGCTCGACGGGTTCGGGACGCTGGAGCAGCTCAAGGCCGACCCCACCCTCCGCGACCTCCCGGTGATCGTGGTCTCGTCGAACGAGGACCTCGACAGCGTCGTGCGGTGCATCGAGATCGGCGCCGCCGACTACCTGCCCAAACCGTTCAACGCGGCACTCCTGCGGGCACGGGTCAACGCGTCGTTGACCGAGAAGCGGCTGGGCGACCAGCGCCGGGCGGTGGCCGACGTCCTGCGCGCCGTCGCCAGTTCCACGGGTCTGCAGCCGGTCCTCGACGAGATCGTCACGGCGGCCCGGAGACTGTGCCGCGGCGACCACTCTCAGCTGTACCTGCTCGCCGGCGAGGTCCTACGCCTTCGTGCCGAAAGTGTGGAGAACAGCGCAGACGAGAAGCTCGCCGACGCCGCGACCGGCAGCCACGTCCTCGACCGCACCAGCGTGGCCGGCCGGACGGGCCTGGCGCGCACGGTCGTGCAGATCCCCGACGTGCGCGAGGACAGCGAGTACTCCCCCGCGGCGCATGGCGGCATGCGCTCCCGAGCCCTGCTCGGCGTGCCCATCCTGCACGACGACACCCTCGTCGGGGTGATCACCGCCGGCCGCACCGACCCAGCGCCTTTCACCGATGAGCAGGTCGAGCTGGTCAAGACGTTCGCCGACCAGGCCGCCATCGCGATCGCCAACGCGCGCCTCATCGGCGCCGTCGAGCGGCAGCGCACCGAGCTGTCCAGGTTCCTGTCGCCGCAGATCGCCGCGCTCGTCTCCTCCGACGAGGGCGAGGTCCTGCTCGCCGGCCACCGTGCCCACATCACCTGCGTGTTCTGCGATCTGCGCGGGTCGACGGCCTTCGTGGCGACCGCAGCGCCGGAGGAACAGCTCGAGGTGATCCGTGCCTACCACCAGCTGCTCGGCGCCCTGATCCCGCAACACGACGGGACGCTCGAGCACTTCGCGGGCGACGGCGTCATGGTGTTCTTCAATGACCCGGTGCCGGTCGCGGACCACCAGCTGAAGGCGGTCCGCTTCGCCCTCGCGGCGCAGGAGCGCTTCGCGCCGATGGCCGCGGCGTGGCGCAAGCGCGGCATCCTGCTCGACCTCGGAATCGGCATCGAGTCCGGCTACGCAACCCTGGGCCGGATCGGCTTCGAGGGTCGGTACGACTACGGCGCACTCGGCCCCGTGACCAATCTCGCGGCCCGTCTGAGCGACTGCGCCGCTCCCGGGCAGGTGCTCGTCGGCCAGCGCGTTCACGCCGAGATCGAAACGGTCGTCGACGCCGAGCCGGTCGGCGAGCTGGAGCTCAAGGGCTTCGGGCGACCGGTCACGGCCTACGTCGTCCGCGGACTTCCCGGGGCACCCCTTTAGCGCGAATCCGCCCCGCGGGTCACTCCGAGGAGTTCGCCGCGTCGTGCGGACGGGTCGGTACCGAGTGCTGTCGGAGCACTCGCCTAAGGTCGTCGACATGGCTGGGAACGGTGTCGCCGGACGGACTCTCTCGGGGCGGTCGCGGACCCCTGGGTATCGATGCGCGGAGTGCGGCTGGAGCACCGCGAAGTGGGTCGGTCGGTGCGGGGAGTGCCAGGCCTGGGGGACTGTGGACGAGCTCGCGGCGAGCGCGGGGCCGCGCACCGTGGCGGCGGCACGGGTGACCGCGCCCGCTCTACCCATCGGCGAGGTCGACCCTGAGTCCGCGCGAGCCCGGCCCACGGGAGTCGGCGAGTTCGACCGCGTCCTCGGCGGAGGTCTGGTTCCCGGCGGCGTGGTGCTCGTGGCGGGCGAGCCCGGGATCGGCAAGTCAACGCTGCTGCTCGACGTCGCCGCCCGCGCCGCACGGGGCAGCTCCCCCGACGGGGCGGCCCGCACAGTGCTCTACGTCAGCGGAGAGGAGTCGGCGGCGCAGGTGCGCGCCAGGGCGGAGCGGATCGAGGCCATGGCGGCCACCCTGTACCTCGCCTCCGAGACCGACCTGGCCACCGTGCTCGGCCAGATCGACGAGGTCGCACCCGACCTGCTCATCGTCGACTCGGTGCAGACCGTCGCCAGCGGTGACGTGGACGGGGCGGCGGGCAACGTGAGCCAGGTTCGAGAGGTCGCCGCCGCTCTGATCGCGGTGGCCAAGTCCCGCGGCATCGCGGTCCTGCTCGTGGGGCACGTGACCAAGGACGGGTCCATCGCCGGCCCCCGTGTGCTCGAGCACCTCGTCGACGTGGTGGTCCAGTTCGAGGGCGACCGGCACTCGCGGCTGCGACTGGTGCGGGCCGTGAAGAACCGCTACGGCCCCACCGACGAGATCGGCTGCTTCGACCTGTCGGAGGTCGGCATCGTCGGGCTCCCCGACCCCAGCGGGCTGTTCACCTCGGATCGTTCCGTGACGGTGCCTGGGACGTGCATGACCGTGGCCCTCGAGGGCCGCCGGCCGCTGCTCGTCGAGGTCCAGTCCCTTGTGGCCTCCTCCACCCTGTCCCAGCCCCGTCGCGCGACGAGCGGCCTCGACGCTGCCCGGGTGCAGATGATCATCGCCGTGCTGGAGCGGCGGGCGAACGCACCGATCGGCGCCAACGACACCTTCGTCTCGACGGTCGGCGGGGTGCGGCTCACCGAGCCCGCGGCGGATCTCGCGGTCGCTCTCGCCATCGGCAGCGCGGTGGTGGACCGGCCGCTCCTCCCCAGCCTCATGGCGGTGGGCGAGGTGGGCCTGTCCGGCGACATCCGGCCGGCCGTGGGGATCGGGAGGCGGCTCGCCGAGGCCGCCCGTCTCGGCGTGACACACGCAATCGTGCCCCCCGGGACGGTCGGGGCCGTGTCGGTGCCCGGCGCGCTGAACGTCGCCGAGGCGGGGGACCTGCGCGCCGCCTTGCGCGCCGCTCTCTCCGCGGAGGGTGCGGGCGGCTAGGATCGGGCCTCGTGACCGACGACGAGCTGCTGCGTTCCACGCTCGCGGCCGTCGCGCCGGGGACCGAGCTCCGGGACGGTCTCGAGCGCATCCTGAGGGGTCGGACCGGCGCCCTGATCATCCTCGGACACGACCGGCTCATGGACAAGATCGCGACCGGCGGGTTCCCGCTGGACATCGAGTTCTCGGCGACCCGACTGCGTGAGCTCTGCAAGATGGACGGCGCGGTCATCCTCGACAAGGACCGCATCCGCATCCTCCGGGCGGCCACCCAGCTCGTCCCCGACGCCAGCATCGAGACCAGCGAGTCCGGAACGCGCCACCGAACCGCAGAGCGGGTGGCGAAACAGACCGGCTTCCCCGTCATCTCGGTGAGCCAGTCGATGCACATCGTGGCCCTCTACATCGGCCACCGGCGGGTCGTCCTCGAGGACAGCGGCGACATCCTCGCCCGCGGCAACCAGGCCCTCGCGACCCTCGAGCGGTACAAGCAGCGCCTGGACGAGGTGACCGGCACCCTGTCCGCCCTCGAGATCGAGGACCTCGTGACGGTCCGCGACGTCGCGAGCGTCCTGCAGCGTCTCGAGATGGTCCGGCGCATCCGCGAGGAGATCGCCGACTACGTCCTGCAGCTCGGCATCGACGGGCGTCTGCTGAGCCTTCAGCTCGAGGAGCTGACCGCAGGGTTGAGCGACGACCTGTCGCTGGTGCTCCAGGACTACCTCGGCGAGGCCCGCCAGGCGGTCTCCTTCGACGACGCGATCATGGCCCTGACCGAGCTCGACTCCACCGAGCTGCTCGACCAGGCCGGCGTGGCCCGGGCGGTCGGCTTCACGGTCACGGGCGACGCGCTCGAGTCCTCCGTGAGCCCCCTCGGGCACCGGCTGCTCTCGAAGGTCCCGCGACTGCCCGGCGCGATCGTCGAGCGCCTGGTCCTGCACTTCGGCGGCCTGCAGCGCCTGCTCTCTGCCACGGTCGAGGAGCTGATGGAGGTCGACGGAGTCGGTGAGGGCCGCGCCCGCGCCGTCCGGGAGGGGCTGTCCCGGCTCGCGGAGTCGAGCATTCTCGACCGCTACGTCTGACCAGACCTGCCCGTGTCGCGCGACGCACTGCTCCACGATCGCATCCTCGGCTGGTACGCCGAGCACTCCCGCGACCTGCCCTGGCGAGAGCCGAACTGCTCACCGTGGGGTGTCTTCGTCAGCGAGATCATGGCCCAGCAGACTCCGCTCTCGCGCGTCGAGCCCGTGTGGCGCGAGTGGATGCAGCGCTGGCCGACACCTGCCGACCTCGCGGCCGACTCCCCCGGCGAGGCGGTCCGCGCCTGGAAGCGCCTCGGATACCCACGACGGGCTCTGCGGCTGCACGAGGCGGCGACCGCGATGGTCGAACGCTTCGGCGGTGAGGTCCCCGTGGACGAGGCCGACCTGCTAGGGCTGCCGGGGGTGGGCACCTACACAGCCGCCGCGGTGACCGCCTTCGCGTTCGGCCGACGTGCGACCGTCCTCGACACCAACATCCGTCGGGTCCTGGCGCGGGTGGCCGACGGCACCGAGCACGCCGCACCGAGCCTCACCGCCGCGGAGCGGACCCTCGCGACCCGACTGCTTCCGAAGGACGACGCCGACTGCGCCACCTGGAACGTCGCGGTCATGGAGCTCGGTGCCCTCGTGTGCACCGCCCGCTCACCCCGATGCGGCGAATGCCCCGTCACCGACCTCTGCCGCTGGGTCGAAGCCGGTCGCCCGCCCCACACCGGACCGACTCGACGCGGTCAGGCCTGGGCGGGCACCGACCGCCAGGTGCGTGGCGAGATCGTGCAACGCCTTCGGGACAGCCCCGACCCGGTTCCGCGGACCTCGCTCGCCGACGCGGGTCCGGAACCGGCGCAGGTCGAGCGCGCCCTGTCGACCCTCGTCCACGACGGACTCGTCGAGCCTCATCCGAACGACCACTTCGCCCTCCCGCGCTGAGCAACCCGGTCATGGACAACGGGCAGACTGAGGGCGTGGCACGAACGGCAGGACGGGAGAACGGTCGTCGGTTCCTGTCCGTCCCCGCCGCCGCCGCCGCGCTGGCCCTGGTCGTCACGCTTCTCGCCGCACACCCCGCGCACGCCGACGCCGGGCTCATCGTGTCCTCCACGAGTCGCTACGTCGTCGACGCGGAGGGTGAGCGGGTCACCGGCGCGATCACGATGACCCTGCGCAACGTCGCGCCCGACGAGACCACGGACGACGGTAGCGTCCGCTTCTTCTTCTACGACGCATACGGGATCCCGCTGCCGGCCGAGACCCAGGACGTGCGAGCCGTCAGCGGAGGTGACGAGCTCGTCGTCGAGCGGCTGCCCATCGAGGGGCAGAGCGGGTTCCGGCTCTTCCAGATCCAGTTCCCCGACCTGCTCTTCGGCGACAGTCGCACGATCGAGCTGAGCTTCACTCTCGAGGGTCAGCCACCCCGGTCGGAGGACCCGACCAGGATCGGACCCGGCTATGCGACCTTCTCGGTGTTCGGGCCGGGGGATCCCGGCTCGAACACGGTCGAGGTCGTCGTCCCGGACGACCTCACCGTCGACAGCACTTCGGACTCGTTCACCGAGGCACCCGGCAGCGACGGCACCACCGTGTACACCTCCCGAGAGGACAACCTCGCCCCAGGGTTCGCCGCAACCATGTCGGTTCGCAGCAGCGAGGTCGGCGAGGGTCGCGCGGTGACGGTCGGAGGCGTGCCGCTCGTCCTGGTGCCCTATCCGAACGACCCGGAATGGGCGGACTTCATCGAGGAGAGGGCGGACGTGGGCCTCCCCGTGCTCGTCGGGCTCGTGGGCCAGGAGTGGCCTGGCGAGATCGACCGGATCCGGCAGGACTCGGGCAGCCAGGTCCGCGGCTTCGAGGGGTGGTACTCGACGAGGGAGCGCGAGATCGTGCTCGGCGAGGCGCTCGACGACGGTGTCCTCTTCCACGAGCTCGCGCACGCCTGGGTCAACACCTCCACGATCGAGGACCGCTGGCTCTCCGAGGGTCTGGCCGAGCTGCTCGCCGAGGAGACCGCCGAACGCACCGACGGGACGTTCACCCGCCCCGAGGAGGTCGATGCCACCGACGAGGCCGCCGTCCCCCTGCAGACCTGGGACGAGTCACCCGGCTTCCGGGGGACGGACGGGGACGCGTGGGCCTACCCCGCGAGCTACCAGGTCGTCACGGCACTCGTCGCGGGACTCGAGGACGAGGCGTTGCCCGAGCTGCTCGCCGACGTCGTCACCGCGACCAGCCCGTGGGACCTGCCCGGCCGGCGCACCCTCTCCGGGGGCGCACTGCGCACGACCACCTTCCTCGACCTCCTGGCCGCGCATGAGACACCGACGGTCGCAGACGGCTCCGCCCAGTCGCTGTACGTCAACTGGGTGCTCACCGACGAGGATGCCGCCCGGCTGGTGGACCGCGCCGAGGCGACCGACGCATACACGTCCTTCGCCGCCGGCGGTCCGTGGGGTCCGCCGTTGGCGATCCGCGCATCCATGGCGCAGTGGGACTACCCGGGGGCGCTGGCCCTGATGGTCGAGCGGTCCGAACTCCCGGCCGCCGCGGCCGCCGTGCAGGAGCTCTCCGAGCGGACCGGCACCGAGCTCCCCGAGCGGATCCGCAGCGGCTACGAGGACGCTGACAGCGAGCAGGAGCTCAACGCCGCGGCCGCCGCCGTCGCCACCGCCACGGACGCCCTGCGGCGCTACGAGGAGGCCCGCGCGGCCGTGGACGCCGACCGGGGACCCTTCGGCCGGCTCGGCGCCGCCGTGCTGCGGCTGGAGGCCACCGCCGACGCGGCCCAGCAGAAC
>JBAUUB010000078.1:0-4685 GCA_049582485.1 Dermatophilaceae bacterium
GCATGAGGAGGACGACGGCCGCCGCCGCGAGCGCCGCGACCTGGAGGATGCCCGCGGTGGGGGCCACCGCATACAGGCAGGCGCCCTCGGGGGCCTCGAGACAGAGCGAGCGCACGGTCTCACCCCCGGCCACCGCCCAGCCGGCGGTCGCCGCACCGGCGCCGAGCGCGACGAGGGCGACCGCCAGGTGGGCGGTCCGCAGCCGTGGGGCGATCGCGTCGGCGAGCAGCACCAGGAGCGCACCGATTGCCGGCGCGAGGACCGGCGTCAGCGCGACCCAGTCGATGGCGACCCTCATCGACCCATCACCGCCGTGACGTCCGCGAGGGTCACCGACCAGACGAGATGCGGGACCAGGCCGATGGCGACGATGGCGACGGCGAGCACGGCCAGGACGGCGCGCTCGGCGCCGACGGTCTCGCTCGGGCCGGGCGGGTCGGTGGGGATGGCCGCCTCACCGACCCAGAGCAGGCGCGCCACGCGCAGGGTGTATGCGGCTGCCAGGACCGCCCCGATCGCCGCGAGGACGGCACACACCCTGAGCAACGACCCGGGCCCGAGGTCGCTGACCCAGGCGGAGTACACGGCCGTGACCTCGCCCCAGAACCCGGCCAGCCCGGGGAGCCCGAGCCCCGCGGCGAGACCGAGGATGAGCACGAAGCCGAGTCGCGGCGCGTGCTCGCGCAGGGCGGGCAGAGGCGCGTCGAGGCGGACGGCTCCCCAGCGTTCCTTCAGGCCACCGACGACGACGAACAGCAGCGCCGAGATGACGCCGTGCGCGATGTTGCCGATGAGCGCGGCCTGCACACCGACGACCGTCCCCGAGGCCAGGCCGAGGACGACGAAACCCATGTGCGCGACGGAGGAGTAGGCGATCAACCGCTTGGCCTCGGGCTCGACCAGGCAGACCAGGCCTCCCCACAGGATGCCGAGCGCGGCGAGCACGGCGAGGACGGGTGCGACTCGCGCGAACCCGTCGGGCACGGACGCGAGCGGCAGCCGGACCAGGCCGTAGGTGCCCATCTTGAGCAGGACCGCCGCGAGGATGACGGAGCCACCCGTCGGGGCGGTCGTGTGCGCGGCGGGCAGCCACGTGTGGAGCGGGAAGACCGGCACCTTGACGGCGAGCCCGGCGGTGAGCAGCGCCGCGACGAGGGTCTGGGTGCCGAGCGGGAGCGCGGCACCGGCGGACACGAGCTCGTCGAGCCGGCTCGTACCGGCGGAGGTGACGAGGGTGAGGATGCCGACGAGCATGAGGACCGAGCCGGTCACCGTGAAGAGGACGAACCGCAGGCCCGCGTCGCGTCGGGCCGCCGCGTCGTGCGGGTCGCCGAAGCGATGGATGAGCAGCCAGACCGGGATGAGGACGAGCTCGAAGGCGACGAAGAACAGGATGGCGTCGCGGGCGGCGAAGGTCGCGAGCGCACCGCCGGTGGCGAGCAGGACCGCGCCGAGATAGGTCGACGGCGCCCCGCCCTCGGGCAGGTGCGAGCGGGCGAGGACGGTGACGAGCACGCCCACCGCGGCGGCCAGGACCAGCAGGGGGGCGCTGATCCCGTCGACGCCGAGCGCCAGCGACAGGCCAAGCCGGGCCACCCACGGACGGTCCACCGCGCTGTCGGTGGCGACCGCGACGACGGTCAGCACGAGGGCCGCGGAGGCGACCGAGACCGACACCGCCCAGGCGGCGGCGCGCGAGAGCGACCGACCCACGGCGAGGAGCCACAGCCCGACGACGAGCGGGAGCGTGACGGCGGCGGCGAGGATCATGCGATCCCCCCGAGCACGGCCACCGTCACGGCCACGGCCAGCAGGACGACGAGGCCGACGCCGACCAACGACACCGCCGAGAGCGGCCGCGTCGGATGGCGCTCGCCCACCGTGTCGGACCAGCGCACGGCTCTGCGGGCGGCCGCGCGGACCGGGGCGTCGACGACCCGGTGGTCGAGGCCGGCCACCCCGCGCGCGAGCGCGAGCACCGGCGTCGCCACCAACGCGAGGTAGAGCCCGTCGACACCGAGCCCGCCGTCGACGAGCGCCTGTCGCGGTCCGAGCAGCAGGGCGGGGTCGCCGGAGCGGCTGAGCCTCCAGCCGGCCGCGATCCCGATCAGCGCCAGGGCCAGCGTCACCGACAGCCAGAGCAGGGACAGGTGCGCCTCCACCCCGAGCAGCCGGTCGAACGCGAGGAGCAGCAGCCCGCCGAACGCCGTCGCGAGGGTCAGCGCGCCGATGACCAGGCGCGTCGAGACCGGTGCGGCGTCGGCCTGACGGGCGGCCTCCCGCTGGGCTGCCCGAGTGGCCCGGACCGCTCTCAGCTCGCCGGTGCTCAGGTCCTCGTCGGCCACGGGGGTGGCCGCCGTGGGGCCGGTCGCCGCGCTCGGGCGCAGCAGGATGAGGGCGGCGCGCGTCGCATACAGGGCGGTGAGGACCACGGTGAGCAGGAGTGCCGCGAGGACCAGCCAACCACGCGCTCCGGCTGCGCCCGCCTCCTCGGCGACGGTCGCGAGGACGAGCTCCTTGGACCAGCCGCCGACGACGAGCGGCAGACCGGCGAGTGCGGCGAGCCCGACGATCACCGCCGCCCTCGAGAGCCACCGGCGGGCGGTGCCCTGGAGACGCGGTGCCAGCGTCGAGTGCAACGAGAGGGAGAGCCACCCGAGGGTGAGGAAGAGCAGCGCCTTGAACAAGGCGTGCGCATAGAGGTGGAAGAGCGCCGCTGCGCTCGGCCCCGTGACCGACTCGCCGCCGGCGTCACCGAGGACGGCGAGCGGCGCGAGCATGATCGCGACCTGGCTCACCGTCGACCATGCCAGCAGCGCCTTGAGGTCGCTCTGGCCGAACGCGAGGGCCGCTCCGAGCAGCATCGTCACGGCGACGCTGACCGCGAGCAGCCACTGCGCGCCCGCGGCCGCTGCGAGGAGGGGCGCGAGCTGGGCGAGCACGACGGTGCCGGCCGCGACCATCGTCGCCGCATGGATCAACGCGGACGCCGGGGTCGGGCCGGCCATCGCATCGGGGAGCCAGTCCTGGAACGGAACCTGCGCGGACTTGCCCAGGACGGCGACGACGAGACACGCCATGGCGACCGTCAGCGCGGTGCCGGCGTTCTCCGACCAGTGCCCCAGGACCTGGGCGTACCCGGTCGACCGGGCGCCGCTCGCGAGGATGACGACGCCGAGGACGAAGCCGACGTCGGCGAGTCGGGTGACGACGAAGGACTTGTACGCGGCGCGGCGGGCCCGCTCGGTGCGGCTCCAGTGGCCGATGAGCAGGTACGAGCAGAAGCCCATGACCTCCCACCCGACGAGAGTGAGCACGAGGTCGGCGGAGTGCACGACGAGCTGCATCGCGGCGGCGAACAGCGAGACGGTGGCGAGGAAGACTCCGCGCCGGTCGTCCTCCTGGAGGTACCAGGCGGCGAAGGCGAGGACGGCGAGCGTGACGGCTGCGATGACGGCCGAGAGCAACGCGGTGCGGGCGCTCACCGCGAGCTCGAACGGGATCGTCAGCTCGCCGAGCGAGATCGCCGGCAGGCCGCTCGAGAACGTCCCGAGACTGCCGTCACCGGGCGCGTTCTCGGGCAGGACGACGAGCCGGTATGCGGCGGAGACCAGCGCGAGGAAGCCCCCGAACAATGCCACGTCGACCGCCGGGCCACGGCGCGCGGCGCCGAGTCCGAGGACGGCGGCGGCGAACGGGATGAGGATGGTCGCCACGACCGGCAGGTGTAGCGCGAGGCTCTCCGGCGTCATCGGTCGATCCCCTCGGGCATCGCGGCCGCGCCCGGCACCGGCTCGTCCTCGTCGAGGTCGATCCGACCCCGGATCCGGAAGGCGGCAAGGATGACCGCGAGGGCGAGCGCGACCTCGGCGGCCGCGATGGTGATGACGAACAGGGACAGGACCGTGCCGCCGCTCCACTGGTCGGCGCCGGCGGCCGCCGTCGAGACGAGCAGCACGAGGGCCCCGCCGAGCACGAGCTCGACGCCGATCAGCACGAGCACCGCGTTGCGGCGGGCGAGCACGCCGTACAGGCCGATCCCGACGAGGAGGGCGGCCAGGACGTAGGGACCGAGGAGACTCATCGAGAACCCCGCTCGAGGACGTCCGCCACCCCGGCCTCCTCGGCCGGCGAGTCCATCCGCGACACGGCGAAGGCGGCGACAAGGGCGGTGAGGAGCAGCAGCGAGAGCAGCTCGAAGGGCCAGACCCAGATGCCGAACAGGTCCCGCGCCATCGTCTCGGTGCTCGTCACCGCGCGCTCCGGGAGGACGTTGGCGACGGGCACGAGCACGGCGAGCAGCAGTCCGGTGGCCGCGGCCCCGACGGAGGCGGCGAGCACTCGGCGGCGGGGTCCGACGCTCACCTCACGCTGAGGACCCACCGGGCTGCGGGTGAGCATGAGCGCGAAGAGGACGAGGACCACGATCGCACCGACGTAGATGAGCACCTGGACCAGCGCGATGAGCTCGGCGCCGAGCACGAGGAAGCAGCCCGCGAGCGAGCCGAGGGCGACGACGAGCCAGAGCGCGGCGTGCACGACCCGGGTCGTGGTGACGGCCAGCAGGCCGGCGAGGACGGCGACGAGCCCGAAGGCCGCGAACAGCAGGTCGAGGCTCGTCACCCGTCGGCCTCCGGAGCGGTCGGCGGCGGTGCAGCGGGCGGGGCGGATTCGGCGGGTGGGGC
>JBAUUB010000079.1:0-1937 GCA_049582485.1 Dermatophilaceae bacterium
GGCACTCACTGGTCTCCCAAGGAAGATGTCGCAGGTTCGAGTCCTGCCCGTGCACCACAAGTTTCTTTAATATCAGTGGAATTCGCTGTTTCTGAGAGGGTGGGCAAGGCGGGAGGTATTCAACCCACGATCGGGAAGGTCGCGGCTACCACCAGGGCTGTCGGGATGGCCTGCGACGCCGCGGCTGCCAACGGATCGCGAGCCCAGCCGGCAAGGACCGCGAGCAGCAGCAGGATCGGGACGAGAAGGGGCACCGTGAGGGACAGGAAGGAGGGCGCCCCGAGGAGGGCGACGCTGGCCAGCAGGACGATGACGATGATCAGGCGGCTGGCCACGAGCAGGAATGCCCGGCGCCACCCTCGGAAACCCTCGATGACACGCCACTCAGCCCAGAACCAGACGCCCACGAGCGCGAGGAGCGGCAGGAACACCCACCAACGGACTCCCGGCAACTCGTAGGCAGCCCATGACAGGCGGGCGGGCAGCGCCATGACCAGGCTCAGCACGATGCCGGCCAACGTGCCCCACCTCAAGCCATGCACATCCCCGATCCCGGATCCGTTCCGGCGAGAGGCAGCCCACAGGAGCAGCGCCCCCACCGCGAACCACCCGGCGAGGTAGCCCGCGACCGCCACGGGCACACGCTCCATCACGCCTTGGAGGGTGGCAGCCCCGAAGGCGGCGCCAACTGCGGCACCGCACAGGATGAGCAGCCGCCACGGAGCCCCACCGCCGGCTCGACCCCCCTCCCTGTCCGGGGCCGTGACATCCGCCTCTGACGAGTCCCCCGCCGACCTTGCCAGGATCGGGCGTGCAGCCACGACACCACCCGCCAGGACGAGGAAGACCCCGATGAGCCGTGCATCGCCTCGCGGGGAGGGCCGGCCGGAACCGGAGGACAGCCACGCCGCCACCTCCTCGAACGTCTGCTGCCGGTAGACCACGGAGATGTGCTCGGCACCAGCGATCTGCATCGCTCGACGCGCGTCACCCGCCTCTTTGACGCCATACGTTGTGCCCGGCTCACCCTGGGGATACCCCCGACGCAGGCCTGTCAAGGCAGCATCGACGAAGCGTCGCTGCTCGGCCGAACCCCACAGAAGCAGGAGATTGGCCGGCCTGGCAGGGTTGCGAGGCAGTCCAGCAGCATCGGGCAGGCTGATCGCGACTGTGGCCACCGCCGGGTTCTCAGCCGCCCGGTCGGTCACTGCTCCGGCGCCCATGGAGTGCCCGACCAGGGCCACAGGGCCGCCGTCAGCCAGCTCATTCGCCAACCCCACAGCATCGGCTACGGCCGAATCAAGCGCACCCTCCGTCAGCGGTGTGGCGTTACTTCCGTGGCCGGGGAGGTCAGGCGTCACCACCACGAAGCCCGCTCGCGACAGGGCAGAGGCCATCGGGTCCATCATGGCGGAGCTGCCCGAGAAGCCGTGCACGAGCACGATGACCGGGCCTGGGAGGGACTGCTGAGGCGTGAGCAGCCGGACGGGCGTTGAGCCGGCGACCGTCGAGGTCCGGCGCACATCAGCCGTGGAGCCCGCGAGCACCGTCACTCCCGCAACGAGGAGCATCCCCGCCGCGACCCACCAGACCAGCGCCCTCCTCATGGGCGGAGTATGCCCCAGCACACCCGGCGCCGAGGACGAGGTCGCGGTGTGCTCGTGGGAGTTCAGGCGCGAGGCGTACAGCTGGGATCTCTTGACCGGTGCGATGATGCCGGCCACGCGATCTCGGTCTGTTCGGTTCACCCGCCATCGCATCCTTGCGCACTGCCTGGTCGGCGAGGTACCGACGACCGCGCTGGGAGCCTGGACGCGGACTACCGCTAGGCCGTGTTGATCAATGTGCTGCGTAGCCAGATCAGGGTGGCGGCCAGGGCGATCGCGGCTCGGTAGTTGCGGGCGAGTTTGTCGGTGCGCATCGCGATGCCGCGCCAC
>JBAUUB010000080.1:0-6738 GCA_049582485.1 Dermatophilaceae bacterium
CCTCAAGGGCTGGCGCTACGAGCCGCTCTTCCCCTACTTCGCCGACCGCGAGGCCTTCCGCGTCCTGAACGACGATTTCGTCACGACGACCGACGGCACCGGCCTGGTCCACACCGCCGGCGCGTTCGGTGAGGAGGACAAGCAGATCACCGACCGCGAGGGGATCGAGGTCGTCGTGCCGGTCGGGATCGACGGCTGCTTCACGTACCCGGTGACCGAGTACGAGAACATGCTCGTCCTCGACGCGAACCTGCCGATCATCGACCACCTCAAGGCACGCACCCGCGTCGACGCCGGACAGCTGCCCGAGGGCACGGCGGCCGCCGACGTCGACACCGGTGCCATCACGCCGGGCACGGTGCTGCTGCGCCGCGAGACCTACGACCACTCCTACCCGCACTGCTGGCGCTGCAGGGAGCCGCTGATCTACATGGCGGTCTCGAGCTGGTTCGTCTCGACGACGACGATCCGCGACGAGATGCTCGCGCTGAACCAGGAGATCACCTGGGTGCCCGGCCACGTCAAGGACGGCCAGTTCGGCAAGTGGCTCGAGAACACCCGGGACTGGTCGATCTCGCGCAACCGGTTCTGGGGGAGCCCGATCCCGGTGTGGAAGTCCGACAACCCGGAGTACCCGCGCATCGACGTCTACGGCTCGCTCGAGGAGATCGAGCGTGACTTCGGCAGGCTGCCCCTCAACGACCAGGGCGAGCCGGACCTGCACCGGCCGTTCATCGACGAGCTGACCCGGCCCAACCCGGACGACCCGTCCGGGACGTCCACGATGCGCCGCGTCACCGACGTCTTCGACTGCTGGTTCGAGTCGGGGTCGATGTCGTTCGCGCAGGTGCACTACCCGTTCGCGAACGCCGAGTGGTTCGAGCACCACTTCCCGGGCGACTTCATCGTCGAGTACATCGGGCAGACCCGCGGCTGGTTCTACACGATGCACATCCTCGGCACCGCGCTGTTCAACCGGCCGGCGTTCCAGTCCTGTGTCAGCCACGGCATCGTCCTCGGCAACGACGGGCTGAAGATGAGCAAGTCGCTGCGCAACTACCCGGACGTGCGTGAGGTGTTCGACCGCGACGGCGCGGACGCCATGCGCTGGTTCCTCATGTCGAGCCCGATCCTGCGCGGCGGCAATCTCATCGTCACCGAGGAGCTCATCCGCGGCGGCGTGCGCCAGGCGCTGATCCCGCTGTGGAACTCGTGGTACTTCTTCTCGCTCTACGCCAACGCCGCGGGCTACGAGGCGCGCTGGTCGACCGACTCCACGCATGACCTGGACCGCTACATCCTCGCCAAGCTCGGCGACTACGTGCGCGGGTCGCAGGAGGCCCAGGACGTCTATGACATCGCCCGGGCCTGTGACCTGACCCGCGAGTTCCTCGAGCTGCTGACCAACTGGTACATCCGGCGCAACCGGGACCGCTTCTGGGCCGCGGACGGGCAGGTCGACGAGTCCTCGCGGCAGGCCTTCGACACGCTCTACACCGTCCTGGAGACGCTGTGCCGGGTCGCGGCGCCGCTGCTGCCGCTCGTCACCGAGGAGATCTGGCGCGGCCTCACCGGAGAGCGCTCGGTGCACCTGACCGACTGGCCGGAGGCGGACCTGTTCCCGACCGACGCCAAGCTCGTCGAGGCGATGGACCGCATCCAGACGGTCTGCTCGACGGTGTCGTCGCTGCGCAAGGCGCAGAACCTGCGGGTGCGTCAGCCCCTTGCCTCGCTCACCCTCGTCACGCCGTCGGCGGACGCGATGGAGCCGCTGCGCGGCATCGTCGCCGACGAGGTCAACGTCAAGGAGATCTCGGTCGTCGACGTCGAGAACGCGCACGAGACCGACTTCGGCATCGTCCAGCGCCTCACCATCAACGCCCGCGCCGCCGGTCCGCGCCTCGGCAAGGACGTCCAGCAGGCGATCCGGGGCAGCAAGTCGGGCGACTGGTCGGTCGACGAGGACGGCACGGTCACCTCCGGCGGCATCGCGCTGCAGGAGGGCGAGTATGCGCTGGAGACCGTCGTCGACGACGCCCACTCCCACGGTGGCTCGGTCCTGACGTCGGTGCTGCCGGGTGGCGGGTTCGTCGTGCTCGATGCGGAGGTGACGCCGGAGCTCGCCCGTGAGGGTCTGGCCCGCGACATCGTCCGGGCGGTGCAGCAGGCGCGCAAGGACGCCGGGCTCGACGTCAGCGACCGGATCTCGCTCACCGTGACCGGTGGCGAGGCGGTGCTCGACGCGACGATCGCGCACCGTGACCTCATCGTCTCGGAGACGCTCGCTGCCCAGTTCGGCGCCTCCGGATCGCTGGAGGACCTGCCCGCGGGCGACGGAGTGGCTGGTTCCGGTGTCACTGAGGCGACGGTCGGTGCGGACGAGCGGGTCCGGATCAAGCTGGCCCGGGTCTGAGACGGGGTCGCGGAGATGGCATCGCCTTCCGGTCGCCCCGACGCCGCCCAGCGGGAAGCGGCGCGCCAGCTTGACCTGCACAAGCGGATGCGTGAGGTCGAGGAGGCGATCCTCGCGCGCACGCCCGAGCACGATCTCGAGCCGTCGCTGGAGCGGATCCAGGCGGTGATGGAGCTGCTCGGCGACCCGCAGCGGACGTTCCCGTCGATCCACATCACGGGCACGAACGGCAAGACGTCGACGGCTCGCATCATCGAGGCGATCCTGCGTGAGAGCGGCCTGAAGACAGGGCGGTTCACCTCGCCGCACCTGCACTCGATCCGGGAGCGGATCTCGATCGCGGGGGAGCCGATCTCGGAGGAGGCGTTCATCCGTGCCTACGGCGAGGTCATCCCGTTCATCGAGATGATCGACGCCCAGTCGGCGCAGACCGGCGCGCCGCGGATGACGTACTTCGAGGTCGTCGTCGCCGTCGCCTACGCGGCGTTCGCCGACGCCCCGATCGACATCGCCGTCGTCGAGGTCGGCATGGGCGGGGCCTGGGACGCGACGAACGTCATCGACGCCGACGTCGCCGTCATCACCCCGGTCGACATCGACCACACCCGCTTCCTCGGCACGACCCCCGAGGAGATCGCCACGGAGAAGGTCGGCATCGTCAAGCCGGGTGCCGTCGTCGTCTCGGCGCTGCAGCCGCACGAGGACGTGTGGGACATCATCCGGGGTCGCGCCGGTGAGGTCGACGCCCGGCTCGTCGGGGAGGGGATCGACTTCGGCATCCTCACCCGCGAGGTAGCCGTCGGTGGACAGCTGCTGTCCCTGCGCGGGCTCGCCGGCGACTACGAGGACGTCGTGCTCTCGCTGTTCGGGCGGCACCAGGCGGCGAACGCGATGGTCGCGGTCGCCGCGGTCGAGGCGTTCCTCGGCGGTGGGACCCAGCAGCTCAACCACGAGGTCCTCGCCGCTGCTCTGTCCAAGGTCGAGTCGCCCGGTCGACTGGAGATCGTCCGTCGCTCGCCGACGGTGCTCGTCGACGCGGCGCACAACCCGCACGGCATGGCGGCGCTGCGCGAGGCGCTGTCGGACTCGTTCACGTTCGTGCGGCTCATCGGCGTGGTGGCGATCTTCGCGGACAAGGACGCGGCGGAGATGCTCGAGATCCTCGAGCCGGCGCTCGACCATGTGGTCGTCACCCGCACGGCCTCGCCGCGGGCGACCCCGCCGGAGGCATTGGGCCAGATCGCCGCCGAGATCTTCGGCGACCACCGGGTCACGGTGGTCCGAGACCTGCCCGATGCCCTGGACGTCGCCGCCGGCCTCGCCGACGAGGGCGGCGGGGTCGGGGGAGCGGTGCTCGCCACGGGCTCGGTCGTCACGGCCGCCGAGGTGCGCATGCTGCTCGGCGTCACCAGCGTCTGAGTCGTCGCACCCGGCGCCCCCGCAGTCCGCGATCTCAGTCCTCGCTCGCACCCCGGAGGCAGTCCCGGCGCACGGCGAGCGCCCGCGGTCTCCCGCGGACGCCGGCCATCGCGCAGTCTCCATCCATCGCGCAGTCTCCATCCAACGCCTACGCAGCCCATCCATCGCCGTCCAGCGCGCCGGACGGATAGTCATAGCTGCCGTGTCTCAAGTCCCACACGACGTATCTGCCGGATTCGTCGGGGACTTCTCGAACCTCGGCCCCCAACCGGTTGTCGTGGACATAGCTGTGGTGTCGTTGACAGAGCAGTGCCGCGTTGTCGATGTCCGACAGCCCGCCGTCGACCCAGTGCTTGACGTGGTGCACGCGGGTCCAGCCGGCGGGGGCGGTGCACCCGGGGAACGTGCAGCCCCGGTCGCGCAGCCAGATCACCCGCCGCTGCGCCCGGGTGAAGAGCCGCTCCACCCGACCGAGGTCGAGCGCCTGACTGTCGCTGCCGAGGACCACGGGGATCAGGTCGGCGTCGCAGCACATCTTGCGCAGGGTCTCGATGCCGATCATCGTTCCTGAGGCGCTCGACGTGAGCACCTCACCGGCGCCCTCGTGCTTGCGCAGCTCGTCGAGGCCGACGGTCACGAACACGGTCGAGGTCGACTCGGCCGGACCGTCCTTCTTCTCGGCACTGGTCGACGCGGCCCGGGAGGCGAGCTCGACGAGCGCCTCGGCGCGACGCTGCCCGTTGCTGCGCGGATCACGGTCGCCCGTCTCCGGATTCGGCTCGGGTTTGGCCAGCGGGCCGAGCGCGGCCTCGAGGATCGAGGCCTGCTCCGGGGTCAGCCCCATCCGGTAGATCGTCAGGTCACCCGACTCCACCTGAGGTGCCGACAGGAACGCGTGCGGCCGCAGCCGCTTCTGGATGTCGTCGACCTCGTCGGAGATGCCGTGCGCCGCGAGGAGCTTGATCCGCAGCTCGCCGAGACTGGCCGGCCCGAACCGCACGCCGATGTCGAGCATCGCCGTGGTGACCGTCGGCACCGCCTCGGGGATCAGCCGGTCCTTCAGGCGGCCCATCTGGTTCAGCACCGCCAAGGCGAGCGGCGGGGCGACCTCTCCGGTCACCGCACGTGCCCACACCAGCGCCAGCGGCGAGCCCGCGTCCTTGAAGCCGACCTCGCCGTCCAGGCCCCGGCTGCACCTGCTCGCAGCCACCTTGTCGACGAGCGTCGCGAGCTGGCCACAGCCGGCCTGCCGCAGCGACGGTGCGTACTCGTACACCCACTCGCGCGTGGTCCGTCCGGCCTCGGCGGCCACTCCGCGCTGCTTGGCCTCGAGCACCACCTCACAGCGCACCCCACCGGCGGCCGCCGCCAACGCGTCCACCTCGCCGAGCAGCGCCCCCAGCTCGCCGCTGCCCGCCTGGTACAGCACATCGCTCAACACCCCGAGCGCATCCCGCGCCGCAGAGAGCACCGCGCGGTGCTCCTCGAGGCTGCGGGGGATCTCCATGACCACACATTACCGAACAGATGTTCGAAACGCAACCCTAAACACAACCCGAGAGACGCCCGATGTTGCCCAACCCAGCCACCCACAGGTGACCCACGCCACCGGGGAGCCGACCGGGGGAGTGGCGCACCGCATACCGGGGCGGACCAGGTCTCAATAGACTGGGGTGACGATTCAAGGAGAGCATCGTGGCCACCGGACGCCACCTTCGCGAGAAGGCGGACCGGCGTGCGCCCGGCCACCGGGACACCCCGCTCGACCACCACACGGTCCGCATCCGCTGGGCCGGTCTCGCAGCAGGACTCATGGCCGCAGCGCTGACCTACGCCGCCCTCCCGGACGACCTCGCGACACCGGCCAAGGTCACCGCGGCCACCGCCGTCCTGATGGGGATCTGGTGGATGACCGAGGCGATCCCGATCCCGGCGACGGCGCTCGTGCCGCTCATCGTCTTCCCGATCGCGAGCGACGTCGACATCAACGCGGTCGGCGCGAGCTATGGGAACAGCATCATCTTCCTGTTCATGGGCGGCTTCATGCTCGCCCTGGCGATGCAGCGCTGGGACCTGCACCGCCGGATCGCGCTGCGCACGGTGCGCGCGATGGGCACCCGCCCGCCGATGGTGGTCGCCGGCTTCATGCTCGCGACGGCGTTCCTCTCCATGTGGGTCTCCAACACCGCCACCGCGGTCATGATGATCCCGATCGGCGTCTCCGTCCTCGTCCTCGTCACGGACATCAGCGCCACCGCCGAGGCGCACCCCGACCCCCATGACGAGCAACGCCTCCGCGACGCCGTCATCGAGTCCGACTTCGGCACCGCACTCATCCTCGGCATCGCCTACGCCGCCTCGATCGGCTCGCTCGCGACGATCATCGGCACCCCGCCGAACACGCTCCTCGTCGGCTACCTGCGCGAGGCCCACGGCATCTCGATCGGCTTCGGCCAGTGGATGCTCGTCGGGCTTCCGCTCGCCGCGGTGTTCCTCGTCATCACCTGGGCGCTGCTCACCAAGGTCCTCTTCCCGCCCGAGATCGACGACATCCCCGGCGGCCGCGGGCTCATCGACGACGAGATTCGGCTGCTCGGCCCAGCCTCGACCGCCGAGAAGCGTGTCGCATCGGTCTTCGCGTTCGCCGCGGTCGCGTGGGTCACCACACCGCTGATCTGGCCGGACAACACCCCGATCACCGACGCCGGCATCGCGATGGTCGCGGCATTTCTGCTCTTCGTCCTGCCCGCTGGCGCCCAGCGCGGCGTGCGGCTGCTGCCGTGGCACACCGCCGAGAAGCTCCCCTGGGGCGTGCTCCTCCTCTTCGGCGGTGGGCTGGCTCTCTCGGCGCAGTTCGGCTCCTCCGGCCTGACCGAGTGGATCGGCGAGCAGACGGCCGGTCTCGG
>JBAUUB010000081.1:0-15432 GCA_049582485.1 Dermatophilaceae bacterium
TCCAGAACGAAGCCGACGCGTCCGCGCCCGAGCGACAGGAGAGACCACGCATGGAGACCGTCGACGTCGCCGTCATCGGGATGGGGCCGGGGGGAGAGCACGTCGCCGGGTCGCTGGCCGAGCGCGGACTGACTGTGCTGGGCATCGAGCGTGAGCTGGTGGGCGGGGTGTGCCCGTTCTGGGGCTGCGTCCCCACGAAGATGATGGTCCGCGCCGCGGACGCTCTGGCCGAGGCCCGCCGCGCCGACCGCCTGGGCGGACACGTGCCGCAGGTGACGCCGGACTGGGGGCCGGTCGCGGCCCGGCTCCGGGATGACGCGACGGACACGTGGCACGACCGCCGCGCGGTCCGGCGCTTCACCGACAAGGGCGGTCGCCTGGTGCGGGGCGCGGGCCGGATCGTCTCGCCGACGGAGGTGGTCGTCGACGACACCCGGTATGCGGTGCGCACCGGCATCGTCGTGGCCACCGGCAGCACGGCTGCGGTCCCCCCGGTCCCGGGCCTCTCGGACGTCGACTACTGGACCAACCGGGAGGTCGTCGAGGCCGCCGAGCTGCCCCGGTCGATCGTCGTGCTGGGCGGGGGTGCCATCGGCTGTGAGCTCGGCCAGGTGCTCGCCCGGTTCGGGGTTGACGTGACCATCGTCGAGGGCGCCGCCCGGCTGCTGTCCATCGAGGAGCCCGAGGCGGGCGCCCGGCTCGTCGAGGTGCTGCGACGCGAGGGCGTCACGGTGCACACCGACGCTCGGGCCGAACGGGTCTCCTCGGACGGGGACGGCGTCGTCGTCCACCTCGCCGACGGCTCCACGGTGGCCGGTGAGCGGCTGCTCGTGGCGACCGGTCGGCGGTCGGACCCGGCCGCGGTCGGCCTGACCGCCGTCGGTGTCGACGAGGATGCCCGCACCGTTCCGGTCGACGAGCGGTGCCGCGTGGCGCCGGGAGTCTGGGCGGTCGGCGACATCACCGGCAAGGGCGCCTTCACGCATGTCTCGATGTACCAGGCCGGCATCGTCATCCGGGACATCCTCGGCGAGCCCGGGCCGCCGGCGTCGTACGCCGCCCTGCCCCGGGTGACGTTCACCGACCCCGAGGTCGGCGCGGTCGGCCTGACCGAGGCCCAGGCGCGGGAGCGGTTCGACACCGTCCGGGTCGGGTCGACGCCGGTCCCCAGCAGCACGCGCGGGTGGATCCACAAGGAGGGCAACGAGGGCTTCATCAAGGTCGTCGAGGACGCCGACCGTGGCGTCCTCGTCGGTGCCACGACGATGGGCCCCGCCGGCGGTGAGGTCATGGGCGCCCTGGCCGTCGCCGTGCATGCCGAGGTGCCTGTCGAGCGGCTGGCGTCGATGATCTACGCCTATCCGACCTTCCACCGAGGTATCGAGGACGCGCTGCGCGCGCTGCGCTGAGTCAGGGCGTGCGTTCGGTCGACACCCGGGAGCGGCGTCGACGCAGCTCGGCCAGCGCGACGGTCACGACGACGAGGGCGACCGCCCCCGCTGCGACCCACGGGCCGGTCCCGGCGATGGTGGCCGAGATGCGTCCGGACAGGGTCGTCACCCACTCCACCGGTCCGCCGGCGATGAAGTCACCCTGGAAGGCGCGGTACTCGACCCAGCCGTACCACGTCACATAGGCGCCGGCGAGAACGAGGAAGGCCCCGGAGATGCGCTTGAGGTGCGGCGCCACGCCCCGGGTCCGGCGCATCGCACCGGCGCCGAAAAGTGCGGTGACGAGAGAGAGCACGACGAGGACTGCGCCCATCCCGACGGCATAGCCGAGCAGCGCCAGCACCCCGGCCGTGGCGGAGCCGGCGGTGAAGGCGGTGATGACTGCGGCGAGGAACACCGGGAGGGTGCACGAGAGCGAGACCACCGCATACACGACGCCGTAAGCCACCATGCCGCGCGGCGTCCCGTCGACGGCGAGCTTGATGCGGGCGGCGTTCATCGCGAACTCCCGGCCGCTGAGCAGGAGCAGGCCGACGACCACGAGGAGGACGCCGGAGGCCATGGTCACGTAGCTGAGCCAGTCGCCGAGCCCGATGGCCAGCACGGTCACGAGCAGCCCGGCGACTCCGAAGACGAGGACGAAGCCGACCGTGACGGCCAGGCCCACACCCAGCGCACGACCGACGGCAGCACGTCGGCCGGTCGGCTCGCCGAGGAAGAGCGCAAGATAGGCGGGCAGCAGCGCGAAGCCGCACGGGTTGAACGCGGCGATCGCCCCGGCGGAGACGGCGAGCGCCACGGCGGGAAGGAGGTCCATCGTCGTCCCAGGGGTCGGTGGCGGAGGGGTGCGTGTCGGAGAGGGTGGCGAAGGAATGCTCCTTCTCCCCGCCGGAACCCGGTGAAGGTGTCCGCTGATTCCCGCAGATGGTGGCCGTCCGTGCGAGCGCTGCTCGAATTCGTCCGGTCCGGCGGGAATGGACCCCACCGGTCACCGGGTTCCGCTGGCAGCCACTCGAGGAGGTCGCAGCCCATGATGTCCGTTCAGCGAAGGATCGCCGGTGCCGCCGTCGGTGTCGCACTCGCCCTCGCCGGCTGCTCGTCCGGCGGTGGCGACGACGCGGGAACCGCCGAAGCCGCCGCACAGGCGACGTCCGAGTCGGCGTCGCCCGCACCCGAGACCGAGACCGGGTCGGCGTCCCCCTCCGAGACAGAGGCTGGGTCGGCGGACGGCAGCACGACGCCCGACCGGGAGTTCCTCGCCGTCGACACCCTGGAGGGCGCCCGCTTCGACCCGGCCGCGACGCAGGACAAGGGCGTCATCCTGTGGTTCTGGGCGCCGTGGTGCACGATCTGCCGGGGCGAGGCTCCGGAGGTCGCTGCCGTCGCGGCGGAGCTGGAGGAGTCCGGCTCGCCCGTCGTGGTCCTCGGTGTGCCGGGCCGGGGGCAGGTGCCCGAGATGGAGGACTTCGTCGCCGACACCGGAACCGGCGCGATGACCCACCTCGTCGACGTCGAGGGCGTCCTGTGGCGCGACTTCGGAGTCGTCACCCAGCCGGCCTTCGCCCTGCTCGGCACCGACGGTGAGGTCGAGGTCGTCAACGGCGCACTCGGCGAGGACGGCCTGCGCGAGGCCGCCGCCGCTCTGGCCGACGGGTGAGCCGTGCCCCTGCCGTGATCGGTGCGCGACCGTAGGCTGGGCCGGTCGGCAGGTCGGGCGTCCAGGGAGGCATCGTGAGTGGTTCGAGCGCGGAGGCCGCGGACCGGCCGGACGCACAGGGGCTCGTGCGGCCGGCGGCGCTGGTGTTCGACGTCAACGAGACCCTGTCGGACATGGCGCCTCTCGCGCAGCGCTTCGCCGACGTGGGCGCCCCCGAAGACGTGGCGGGTGTCTGGTTCGCGTCGTTGCTGCGGGACGGGTTCGCGCTCACCGCGGTCGGGGTCAACCCGCGCTTCGCCGATATCGGTCGCACCCTGCTGACGACGCAGCTGGCCGGGAGGGTCTCAGACCCGGAGGCTGCGGCGGAGCACATCATGACGGGCTTCGGACAGCTCGAGGTCCACCCCGACGTCGTGCCCGGCATCCGTGACCTGGCCGGTCTCGGGATCCGACTCCTGACCCTGAGCAACGGGAGCGCGTCCGTCGCGCAGGGGCTGCTGACCCGGGCCGGGATCCGCAGCGAGTTCGAGGCGCTCCTCTCGGTCGAGGACGCGCCCCTGTGGAAGCCGGCCCCGCCGGCCTATGCGTATGCGGTCGAGACCGCCGCGCTCACCCCGGCCGAGTGCATGCTCGTCGCGGTGCACCCGTGGGACATCGACGGCGCGCACCGGGCCGGGCTGACCACCGCGTGGGTCGACCGGGGCAACCGTCGGTACCCCCGCCACTTCAGTCCGGCGGACGTCGAGGTCGCGTCGCTGACCGAGCTCGCCGAGCGCATGGCCGGCCTGGCGTGACCACGACCATCTATGCGTTGCACGAGAACCCGGAGTGGTTCCCGCCGTTCGCCGAGGCGTTCGCGGCAGAGGGCGTGCCGGTGCAGGAGTGGTTGCTGACCGACGGCGTGCTCGACCTCGGCTCGACGCCGCCGGAGGGGGTGTTCTGGTCGCGGATCAGCGCCTCGGCGCACACCCGGGAGCACCACCTGTCCAAGGACTACAGCCGGGCGGTGCTGTCGTGGCTGGAGTCGCACGGGCGGCGCACCGTCAACGGTCGGCGGGTGCTCGAGCTGGAGATGAGCAAGGTCGACCAGCTGGCGCGGCTGCGGGCCGCCGGCATCGAGACGCCGCGGACGGTCGCCGCCGTCGGGCGCGATCATGTCGTCGCGGCGGCCGCGTCGATCCCGGCGCCGTTCGTCACCAAGCACAACCAGGGCGGCAAGGGGCTCGGGGTGCGGCGCTTCGACGACCACGCCGAGCTCGCTGACTACGTCCATTCCGAGGAGTTCGAGGAGCCGCAGGACGGCATCACGTTGGTCCAGGAGTACGTGCTGGCCGCCGAGCCGAAGATCACCCGGGTCGAGATCGTCGGCGGTGAGTTCGTCTACGCGATCGACGCCGACACCGCGCGCGGCGGCTTCCAGCTCTGCCCGGCCGACGCGTGCGCGATCGACCCGGAGACCGGCAGGCCGGTCATGCCGCCCGGCGCGACGCTCGCGCCCGAGCCCGGTCAGCAGCTGTTCTCGCTGCGCGAGGGCTTCGAGCACCCGATCGTCGAGAGGTACCTCGCCTTCGCCCGGGACAACGGGATCGAGGTATGCGGGATCGAGTTCATCGAGTCCGTGGACGGACGGGTGCTCACCTATGACGTGAACACCAACACCAACTACAACGCGGTCGTGGAGCAGGCGGCGCCACGGTCGGCGGCGCGGGCTCTGGTGCGGTACCTGCGGTCCGTGGCCGGGGAGTGTGCGGAGAAGCGTTCATAATGGGTCCGTGGACGACCTGCTCGAGCTGTGCGCCGACCTGCCGGAGGAGCACCTCGCCGCAGGCGAGGTCCTCATCGCTGAGGGGTCCTCACCCGGAGGGATGTTCGTCCTTGTCTCGGGCACGGTCCTCATCGAGCGGGACGGCACCGCCTTCGCCCAGATCGACTTCCCGGGTGCGATCTTCGGCGAGATGTCCTGGGTGCTGGACCAGCCGGCGACGGCGACCGCCCGGGCCGCCGGCGACGTCGTCGTCCACCGCATCTCCGACCCCACCACCTTCATGAGGGAGCGGCCCGACGCGGCGGTGAGCATCCTGCGGATGACGGCCGCCCGACTCGACGGCCTGACCCAGTACCTCGTCGACGTCAAGCGCCAGTTCGCCGGCAACGACGACCACAGCGGCATGATCGGCAGGATCGTCGACTCCCTGGTCCACCACCAGGCCCCTCGGCCTCGCACCGGCTCGGTGCGGGACCCCGAGGGCGACCACGAAGCACACTGACCAACCCTGACCAACACTGACGGGACGCCCCGACGGTGAACACTGACGAGGCAGCCCGACCGGCTACCGGGGGTCAGCCCAGCGCGATCGTCTCGCTGTCGAAGACCCCGAACCAGTGGGCCGTGCCCGCCTCGGTGTCGAACGTGATGTGTGGCGGCACAGGGCCGATCTGCTTGCCCGCGTTGAACACCTGGGTGCGGCCGAGCCGGGCGTGCCATGAGCCGCCCTTGGCCCAGGGCGCCTGGTGGATGTGCCCGCAGACGACGAGGTCCGGCTGGTGCTCCTCGATCCACGCGGCGAGGTCGTGGTCCGGGAACTCGCGTCGCCCGTCCCGGGCCAGCACCGTGCCAGCCGGAGGTGAGTGGTACACCCACACCCACAGGTCGGGGCGGTCGACGGCGGCTGCGGCCAGCTGGGCGCCGACCCGGTCGCGGGTCGTCGGTCCGTCCCACCACGGACAGACCGTGAACCGCACACCATCGACGTCCCTTGTGGCCCGGTCGACGATCACCCGCTCGTGGTCGATCCGGCTGAGCCAACCCGCCTCCTGCTCGCCCGTCTCGCCGGGACCGTCGAGGTCGTGGTTGCCGGACGAGGCGATGACGAGCGCCCTCTGGGCCAGCGTCGTCAGGTACTCGGTGAGGACGACCGACTGGACGTTCAACGGCACCGGGCTCACGACGTCCGCGAGGTCGCCCGCGAGGATGACGACATCGGCGTCGGCGGCGGCGCGCACGAGCCAGTCGTAGTGGGGCAGTCGGTAGTGCAGGTCCGAGACGGAGACGATCCGCACAGGGCTGACTGTACGGGACTGCGCTCTGCTCCCGACACACCGACCGTCCCACGGTCGGCCCTGTCCCGCCACGACCATGGACCCGACCACGGATTGGTTGGGCGTAGGACCTGCCGGGGGTGCCGAATCTCCGCGATAATCACGGCTACCCGCTGTCTGCGGCAGCAGACCGGCCGGGACTCGACGGAAGGACTCCGATGACCGAGGAGACCGTACGAACGCGAGCCGACCTCGTGTCGCTGCTCACGACCGCCGCTGAGATCGAGCACTCGCTCATGGTCCAGTACCTGTTCGCTGCGCTGACGATGAAGCACGGCACCGAGGAGGGGCTGACCGAGCACCAGCTCATCCGGGTCGCCCACTGGGAGAAGCAGATCCTCGCGGTCGCCCGGCAGGAGATGGAGCACCTCGGGCTCGTCGCCAACCTGCTCACGGCGGTCGGAGCCGCGCCGAGTCTGACGCGACCGAACTTCCCCTATGCCACGTCGCTGTACGGCCACCGCATGGCGCTGACCCGGTTCTCCGCGGAGGCGGTGCACAAGTTCGCGTGCTTCGAGATGCCGCAGAAGGGCGATGACGTCATCACCTGTCCCTCTCCACCGGACCCGTCCGCTCCCGGACCCGCGAGCATCGTGGCTCTCTACCACGCGATCCGAGAAGGCTTCTGCACCTTGGCCGCCCAGTCGGAGCCGCTGTTCCTCGTCGGCGCCGACCACCAGCTCGGCGGCAAGGCGCTCGGCACCGACTTCCCCCGCGTCGGGGCGATGGGTGGCGGCTACGACGTCTTCATGTCCACGGTCACGGACCTCGACAGCGCCCTGGCAGCCGTCGACCTCATCATCGAGCAGGGCGAGGCCGCCACGACCGAGGGCGACGAGGGCCACTTCTTCGCCTTCAAGAGCATCCTCGACGAGTACTCGGCGATCCGCGCGGTGGACCCGTCGTTCGAGCCCGCCCGCAAGGTGGTCGACAACCCCACGACGGACCCCGGGCACGAAGGCAGCACGCTCACCGACCCGACGGCGCTCGCATGCGCCAGGCTCTTCGACGCGTCCTACCGGACCATGCTCCGCTTCCTGCTGCGGCTGCTCATGTCCACGGACGAGTCGCCCGAGGAGTCCGCCGCCCTGACCGCGGTCGCGTTCTTCCCGCTCATGACCATGGTCATCCGCCCGCTCGCCGAGGTCCTCACGGCGCTGCCCGCGCACACACCGGACGACGGGTGGCGGGCCGGTCCCCCCTTCGCGCTGGACGGATCGGTCGGCTTCCTGCCGCACCGCGAGGCCGCCTGGGCGGTCCTCGAGCAGGAGCTCGCCGATCTCGCAGGCCTCGCAGGCGAGATCGCCCGTATGCCGGGCGCACCCGCGCGGCTCGGCTACATCGCCCGGACCATCGAGCTCGTCGGCCAGCGCTTCTCTGCCCGGGTCGCGAGCGCCCAGGCGGGGTCGTCCACGGCTGTGGGGGCCGGCTCATGATGGACATCGCCTTCGAGGGCTGGTGGCAGTGCCGGTTCGCCACGGACCCGGACCCGACCGACGACCCTCGGGGCGTCAGCGGACCCACCTTCGTCACGCCGGGTGAGCCGGTGTTCGACCGGGTCATCCGGTTCCAGGACCCCGTCACGCCCCGGTGGCCCTTCGACGAGAAGATCGACGTGACGGTCCGAGCGGTGACGATCGGCGGGCGGGACCACCCGAGCGCCCTCATCGGCGAGCCCGTCGACCTGCTCGGCGACCCGCAGTTCACCCAGCGCAACCTCGTGCTCGTCGAGCAGCCGTTCCAGGTCCTCATCGACCCGTTCGACCTGCAGGTCGGCAGTCCCGACTCGGTCCTTCTGCGCCGGGCCGCTCTCTGGGACGTCACGCGGCCCGCCCTGACGGTCGAGGACGTCTTCCTCGACGACGCGCTCATCGCACCGCGGATGAACACGGTGGCGATCCAGTCCGCCGAGGTCGCCGAAGCGACCGGGATCCTGGACTACGCGGGATACCGACGCGAGCGCCTGGCGGCCCTGGTCGAGCGACGCCGGACCGTGAGCGACCCGGTCGAGCAGTCCGCCCTCGAACGCCGGATCACCGCTCTGGACGACGACGCCATCCTCACGGGGGTGCGGCTGGCCTCCGAGCAGTTCCTCGGCATGCAGGTGACCTACGACTTCGCCCTCAACGGGAGACCTGAGGTGGTCGACGACAACGACGTCCTTGGCGGCACGGTCGGCACCTCGCAGCCCTGGGGGCTGACCATGTGGTGGGGCGGCTACGACGTCGACACGCTCTGCGGCTACGTCCGCGGGACGCTGTCAGTCCCCTTCGTCGCGGATCCGGAAGTCCCGCGTGCATGAGCTCGTCCCACGGCCACTCCTCGACGAGGTAGCCGCCGGGGCGGAGTCCTGGCGGTCGGTCGGGCCGGTCCTGAGCATCGACCTCGTCGGCTTCACGTCGATGGCGTGGACCCTCGCGGCCAACGGCGCCCGCGGTGCGGAGGCGCTCGCCGACATCGCCGACGCGGTGTTCGCACCCATCGTCGAGGCGGTGCACGGGCACGGTGGCTACGTGGCCGAGTTCGGCGGCGACGCCATCCTGGCGATCTTCCCGTCCGGTCCCGACTCCCAACAGGATCATGATGCCGCAGGCACCGACCTCGACACGCTGCTGGACGCCGCCGCAGCAGCGGTGACCATCTCGACGTCGGCACGCCGACGCGGCGCGATCCACACCCGGTTCGGCCGGTTCGACGTCGCGGTCAAGGTCGCGCTGGTCGTCGGGGAGGTCCGCTGGGACGTGCTCGACGACGACTCCGCGACTCGCTCGACCTACGTCGCGTGGGGCGAGGCGGTCGAGGGCGCGGCCGAGCTCGCCGCGACCGGCAGCCCCGGCGAGGTGCTCGTGGACCCGGCCACCGCATACCTCCTGCGGACGTCGCTGCCGATCGAGGACCGCGACGGTCGGCACCTGTTCATGACGACCGACCTGGAGCGCCCGGCCCGGCCGCTGCCCACGCTGCCCCGGCCGGCGCACCCGCTGGCCGGGCGGTTCGCCCCGGACCGGCTGCTGACGTGGGACCGGCGGGGGGAGCTGCGGCCGGTCCTCACCGCCTTCGTCGGGATGGACCACGACGCGCCGATCGACGACGTCCGCCGGCTCGTCGGCGACATCTTCCGGCTCACGGAGACCTACGGCGGCGTGCTGCACCAGGTCGAGCGCGCGGACAAGGGCTGGGTGATCCTGCTGTACTGGGGCACCCCGATCTCCTTCCCGGGCGATGTCGAGCGCGCGCTGAGCCTGCTGCTGGCGCTGCGGGCTCAGAGCCCGGTGCGGTTCCGGGCCGGCGCGACGGTCGGGACGGCGTTCAGCGGAATGGTCGGGGCGCCGGCACAGGTCGGGTTCAGCTGCTACGGCTCGCACATCAACCTGGCCGCCCGGCTGATGGGGATCGCCTCCGCCGGATCGGTGCTCGTCGACTCCAGCGTGCTCGGCAACGCCACCGGAGTGGCCGGCTGGACGTCCCTCGGGCATCGCGAGCTCAAGGGGGTGGGCGCACCGGTCGAGGTGTTCGAGCTCGAGCCGCTGAGCGGCCGGGCGGTCAACCGCGAGCACCACGTCGTGGGTCGACAGTCGGAGCTGGCGAGCCTGCACGACGCCGTCCGCCGGGCCGTCGCGTCGGGCAGCCTGCACCGTGTCGCCCTCGTCGGCGAGCCCGGCTCGGGGAAGAGCGTGCTGCTCGACGTGCTGCGGCGCCGCGAGGAGGGCGTGGACGGCATGCAGTGGGCGCTCTGCCACAGCGAGAGCCACGGCACCCGCTGGCTGCACCCGGTGCGCGACCTGGTCAAGCGCTGGTGCGGGGTGTCCGGACTCGACGACGTCACGACGAGCGCGCAGCGGTTCCAGAGCAGCCTGCACGCACTCGCCGACACCCTGCCGACCGACCTCTCGGCCCTGCGGGACCGCGTGCTCGGCCGGGAGTCCTTCCTCGCCGCCCTGCTCGACCTCCCCGTGCCGGGGTCGGCGTGGGCCGCGACTCCGCCCGAGGACCGGTTCGACGGGATGGTCGACGCGGTCGGCGCGCTGCTGGCCGGGCTCGCCGCGACCGGGCCGCTCGTGCTCGTCCTCGAGGACGTCCACTGGCTCGATCCCACCTCCCGGGAGCTGCTGGACCGCGTGCTCGAGACCCTCACGGACTCCCCGGTGACGGTCGTCTCGACCTGCCACGAGCGGAGCCAGCTCCCCCGCCCCGCCGTCGGCGACCCCGGGATCGTCATCGACGTCGGGCCGCTGGACCTCGAGCACCTGGACCAGCTCGCCCGGTCGCTGCTCGGGCGGCCGCCCCCTGTCTGGCTCGCTGACTGGCTGCTGCGTCGCACCGAGGGCAACCCGCTGTTCGCCGAGCAGCTGGTGCGCTATCTCGCGGCCGAGGGACTGCTCGATGCCAGGGAGAGCAGGCCACCCGCCGACCTCGCGGTCCCGCCCGACCTGCGGGGGATCCTGATGGCCCGCTTCGACCGGCTGGGCGGGTCCGCGCGCACGGCGCTGGAGGCGGGAGCAGTGCTCGGACGCCGGTTCGAGCGGCCCGTCCTGCGCCGGACCCTGGCGGTCCTCGGCGTCGACGACCCCGCCCCGGCCATGGACGAGGTGCTGACCTGCGGGCTGTGGATCGCCGACGAGGAGAACGTCGCCTTCACCCACCAGTTCCTCTGGGTGGCGGCGACGGAGGTGCCACTGAGCTCAGCGCTGTCGGAGATGCACGCCGCGGCGGCGCAGGCGTTGGAGGGCACTCCCGACGGGGAGACCGGCCGGTTCGTCAACCGCCTCGCCATCCACCACCGAGCCGCGGGTCACCCGGTCGAGAGCGCCCGCTACGAGGCGCGGGCCTCTGAGCAGGCGCTGCTGATCGGTGCGTACCGCGACGCCGAGACCCACGCCGAGCTCGGGTTGCAGGACCTGGACACGCTGGCCGAGTCCGGGGGTGAGCGTCCGGTCGACGTCGAGCTCACTCTGGTGCTCGCGCTGGGGTCCGGGCGGATGATCACGCGCGGCCAGTCAGCCCCGGAGACGTATGCGGCGTACCAGCGGGCGCATACGATCACCGCGGCGCTGCCCCCGACCCGGCAGAGCTTCCAGGCGATCTTCGGTCTGCGGATGGCGGCCGCCTTCCGCGGCGACCTGCGAGCGGCGACCGCCCTCGGCGAACGAGCCCTGGCGATGGCCCTCGAGATCGACGACGAGGACCTCGTCCTCGAGGCGACGCTCATGATGGGCAACATGGCGTTCTGGCACGGCCGGCTCGACACTGCCGTCAGCACCTTGCAGCGGGTGAGGGACGCCGAGGTCTCCAGCAGCCACGGGGAGTTCGTCCAGCAGCGGCGGCTCACCGCTCTGTTCCCTCTGCTGCTCTCCCGATGGCTCCTCACCGGCGACCCGTCGCTCATCCGGGTGGCCGAGGAGGCGGTGGAGGAGGCCCGGGAGCTCGGCCATCGGCTCAGTGAGGCGATCGTGCTCGAGACGGCCGCCTTCCTCGCGGTGCTGCAGGGGGACGTCGCGGCCGCCCGGCGCCATGCCGTCGACCTGCACGAGCTGGCCGAGTCGGAGTCCTTCCCGGTCTATGTCCAGATGGCCCGCGCCGTCCTGGGCTGGGCGGGGTGTGCCGCGGACCGCTGGCCGGCCGCGGTGCACGAGGTCGGGCAGGCGGTCCACGAGCTCGCCGCGATGCGGGTGATCCTCGGGCAGACGCTCATGGAGTGCTTCCACGCCGATGCCGCGCTGGCGGCGGGCGACCCGGCCCGGGCCCTGCGGGCGACCGACTCGGGACTGCGGCTGGCCGAGCGGACGGGGGAGCGGGTGATGACGCCGCTGCTCCACCTGAAGCGGGCCGCGGCCCTGAGCGGGGACGCGCGTGCGGACGAGCTGCTTCTCGCGCGCTCGTTGGCCGCGGAGATGGGGCAGGACCACGTCGTGGCGCTCGTCGACGCCGAGGAGCTGAGCCGATCGGGGTGTGGGCATGAGCCGAACCAGCAGTGACATCAACCGCACCGACATCAACCGCCGCAGTGACCCGAACCGCAGTGACACCGACCGCAGTGACCCGAACCGAACCTAAGGAGCACCGTCCATGACTACGCCACTCACGCTGTCCGCCGACCAGCTCGACCTCATCCTCCAGGGGGCCTGCTTCCTCGGCTCCGGCGGCGGCGGGCCACTCGTGCTCGGCCAGCAGTTCATCGCGGACATCGCGAAGACCGGCAACCCGGTCGTGGTGGTCGACGTCGCGGACGTCCCACCGGAGGCGACCGGAGCGATCTCGGCAGGTGTCGGGTCACCGACAGCGGCGGCATCCGGGTTCCCCGCCGACGCGCCGGGCATCGCGTGGAAGGAGCTCGAATCGGTCGTCGGTCACCCGTTCACCCACATCGTCCCGGCGGAGATCGGCGCGGGGAACACCTTCGTGCCGTTCCTGCTCGCGGCCCAGACCGGGCTGCCGGTGATCGACGGTGCAGGAGCGGACCGTGCGGTGCCGTCGCTGCCGCTGTGCACGTTCGCGGCGGCCGACGTCCCGTTGGGCACGGTCGTCCTCGGCAACAGCGACGTGGTGCTGCGCTTCGCCGTCGCGGACCCCACGGTCGCCGACGGGGCGATGCGAGCGCTGCTCGGCGGAGGCGTCTTCGCCGAGGACGCCGGGTCGGCGATGTGGGCGATGGACGGCACGCAGATCGGCGAGGGCGCCATCCGCGGCACGACGCGCCGGGCCCTGCAGGTGGGCAAGCTGCTGAAGGACCCGGACCCCGTCCAGGCTGTCGTGAGCTATCTCGGCGGGTCCGTCCTGATCCGCGGGACGATCACGGACATCGGCGAGAACACCGCTGGCGGCTTCGACACCGGGCACGTCACGATCACCGCCGCGGGCTCGGGCTCAGGATCGGGTTCGGGCTCGGAGTCGGTCACGGTGATGAACGTGAACGAGAACCTCATCGCCTACTCGGGCCAGTCGCCGACGGTGCTCGCCACCGCACCCGACCTGCTCTGCTACATGACGACGTCCGGGGAGGCGTTCTCGAACGCCGAGGCACAGACGTACGCGACCTCGGGCGCCGAGGTCGCGCTCGTCCTCGTGCCGTCCTCGCCGCAGATGCGGTCGAGCTCGCTGCTCGAGGGGTTCCGGACGGTGCTGAGGTCGGTCGGGTACTACGGCCCGCTGGTGCTCACGAAGAACCAGTCGCCTTACGGGAGTTGACCGCCGATCGCGGGGTGCCACGCCCGCCCACGAGGCCGGTGACGGGTCAGAGCGGGGTGCGTGGCGCATACCCGTCCGGCTGTGCGGACCAGCGCCGGCCGGCGAGCCACAGGATCCCCGAGACCCCGACGACGGCGGCGAAGAGCGCGACCCCCTGGCCGGTCGTCGCTCCGCGCCAGCCCGCGTAGGCGAACACAGCTGCCGGGCCGAGCGCGCCCGCGAGCGCGGCGCCGACAGCCGGCACCGGACGCAGGCCGAAGGCGCCGGCCGAGATGGCGACCGTCTCCGCCACGAGCGGCACCGGCCGGCTGGCCACGATGGCCAGCACCCCCCAGCGCTGGATGAGTGCGGACCCGCGGGTCAGGTCGTCCGGGACGACGGCCGAGGCGACCGCGTCCCGGGAGCGCCGTCCGACGGCGTAGGCCAACGCGAACCCACCCACGCTGCCCAGGACGGACAGGGCGATCCCGCCGACCAGTCCGAACGTCGCCCCGAGGGCGACCATGACCACGCTCGAGGGGACGGGCACGAAGGCGTCGACGACCAGCAGACCGACACCGATGACCGCTGCCGCGAGCGAGACGGTCTGCAGCCACGGCGAGGGGTTTACGAGCAGGGGGACCCCGGCCCACTCGACGATCGCGAACAGCGCCAGAAGGGTGGCGGCGAAACCCGCGAGGACCGCCCATGCCCGCACCCGGCCCGTTCGCATCGCTCCATCGTGGATGGCGGCCGCGAGGGCGTCAACGGTGGGCGATCACCGGCTCGCGTGAGGCGGCGGCGGTCTGGACCATGTCGTCGAACACCGACGGGTCGTCGGAGTCGACCACGAGGAAGCCGGCACCCGGCTCGCCGACCTGATGCATCTCGATGCCCGGGTTGTGCACCTCCGTCCCGTCGGGGAGGAAGAAGTGCGGGCTGCCCTGAACAGTCTCGCGGTAGCGGTGATAGCCGAGCATCATCTCGTAGCGCGCCCGGCCGGTGTCCAGGTTGTCGCGGAGGTGGTCCACGTTCACGGTGTCGCAACCGGAGGCGACGTCGAGGATCTCGTGGCGCATCGTGATGCAGCGGCTGTCCCGCCAGAACGCCAGGCGCAGCGCCATGTCGAGGTCCTCGGCGGCCCGCGCCGACTGGAACTTGGCAGCGTGAACCGCCTCGTTGGCCAGGAGGCTGCTCACCGGGAACTCGGACGGGTGGCGCTGCCACGGCTTGAACCCGAGCTCCTCAGCCAAGGCGCCGACGACCGGCTTCTCGCCCTCGATGATCGCGGTGTTGAGCGCCACCTCGTTGACGTCCTCGAGGAGGAACAGCTGCGGGTCCAGCGTCACCTCGTCCTCGAGTCCGGCGGCCGCCCGCGCCTCGTAGAAGCGGTGGAAGGCGATCGTCGACCAGCCGCACATGACGTCGGTGAAGGCGACCACGGTTCCGGGACTCACATCGGGTCTCATGGTGGGGACCTACCCGAGAACCCGCGGTTCATTCGACCCGCAGGCTCGATGAACCGGGTTGGCGGGCTCAGCCGCGGAACGGGATCTGCGAGCGGCGCACCTCGACGTCATAGCCGTGGTCGGCCAGCATGGCGCTCAGCGACTCCTGAGCGGCGGATCCGTTCGGTGACGGCGAGATGGCGACCGCACGGATCGGCAGGGGTGAGACCTCGGTCGTGAAGAGCGAGTCCGGCTCGTGTGGACCCCCGCCGCCGGTCAGCCACAGGTGTGGCGCCATGCCGTACCGCGACGGCCGGTAGTGAATGACACCGCTCCAGTCAGCGAGCGAGTAGGGATGCATGAGCACGGTGCTGTGCCGGACCTCGCGCTCGTCGTGGAAGCCCTGGTGCTTGATGAGCACGAGCGCCTGCTCGATGTCGTCGAGGGTCTCGCCGAGCGTCTCCAGCACCGCCTCCCGGGTCAGCGCCCCGTCACGGTCGATGCGCTCCTCGAGTGCCGTGAGCTCGGCCGCCATGCCATCGAACACGGCCTCGGCGAGCGAGAGCTGCTCTGCTGTCGAGTAGCGGACGGGCGTCCACGGACGGTGCTGCAC
>JBAUUB010000082.1:0-3459 GCA_049582485.1 Dermatophilaceae bacterium
GTCTCTCCCGGCTCACCGGCTCTCGGCGGCCCGCTGCGCCGAAGCCGGACCGGCTCGAACTGACGACACAACGTGGTGGGGTACTCCCCTTCGATGCGAGCGAACCCGCACCAGAGAACAGTGAGAGGTGTCCAGCCGCTATGTCAAGTCAGCTCACTTCACCGCCCGACCCACGGCCATCCGCTCAGTCAAGCAGGTGAGTCACTTCGGCACCCCTCTGTTGTCAAGGGACGGTTTGGAGGGTTCTGTCGATGGGGGTCTTCCTGGTCGGTGTGGTCGGGGGTAGCGTCGTGGGTGCGGGTCCGGGAAGTGGCTGATCCGAAGTGCCGGTACGCGGGTGAGAGCCGGCCGCGCTGGATATATGGGACGCCCCGCCGTGCCCTCCCGGGCCCGCTTCGAGGTCGCCCGCCGCAGCGTCTGCGACGAGCTGTCGAAAGATGACGTCGGAGATCCGTCGCTTGAGGCAGCGCATCGCCTCACGGCGGGTCTTGCCTGCGGCGATCTTGCGGAGGAAGTAGGCCCGGCCTTCGGTGTCGAGGCGGATCTGGGTGGCAGCGGCGATGTGGATCATGTGGTTCATCCGCCGGTTCCCGGCGCGGGAGAGCCGATGCCGCACGATCTCTCCGGAGGAGACCTCGATCGGTGCGGTCCCTGTCCACGAGGCGAACCGGTTCCGGTCGGCGAAGCGGGCGACATCGCCGGTGTCGGCCAGCACCCGGGCGGCCACGACCGGGCCGACGCCGGGCAGCTCCATCAGCCTCGAGCCGCGGGCGATCACCATCGCCTTGAGCTCCTTCTTCAGCTCCTTGATCTTCTTGTCCACCACGACCAGCTCGGCGAGTAGTTCGGCGGCCAGGCGGCGGCGGGTCTTGCCGACGATGTCTCGTGGCCGTACCGAGGCCAGGAGCCGCTTGGCCTGACCTGTGGTGATGTCCTTCTTGCCTGTCCCCGGGATCAGTTCCGTGAGCAGGCGGTGCAACCGGTTGACCGTCTGAATGCGGGTCCGGGAGAGCTCGGCGCGCCGGTCCGAGAGCATCCGCAGCGCCTCAAGCTCGGCATCGTAGGAGAGCACCCGAAGACCCGCCGTCCGCACCGCGACGACCGCGACCGAGTGGGCGTCATGGGCGTCAGTCTTGCGGTTGTGGCCGGTATCGAACAGCCGCGCTCGGGCGGACAGCTTCGCCGGCACGTCGACCACGTGCTCCCCGTCAGCGAGGAGCCGTTGCGCCAGCGGGCGGCCGACGCCGTTGCTGCCCTCAACAGCCCACACCCGCTCGGGCCATGCCGCGACGCGCTTGAGCATCGCGCGGTACCCGGCGTTGTCGGTGGCGAACCGGCCGGTCGCCAACACCGTCTCGTGCTTGTCGACAACTTCGATCGTGACCGACAGCTTGTGGGGATCGACCCCGATGAACACCCTCATGAAAGGACCGCCTTCGACTCGAATCCGGCAGGGAAACGGCGAGGCGGGCATTGCTACTTAGAGCAGGGCAGACCCCTCTGGAGCCACACCATCGCCACGGCGCCCGACGGGACCGCAAACCGAAGTAGAGCCACACCCGAATGAACGGGTGGGCAGCCGGAAGAAGAGCGATCCCGTCAAGCACCTAGACCGAGTCTGGCCGAACACCGGTCCTACGACCAGTGTCAAGTAGCCGGGTGCCGGGCTAGAGTGCGCAGGTCCTGATTGGTCACGTACGGGCGGATCGCGTCGGGCTCTGTGGCTACTGCCGTGAGCGGCGGTCAAACCGTTCGTCGCTGCGGCGGGCGGGCGGAGATCATGTGTCGGTGATACCTACGCCATGGCCGACCCGGTCCGGCTCGCTGCTGCTACGCGAGGCCAGCGCGGCTGACATCGAGGAACTGCTGTCCTTCCGCAACGATCCTGAGGTCAACCGCTTAATGATCCGCACCAGCGTCGAGCCGGACGCCTTCCGGGAAGAGTGGCTAGCAGTGCCCACGAGCGAGACCGACTTCTCCTGTGTCGCGGGACTCGACGGGAACCTCGCGGCCATGGGTTTCCTCGAGATCGTCGATGGGATGGGACAGCCCGGGATGCCCAGCCGGACCGAGGGGCTGATCGGATACATGGTCAACCCACCATTCGCCGGCAGGGGCGTGGCCAGCGAGCTGGCCCGCGGCCTCCTGGCCGCCGCGTTCGGTCCTCTCGGGCTTCGGCGGGTGACAGCGTCCTGCAACGCCGACAACCACGCCTCGTTGCGGGTGTTGGAGAAGGCCGGCATGAGGCGCGAGCAGCATGGGGTCGAGGATTCCTGGCACGCTGACCTCGGCTGGGTGGACGGCTACCAGTACGCGATCCTGGCGCGAGAATGGCGGGCACAACGGGACCACCGCCCGTCCCGATGACCCAAGACGCACGCGTGAGCGCAAGATCGCGCCGGGGTGTGACTGATCCTCCACAAAGAGCAGCCCCTGCACCAGCCCGAGAGGTCCTGTACACCACCGGGAGCCGAGACGGAGGTCGGAGATGGTGGGCACGCCCTCATCTGTGGCTGACCGCGAGGTAGCGCTCATCGGTGATGGCCTTGCCCCAATAGATCTCCTCCGGAAGTGAGACGACCCGGAGCTCCTGACGGGCACTCAAGACGATCGTCCGAGTCTGCTCGGCGGTCAGCCCGGCGCCCGTGGACCAGTGCCCCTCAATCAGAACCACGACTCCGCCGGGTTTGAGCAGCCCAACCCACTTGGCGAACGCAGCCTGTGGATCGTTCATCGCCCACAGCACATGCCGGCTCAAGACGACGTGGTAGTCCTCCCCGGGCAGCTCAGGTGTGGCCGCGTCACCGACCACGAAGCGAGCCTCGGGGACCTTCAGGCGTGCCCGTTCGATCATCGCCGTCGAGAAGTCGAGGCCGTCGACGGTGTAGCCCTGATCTGTGAGAAGGCGTGTCAGTGTGCCCGTTCCACAGCCGAGGTCGGCGACGCGGGCCGGGGGTGCTGGCAACACCGACAGCAGGAGCTCACGCCACGCTTCCCGCACCTCAGGGGCGGACAATCCATGATCCGCCGCGTCGTCAAAGCCGACAGCCTCCCGATCCCACATCTCTCGTGTCACTCCCCGACACTAGACGGAGCGGCGCCTACCGACCACCGACCCCAGCACCCTCTCGCACACTCACCAAGTAGGCGCTGCACTCCGCTGGCTGTTGTGCATGCTTCAGGGGTGACGGTGCGGCTGAAGACTGGCCGGATCGCGGCAGGGTCCGGGCGGGCGCGGCTGCTGGCAACGCGGGCGATGTGCGGGCGGGCGGCCTGCTCAGTTCGTGAGGCCCATGTTCCGGGCATGCAGGACTGCGCGCAGTTGACTGAGCCACCGCAGGCCGAGCTGAGGACCGTTGGGCAGCTGATCGTCTCGGTCCCAGCGCCATGTCGTCATCAGCGCCAGCGCGAGCGTTCGACAGTCACGGAGCAGGCCGTGGTCGACCTGTGGGTAGTGCT
>JBAUUB010000083.1:0-4761 GCA_049582485.1 Dermatophilaceae bacterium
GATCCGTGACGCGTCGCGCACGGCGCCCGACAGCGAGACGTTCCGTCAGGAGGTGCTGGACGCCCTCCACGCGTACGTCCCGTTCGACGCCTCCTGCCTCGGCGGAACCGATCCGTATGCGCTTGTCCCCACATCCTTGACCATCCGCGGCTACGACGACCTGCGCGCGTATGCGGTGGCTGTCGAGGTCGAGTACGGCGAGGTCGACGAGCCGGGCAGCTTCGAGTCGATGGTGCGCGGTCGCATACCGGTCCGGACTCTGCGCGAGACCACGGAGGACCGGCCGCGGACCACCCGACGGTACGCCGAGCTCCTCGCACCGTACGGCCTGGACGAGGAGATCCGGATGGTCATGCGCGGCACCGACGGACTGGTGTGGGGCGTCGCGACGGTGTCCCGACGCGGTGAGCGGCGGTTCGACGACCATGAGGAGGCCATGGTGGGCTCCGTGCTCACCGAGATCGGTGACGGCCTGCGCACGATGCTGTTCCGCGATGCCACCACGGACCTGGCCGGGGCATCCGAAGTGCCGGACGGCCCGGCCTTCGCGGTCCTCGGGCCGGGCAACGAGTTCGAGATGGTCACACCGGCCGCTCTCGCGCACCTGGAGCGGCTCGCCTGGGGCCCCGCCGGCAGCCCTGTGGGACTCGCACCCGCGGCAATGGCGGCGGCACGACTGCGCGCCTCCGATCAGGAGAGCATCGTGCTGCGGTCCAGGACTCGCGACGGGGAGTGGCTCGTCATCCGGGCCGGCCCCTTCGACGCGAACCACCCACCGCGGCGTGTCGTCATGACCGTCGAGCGGGCCAGACCACCCGAGATCGTGTCGCTGATGGCGGCCGCCTACGGTCTGACCCGCCGGGAGTGCCAGGTCCTGCTCCTGTCACTGCGCGGCGAGACCCGCGACGAGATGGCCAGGACACTCTTCATCAGTCCCTACACCGTCCAGGACCACCTGAAGAGCATCTTCGCCAAGGCGGGTGTGAACAGCCGTCGCGGTCTCGTCGCCCGTCTCGTCAACACCGAGTACATGCCACGCATCGCGTCGGGTACGCCAGTCGGCCCCGACGGCTGGTTCGCCGATGCCCAGGGTCGCTGACCGTCATCCGGCACGGGCCGCGACCTGAAGGATGAGCTCGGCACCGTCGCGTCCCGGGTCCCGTGCCGCCAGCGACGCCGCGAGCCGCTGCACGCCGCGCGCGTACTTCGGGCGCTCGAGCCGCTCCAGCTCGCGTGCCAAGCGGTGCGGCTGCGGGTGACCCGTGCCGAGATGTCGCCCCGCACCGGCCCACTCGACCCTCCTGCCGATGTCCGCCTTCTCCTCGGTCTTCCCGACCTGGAGGACCGGCACACCGTGCGCGAGAGCCAGCAGCACCCCCGTCCACCCGCCGTTCGTCACGAACGCGCCGGCGTGCGGCAGGACCGCGTCATAGGGGACGAACGACTCGACGGCCAGCAGCGGCTCCGCCGGTCCGGACACCCGACCCGGACCGCCGAGTCGCCCCGGGTCGACGACCCCGGTCGTGAGCACCGCCGGGCGCCGGGTGGTACGTAGCGCCTCGAGGGCCGGCGCCAGCAGCTCGCGGGGATTCGCGCGTAGCGTTCCCTGCGACACGAGGACCACGCGGCCGGAATGGCTCCCCGCGGCGTCGGACCACCAGGCGGGCGGCGACCACGGCCGACGGGCCGGAGGGCGCAGCGCGCCGACGAAGTGCACCTGAGCCGGCAGGTCCTCGCGCGGGTACTCCAGCTCCGGGACCCCGCAGTGCAGGTGCAGCAGCGGTGACAGGACGGCCTCGAGCACCGGCGTCCCGGTCGACGGCAGCCCGAGGCTGGTCCGGAGCGCGTCATAGCGCTCCTGCGCGGATGCCATGATCACGCGCCGACTGGCCGCCCGGACCACCGCGTTGCGCCGCAGGGACGACGGCGAGGTGCCGTACGGGAGTCCGGCACCGAACGGCGGTGTCGTGGCCTCCGGGTAGTGCAAGGGTCCGTCGCCGAAGCTGACCCAGGGGACGCCGACGGACTCGCTGGCCAGGGCCCCCGCATACCCGAGGGAGTCGGTGAGCACGATGTCGGGCGCCACCTGCGCCACGACCTTCCGGGCCGCGTGGACCCGGTCCGCCGCATCGCCCAACAGCCAGTCGTAGCGTGCGGAGACGTCACGGATGCGGCCGCGGTGGCCGCGGTAGCGCGGCACCGGTCCGGTGTCCCAGACCCGGGCCCGTGGTGATACGGAATCGACCGGCCATCGACTCGCGACCCCCCAGTGCACCTCGGCGCCCCGGTCGGCGAGACCCTCGAGGAAGGGCACGGCGTTGAGAGTGTGCGCGTAGATCGGCGCGCTCAGCGCCAGGACTCTCACAGCTCGATTGTCCCGCGCGCATTCCGGCTCAGCGGAACTGGGCCTCGATCCGCGTGACCTCGTCCTCGGTGAGCTCGAGGTCGGCCGCCTGGGCGGAGTCGATGATCGATTCCGGCCGGCTGGCTCCCGGGATCGGGATGACGTGCTCGCCGAGGGAAAGCTCCCAGGCGAGGACGACCCGCTGCGGGCTCACCCCCCGCTCCTGGCCGATGTCGTGGAAGACCGGATAGGTCTGGCCGACCTCCTTGCTGTGCGCCCCGGTGCCACCGAGCGGGCTCCAGGGCAGGAAGGCGATGCCGTGCTCCCCGCACAGCTCGAGCTCGTCGCGGCTGGACCGGAAGCGCGGCGAGAACTCGTTCTGCACGCTCGCGAGCCCGCCGTCGCCGAGGACCTCGATGGCGACCTCGATCTCCTCGACGTTGGCGTTGGAGATGCCCACGGCGCGGACCTTGCCCTCCTCCCGGAGGGTCTTGAAGGTCTCGATGACCTCGTGGTAGGTCCGCCAGCGGTCGGGGCGGTGCCACTGGTAGAGATCGATGACGTCGGTGTCGAGCGCACGCATCGACGCCTCGAGCGCCCGGCGGATGTACTGCGGCGAGCCATCCCGACCCCAGGTCTCGCCCTCGCCGCGGGTGATGCCGCCCTTGGTGCCGACGATGACGCCGCTGGTGTCCCCGCCGTAGCTGCGCAGGGCCGCGCCGACGATCTCCTCGTTGTGGCCCATCGTGTCCCAGCTCGGGGCATAGATGTCGGCGGTGTCGATGAACGTCACGCCGGCGTCGAGGGCGGCGTGGACGGTCGCGATCGCCTGGTCGCGGTCGGGACGGGTGTTGTGGCCGGACGACAGCGGCATGGCGCCGAGGCCGATGGCGGAGACGGTGAAGGGTCCGAGCTGTCGGGTACGCATCCGACCACCCTAGGCGTGCGCTCCAGATCGGTTCACACCCGCAGCAGCACCGGCACCCGCGCCCAGCCGCCGACGGGATAGGTCTCCCGCACCGGCACCTCGTCCTCGGCGAGCTCGATGCGGGTCGTCGCGGCGAGCAGCTCCTCGGTCATGACGACGAGCTCCATCGTCGCCAGCGGCCGGCCCGGACAGACATGGATCCCGGTGCCGTAGACGAGATTGTGCTCCGCGTTCTCGAGCGGACGGTATGCGTCGGGATCGCCGAACACGGTCTCGTCCCGGTTGGCGGAGGTCCAGTTGAGATAGAGCCGCTCACCGGCGGTGATCGGGTAGCCCTCGACCTCGGTCGCCGCTGTCGCCACGCGACGGTTGACGAGGAACGGGTCATCGATGCGCAGCATCTCGTCGATGGCGCCGGCGAGGCCGGTCGGGTCTTGGCGCAGGCCCTCCTGGATGTCGGGATGCGTCGCGAGGAAGTGCGCGACGACCCCGAGGGAGGCGGCGATCGAGCCGAGGTCGCCGGCCGTCCAGTTGCGCAGGATGGAGACGGTGTCGGCGTCGCTGAGCGGCTCACCGCCTCCGTCCGCTTTCTCGACGGTCACGCGGGTGAGCTCGGTCGTCGGGTCGTCCGGCGCGTCCTCCCCGAGCTCGCGCCGTCGTTGCACCTGGTCACCGACGATCCGGTCGAACTCCGCAGCGACCGGCGCGGTCCGCTCGCGGTCACCCGACCGGGTGGCCGCATGGTTCGCCGCCATCCAGGAGAGCAGCCGCTCCTCGGCCCCCTCCCAGCCGAGCCAGGCGGCCTGGGCGCGCACCGCATACCGATAGCCGAGGCCGGTGACGGCGTCGGTGCGGGGGCCCGCGTCGACGACCACCTCGCGGGCGATCCGCCGCACGACGGGCTCGAGGGCGGCCATCCGCTCCGGCGTGAAGAAGCGGTCGACGACCGCCCGGAAGCGGCCGTGCTCGGGCGGGTCGAGCGTGTTCGGCACCGAACGGAAGGCCGACGCGGCGGACGAGAAGGTCACCGGGTCGTTCGCGACCGCGACCACGTCGGCGTGCCGGAACACCGTTACCCCACGCGGCGAGCGCGCCACCGGGCACCCGCGCCGGTGCTCGTCGTAGTGCGCGCGCTGGTCGCGCAGGACCTCGTCGGACAGCGGCTCCCAGGCGGGGATCTCGAGCGGGACGTCGTGCATGCCTCCACCGTATGCGCGGGCCGGCTCGGGCCTCCGGCCCCCCTCGATCTAGGCTCGGCCCATGACCGACATCGTCGTCTGCGAGCCGCTGCGAACAGCGGTGGGCCGCTACGGCGGCGCGCTCAAGGACGTCAGCGCGGCCGAGCTCGGCTCCACGGTGCTGCGCGCCGTCGTCGAGCGGTCCGGGGTGGACCCCGAGGCGATTGCCGATGTCGTCGTCGGGCACGCTGTCCCGTCCGCCGACGCGCCGGCGATCGGCCGGGTCATCGCGCTCGACGCCGGACTGCCGG
>JBAUUB010000084.1:0-6301 GCA_049582485.1 Dermatophilaceae bacterium
GACGTCGCGGCCGAGGTCGCGGCGGACGCCCTCGCGCTCGGCGAGCGCCCTTCCGGCGGAGTGGGTCTCAGCCTGTCGGGCGGCGGCTACCGGGCCATGGTCTTCCACCTAGGCGCGCTCCGCCGGCTCAACGAGGCCGGCCGACTGGCACAGGTGACGCGGGTGGGCTCGGTCTCCGGCGGCTCCATCACGGCGGGGGTCCTCGCCCTGGCCTGGACGGACCTGGACTTCGACTCCGCCGGCGTGGCACAGCGATTCGCCGACCTCGTCGAGGAACCCGTTCTCCGGCTGGCCGGCACGACCGTCGACGTTCCCGCGGTCCTGCGCGGCATCCTGCGGGGAGGTGCGTCGCACTGGGTGCGCCGCGCATACGACAAGCACGTGTTCCACGGCGCGACCCTGCAGGACCTCCCGGCCGACGAGGAGGGTCCCCGGTTCATCATCCTCGCGACCAACCTCTCGACCGGGACCCTGTGGCGGTTCTCGCGGCCCTACATGCGGGACTGGCGCACCGAGGCGGTCGAGAACCCGACGCTGCCGCTCGCGCACGCGGTCGCGGCCAGCTCGGCCTTCCCGCCCGTGCTCTCGCCGTGCCGGCTGCACCTTCCCGACGGGCAGCTGATCACGCTGACCGACGGGGGTGTCTTCGACAACCTCGGGCTCGAGCCGGTGCTCAAGCGCTGCGCCACGGTCTACGTCTCCGACGGGGGAGGCACCTTCGCGGAGCAGCCGAAGCCACCGGGTGACTGGATCCGCGGCACGGTCCGCGTGCTGAACACGATCGACGTCCAGGTGCGGCGACTCAGACGCCGGCAGATCATCGGCGCGCTCGAGTCGGGGCGGCGGGACGGAGCGTTCTGGGCGGTCAACACCCTCCAGTCCGCCTACGCACGACCGGCGAGCACCCTGCCCTGCCCCGCCGAGCGCACCCTCGCCCTCGCCGCGACGCCGACCCGCCTCGCGACGATGCCGGCCGAGACGCGCCACCGCCTGGCCAACTGGGGCTACGCCGTCGCCGACGCCGCCCTGCGCACGCACGTGGACCCGGGACTTCCCGAACCATCGGGGTTCCCGTTCCCCGGTGGGGTCGGGTGAGGAGAGGCATGGTTCGTGAGACGACCCCCCTCACCGGCGCCGACCTCGACCGGTGGGCGATGTCGGCCGGGTCACCGGACGAGGCGGCCGTGGCAGCGGTGATCGCCGGGGTCGAGCCCGCGGCGCTGAGCAGGTGGGAGATCGCCGCACCCGGACAGTCCGACTTCGTCGACTGGACCCCGCCACCGGCCGATCCACCGCCGGGCATGATCACCTCGAGCAGCCGGCTCTGGTTCGACACCGACCCGGAGGAGAGCGCCAGGCACGGTCCGCCCTCCCTGAGACTGGCGGTGCGCGGAAACCTGTTGCCGGCCGAGGTCGTGCCACGACTGCTGGCCTGCCCCGGAGTCGGGTCCGTCGTCGTCCCGGTGAGCCGGCCGCCCGGGTCCCTGCGGCGCCGGGCGTGGGCGTGGCCGCTGCGCATCGGGGTGGCCGACGACGAGCTGGCCGGCGCTCTGGAGGGCATGCGGGGCGACGAGGGGGTGCCGCCGCCCCTGGTGCGGGTCCGCGACGTCCGGACCGAGCCGGGGATCGTCGACCTGCTCGTGCTGCGCACCGACGCGCAGCGGTCCGCGAGCACCCTCCTCGACAGTCGCCAGACCGCCAACGTCGTGCTCTGCTCCGGTTCGCAGGGGCGGACCTGGCCCGTCCTGGACGCCCAGCTGGCGCTCGCGCGGGCCGCGACGGGGGCGGTGGCGGCGGGGCTGGTCGACACCGACGATCCGGCCCTGCTGGCGCGACGGCTGCTCAGGACACTGCGGGTCCTCTCGCACGCCCATCCTCTCGACGTCGCCCTCACCTGGGCCTTCGAGCGCCGGATCGTCTTCGCGGGCGAGCTCGATGTGCTCGAGAGCTCGGCGCTGCCCGAGCTCATCCGGCGCCGGGCCCGTCAGATGCGGCTCGACATCGAGGAGATCGGGCGCGCCATGGCGGCGCCCCCGGACGAGGCTCCGGACGAGGTGCCCAAGTCGATCGAACCACCGTCCGTGTCTCCGCCGCCGGCTCCGATGCCACCGGCTCCGTCGATCCCGCCCGCGCCCATCCCGCCACCGGCTCCGATGCCGCCACCGAGCATCCCGTCCCTCCCCCGACCCGACATCCTCGAGCTGTCCCGTGAGCACCTGCGTGAGCTCGAGTCGCTGCCCGACGGGTTCTTCGGCCACGAGTCGGCCGAGAGCTCGGCCGCCGCCGAGCTCGAGGAGTCCCTCGAGGAGATGGTGGAGGACGCCGTGGGCGAGATGGCCCGATACCTGCAGGCCTACGTCGGGCCGGCCGGCCCCGGCCCCCGCGACAACGTGCTGCGGCATGGGGACAACGCCGTCGACGTCTTCATCGGCCCCATGGAGAAGCCGCCGACCGGTCCGGCCCCGTTGCAGGGGCTGGCGATCCCCAACTCGGTGCTCGGGTTCGACGACGACCCGGCGCTGGACCACGTGTGGCTCACCGTCGTGCTCGTCCCCCTCGTGCCGCGGGGCGAGCCGGTGCGGACCGAGCTGGAGGTGCCGAGGGTCGGGCGCTCCGAGGACGTGCGCCTCGTCTGGACCGTTCCCGAGGACGCCACCACCGTCCAGGCCCGTCTGATGGTCCTGCACCGCAACCGGGTGATCCAGTCGGCGCTGGTCGGCGGCACCGTCGGCGGGGAGGTCGCGATGTCCGAGCGGCTCGTGCTGTGGGAGGCGATGTCGAGCCTGGACGACCGGCAGCCGTTCGACCGGACCATCGTCCTGAACCACGACGACTCGGGGGCACCGGCGATGGTGTCGCACTCGGACGGAACCACCGTGATCGAGGCCATGGCCGAGGTGGACGCGACGACCGAGCGGATCCGCGCATACCTGCTCAAAGCCACCCAGCTGACCGCCAAGGGCAAGGCGGCCGACGAGGCGGCCCGCAAGATCCTCATCGACGTCGCCGTCGAGGGCAACGAGCTGTACGGGACGCTCGAGGCGCACCTGGCCCGATTCGCCGACGCGAGGCGGATCCAGATCGTGACCGCCCGCACCGGACGGTTCCTGCCGCTGGAGCTGGTCTACGACCGGCCGGCGCCGGACGAGGACGCCGCGCTGTGCGCCAACTGGAGCGCCGGGACCGACTGTGGCGAGCACTGTTTCGCCGGCCCCGACGACACGAGCATCGTCTGCCCGTCGGTGTTCTGGGGCATGAGCCGGATCATCGAGCGCCAGCACACCGACCTGACCGACGAACCGGGCACCGCCTTCAAGGTCTCCGCCACGCCGGGCCGGCGGCGGCGCCGGCTCGCGGTCACCCATGTCGCGCTCGCAGCGAGCACCAAGGTGCGAGCGGCCGACGTCAAACGCACCCTGACGACCTTCGGTGGCATCCCACGCGTGGCGACCTGGGATGACTGGACGAGCGCGCTGGCCGCGGCGCCGACGGAGCTGCTCGTCCTCATGCCGCACACCGACCCCAAGGTCAAGACGCTCGAGATCTCGGGGGTGACCCTGCGCAGCGGCCGGATCGAGCGCAAGCACGTCACCGGTCTGCACGAGATCGCCCCCGTGGTCATGCTGTTCGGGTGCGACACCGCCGGCGCCAAGGACGACCCCGGCGGCTACGTCCCGCGCTTCATGGCCAAGGGTGCGGCCGTCGTGTTCTCCACCCTGACGATGCTCCTCGGGCGGCACGCGGCCACCCTGTCCGAGCAGCTCGGCACCATGCTCCGGGCGGACGACCGCACGGTGCAGCCGCTCGGGGAGGTCATCGCGACCTTCCGCCGCGAGGCGGTGCGCAGCGGACTGATCAGCGCCCTGGCGGTCACGGCCTACGGCGACGCCGACTGGAAGGTGTGAGCGATGTTCCGCATCGACGTCCTCCCCGCGCAGCGCGGTGACGCGCTGTGGCTGACCTACGGACCGAAGGACGGTCCACACCACCACGTCCTCGTCGACGCCGGACCCCAGGAGACGATTCCCACCCTCGTGCCCGAGCTCGAGGAGCGGATCCGCGAGCTGCCCGGGCGCACCAGCCGGGTCGAGCTGTTCGTCATCACCCACATCGACGCGGACCACATCCAGGGCGCCGTCTCGCTGCTCTCGGACCATCGGCGGGTGCCGCTGTTCCGCGACGTGTGGTTCAACGGCTGGAAGCACCACCAGCCCGAGCTGCTCGGCGGCCCCGACGCCGAACGTCTCACCGCCGCCCTGCTCGAGCACCCGAAGCGGTGGAACAAGGCCTTCAAGGGCGAGGCCGTGGCCATCCCCGACGAGGGTCCGCTGCCAGTGGCCACCCTGCCGGGCGGGATGCGGATGACCGTGCTGGCGCCCGACCGCGAGGCGATGCGCAAGCTCGTGCCGGAGTGGGACGAGGCCTGCCGCCGGGCCGGCATCGTCCCCGGCCAGGGCGCCGAGATCGTCAAGAAGAAGTGGGTGCGCGACGAGCTGCTCGGCGGCTTCGAGCCCGACCTGCTCGCGGAGTCCCGATTCAGCGCGGACCGCGGGCGTCCCAATGGCGCGGGCATCGCGCTGATCGCCGAGTACGACGGCAAGCGGGCCCTCCTGCTCGCCGACAACCCGGCCGGACCGATCCTCGCGGCACTCGCCCGGCTCGGTCCCGGCCCACACCGCTTCGACGCCGTCAAGATGTCTCACCACGGCTCGCGCCGCAACACCAACCTCGAGCTCGCGCGACAGGTGCAGTCACGGCGCTGGCTGCTCTCGACCAACGGCGCCCAGTTCGGCCACCCCGACCCCGAGGCGCTCGCCCGCGTCGTGGTCGCCCAGCAGCGCAAACCGACCTTCTACTTCAACTACGTCACCGACCACATCGCCGACGTGCTCGCCGCCGCCGGCGACCGGTACGCCGTCAAGCTGCCGCGCAAGAGCCGCGACGGCACCCACACCGAGGGCATCTCGGTCACGCTCTGAGCGGGACCGGCTGGCCGGCTGGGCAACCGGACCCGGCCGACCGAGGACAATGGGCGCGTGAACGAGACGCCGCGACCAGCGCATACCGGATCGGATCCCGACCCGGTGCCGGACCGACCGGGGCGGCCGTGGGGGACCGCGCTGCAGCACATGTCGCTGCGGGCGTTCGACCTGAGCGAGCGGGCCGGGCGCGCCGGGCTCGCCTCGCAACGGCGCAGCCTGCAGCGCTGGCGCTCGCACCTGTTCCTCATCACCCAGATGGCGCTCGCAGCCGGACTCGGCTGGTTCCTCGGGCAGCAGCTGCTCGGACATGAGCAGCCGTTCTTCGCCTCGATCGCGGCGATCCTGTGCCTCGGCCTGTCCTACGGCCAACGGGTCTCGCGCGTCGTCGAGGTCGCCGTGGGGGTGTTCCTCGGCGTCCTCATCGGCGACGTGTTCGTCAGCACCCTGGGCAGCGGCGCGTGGCAGATCACCCTCGCCGTGTTCATCGCCATGTCCGTCGCGCTCTGGCTCGGCGCGCGCACGCTCATGGTCATGCAGGCGGGGATCCAGTCGGCCGTCGTCATCACGCTGCTGCCCGGGATGGACTCCGGCTTCGCGCGCTGGGCCGACGCCCTGCTCGGCTGCGCGATAGCGCTCGTCATCGCGCTGGTGGCGCCGACCTCACCCATCCAGCGGCCCCGGCACCGGGCCGCCGCCGTCCTCACCGAGGCGTCGGCGACGCTGCGGGCTGCCGAGGCCGCACTCGGATCGGGGGATCAGGAGTCCGCCGACGCCGTGCTCGACCGGGCGCGGGCCACCGAGACCATGCTCTCCGACCTGTCGACGGCCGCCGCCGAGGGTGTCGAGCTGGTGCGCTACTCGCCGCTGCTGCGCGGACACCGTCAGGACATGCAGGAGGTCGCGGCGCTCGTCGCGCCGCTGGACCGGATGCTGCGCAACCTGCGCGTCCTCGCCCGGCGGGTCACCGTGTCGGCCTACCGCGGCGAGCCGGTCTCCCCCGAGGTCATCGCCCTGATCGACGACGTCGCCGACATCGCGGAGTTCTGCGCTCGCGAGCTGACCGCGCGGCGGCTGCCCACCCGGGCGCGGGACCGCATCATCGCCGCCGGGGACCTGAGCTCGGGCATCGACCACCACGCCCTGTCGCTGTCCAACGTCGTCATCATCGGCCAGGCGCGCAGCATCCTCGTCGACCTGCTCGAGCTGACCGGGCTGACGTATGCCGACGCCCAGGAGCTGCTGCCGGATATGCACTGAGGCAGCGGGGGCGCCTAGGGGCAGCGGTCGGCGCGGTGCCGAGGCCCGGCGCGGTGCCGAGG
>JBAUUB010000085.1:0-3779 GCA_049582485.1 Dermatophilaceae bacterium
GCGCGGCGCCGCCGGGGCGGCGGCGACCGGTGCGACTTGCTGGGCGGCCGGGGCGGGCGCTGCGGACACCTGGACCGGGGGCGGCGGCCAGAGCAGCTCCCCGTCGCGGGTCACGGTCATGCCGCGCTGGACCGGGTCCTCCAGGTCCAGCCGCAGCTCGCCGTCCTTCTCCGGGGTCAGGAGGGTGAGCAGGTTGACGAGGTTGGTGCCGAACAGCTGCGAGGCCTGGGTCGGCAGCCGGCCGGGAAGGTCGGTGTAGCCGAGGATGACCACGCCGTTCTCGGTGACCACCCGCTGGTCTGCGACCGAGCCCGCGACGTTGCCGCCGCTGCCGGCCGCCATGTCGACGACGACCGACCCCGGCTTCATCGCGGCGACCATCTCCTCGGTGATCAGGCGCGGCGCCGGCCGGCCCGGGATGAGCGCCGTCGTGATGACGATGTCGACGTCCTTGGTCTGCGCTCCGTACAGCTCGGCGGCCTTGCGGTTGAACTCCTCGCCGGTCTCGCGCGCATACCCGTCGGCGGAGACCTCCTGCTCGACGTCGATCCGCAGGAAGTCCGCACCCATCGACTCGACCTGCTCGGCCACTTCGGGGCGGGAGTCGAAGGCGCGCACGATCGCCCCGAGCGAGCCGGCGGTGCCGATGGCCGCCAGGCCGGCGACGCCGGCCCCGACGACGAGGACCTTGGCGGGAGGGACCTTGCCCGCCGCGGTGACCTGCCCGGTGAAGAACGAGCCGAACTCGTGGGCGGCCTCCAGGACGGCGCGGTAGCCGCCGATGTTCGCCATGGACGAGAGCACGTCGAGCGCCTGGGCTCGCGAGATGCGGGGGACGGCGTCCATCGCGAGCCCCGTGACGCCCCTGACCCGAAGGTCCTCGATGAGATCGGGGGCGAGGGCGGGCGAGAGCAGGCTCGCGAGCGTCTGCCCGCTGTGCATGCGCGCGACCTCGGCCTCGCTGGGCGCGTTGATCTTCAGCACGACGTCGCAGTCCCAGACGTCCTCGACGACCTTGGCCCCGGCCTCGAGGTAGGCCTCGTCGGCGAAGCTCGCGCCCCGGCCGGCGTCGCGCTCGACGGCGACGGTATAGCCGAGGCCGATCAGCTTGGCGGCGGTGGCGGGAGTCGCAGCGACCCTGCGCTCCCCGGACCTGGTCTCCCTCGGGACACCGATGCGCATGGGTGACAGCCTCCGGCTCGGGCACTCTCGGACGTGGTCACGCGGTGGCGCCTGGCGCAGGGGTGCTCGGCGCGCGCCGCGTGCTTTGCCCACCCTAGGCCCCCGAGGGCGGCGAGGTGGGCGATTGTGACCTGTCGCGCAGTGCGGTGTCCGTCACTCACCGGGTCTCATCTGCGCCGATGGTTCCGCGCAGGCTCTTCGCCGGTGGTCGGTCCCCGCGGATCGAGGCGACCATGTCGAGCACCCTGCGGGTGGCTCGCACGTCGTGGGCCCGGAACACCGCGACTCCGAGCCACGCCGCGACGGCGGTGCTCGCCAGCGTGCCCTCGAGCCGGTCGTCGGTCTGGAGGTCGAGGGTCTCGCCGATGAAGTCCTTGCGGGAGAGGGCCTGCATGACTGGATATCCGAGGGCGACGGTCTCGGACGAGTGCCGCAGCAGGGTCAGCGAGTGGCGGGTCGTCTTGCCGAAGTCGAGGGTGGGGTCGAGCAGGATGCGCTCGCGCGGGATCCCTGCGGCCTGGGCCCGGGCGGCCCCCTCGCCGAGCACCCGCAGGACGTCGGCCCGCACCCCGTCCGGCTCCGGCGGGTAGGTCACGCCCCTGGGGTCGGTGCGCGGCGCGAGGCCGCCGGAGTGGGAGACCACGAGTCCGGCACCGAGGCGGGCCGCGACGTGCACGAGCTCGGGGTCGGCGCCCTGCCAGGTGTCGTTGACGAGGTCGACGTAGCCGCCCGCCGCGGTGGCGACCTCGGCCCGCCAGGTGTCGAGGCTGAGGACGATATCCGGGTATGCGGTGCGCGCCTCCTCGAGGAACGGCACCACCCGGTCGATCTCCATCGCCGCGGTGACGTCCTCGCCCTCCTGCCCGGCGCGCACCCCGCCGACGTCGACGATGTCGGCGCCGAGCTCGACGGCCGCGTGCAGCGCGGACATCGCCGACTCCAGGTCCGGGTGGCGGTTGCCGCCCCAGAAGGAGTCGCCGGTCCGGTTGATGATGGCCATGACCGCCGGTGCCGCAGACGAGAACTCACGCCCGCGCAGCCGCAACGGCGAGGCCCCGGGTGGGACGGAGCTGTCGCGCGGACCTGCGGCGCTCGGGCGGGACTCGGGCACGCCATCACTCTAGGGAGTGCGCGGTGGTGCCCCGCGCATACCACGTTGACCTGCGGCGACGTCGGCGCTCAACCATGCACGGCGCGCCTGCACGGGGTAGGTTCACTGAGGTTCCGGAGACACCGGACCCAAAGGAGGACAGCACATGAACAGTTCCATCCTGATCGTGCTCATCATCGCCGCCGTCGTGCTTATCGCGGTCGTCGCGTTCCTCGTCATGCGCGGTCGCGGCGCCTCGGCGAAACGGGACCAGGCAGAGCGGATCCGCGAGGAGGAGGCCCAGCGGGAGCAGGAGCTCCGCCGCCGCGAGGCCGAGGCCGCCGAGGCGGACGCTGCTGCACGCAAGACGGCGGCCGAGGCGGACGAGCAGTCCGCACACGCGGCCAAGCTGTCCGCGGAGGCCGACGAGCAGGCTGCGCGGGCCCGCCAGATGGCCGAGGACGCCCGCGTTCGGGAGACCGAGGCCGAGGGAGTGCGCAGCGAGCACGCCGAGCGGCTGCGCGAGGCCGACCGGCTCGATCCCGACGTGCCCACCGACAAGGCGGGCAACCGCGTCGACGCCCCCGCGGCGGCGGGTGCGGCGACCGGCGCGGCGGCCCACGACGACCGCCGGTCCGAGCACCACGACGCGCACGACCGAAACGGCGAGCACGGCGCGACCGGCGACCGCGACCACGACGGAGTGCCCAACGCCGTCGATCCGAGCGACACGCACGCGGGGGACGGCCCCGTCGACCGCGATGGCGACGGCATCGACGACCGCGAGGAGGCGCACTGGGACCGCGAGACCCGCGAGCGCCACGAGCAGGAGCGGGAGTCGCGCGAGCACGACGGCCGCTGAGCTCGCCCCCGCCTCACGTTTCTCTCCCCCACCGGGAAAGGGAAGGCGGGGGTTTGTGGCGGGTGTGGTCGTGGTGGCGGGGTCGGGACCTCAGCCGGGCTTCGGCGCGCCGGGACGGGCGTAGCGCCACCAGGTCAGCGCAATGCACATCGCGGCCCATGCGGCGCCGATCCAGTAGAAGGTCACCGGGCCGAACAGGTTCAGACCCACGCCGAAGAAGAACGGCCCGAAGGCGGCGATGGCCGCCGTCCATCCGATCACTCCACCGGCCTGTCGACGCTCGAAGATCATCGGCATCTGCTTGAACGTCGACGCATTCCCGATGCCGGCGAACAGGAAGATCGCCAGCATGCCGTAGAGGAAGTGGTTGAACCCACCCTGCAGGGCGGCCGCGGAGGAGGTGTCGGGAGTCAGCGCCGGAATGGTCGCGACGACGGCGATCAGGATGCCGATACCGGAGATGAGCGTCCAGATCGCGCCGCCCATCTTGTCGGTGAGCGGGGAGAAGGCGAAGCGCGCCACCGCCCCGATGAGCGGACCGAGGAAGACGTACTTGACCGCCTCGGGCACCGCATACCCCTCGATGAGGAGCTGGGCGGTGGCTCCGGTGCCCTCGACGATCTCGGTGTTGCCCGAGCCGTAGAG
>JBAUUB010000086.1:0-10693 GCA_049582485.1 Dermatophilaceae bacterium
GTGGGAACCGGCGCGGGTCCCGCGGTCCCGGTCGTCGAGCGCGCCCGGGTCACCAGCCACCAGACACCCGCGATGAGCGCCACGGTGACGATCAGGGACCACCAGCCGCCAGCGTCCGAGAAGACCGGTCCGATCCCGAGGACCCCGAGGGCGATGATGACGAGGAGGAAGATGCCTCGTCCGTCTCCGTCGCGGATCGCCTTCTCGGTCAGGATCGAGTCGTCCTGGTCCGGGATGAGCGCCCAGGCGATGAGGTAGGCGAGGAACCCGATGCCGAGCAGCAGCAGGGCGATCATGCCCGCGCGGATGAGGAGGGGGTCGACCCGGAGCCGCTGGGCGATGCCGCCGCAGACGCCGGCGACCCAGCGGTCCTGGCTGCGTCGGATGCCTGCGGAGCGGATCTGGTCGAAGAAGCCGTCGGCGGACGCGCGGGTCGACTGCGGCTGAGTGCGGTCGCCAGGGGGATGCGGGTCGCTCGGCTGCGAGATTCCCGACTGCGGCGGCACGGTCGACGGTGGAGGCGTGGTGAGCGGGCTGACCTGCTCGTGCGGTTGGGTGTCGTTCATATCCTCATCGTGTCGCGCGGGCACCCGCCCCGCCATGAGGGTCACCCCTGAGGACCCCCTGAGCGCACCCCTGGTCTCTGGCCGGGCCTCTCCCGCGACAGGGTGCGATGCGTCAGGATGAAGGTATGTCCACCACTCCCGAGACCCCGAGAGCACCGCTCGTCCGGCCTAGCGACGGTCGCGTCCTCGCCGGTGTCTGCCGGGGGATCGCGACGCACCTCGGCGCCGACGTCGCCATCGTCCGGATCGTCTTCGTCATGTTCGGCGTCGTCTCCGGCGCCGGGATCGTCGCCTACCTCTTCCTCTGGGCCCTGACCCCGGTCGAGGAGGCGCCGTCCGGGATCGACCCCGCCCGTCCGGCTCAGGAGCAGGGCGGGCAGCCGATGTCCGGTGGCGCGCCCGGAGCGGCAGGGGGCTCCGCGACCGGGGGGCCGGGCACCTCGAGTGCTATTCCCCGGGGCGCGATCCTGCTCGCCATCGGGACGCTGACGACCCTCGCCGGCGGCATCGCCCTGCTGCAGGGCAGTGGCTGGAACGTGCGGGCCGGTGTCCTGCTCCCGGTCCTCCTCATCGCGATCGGCGCGGTCGTCGCCTGGGCCCAGCTCGACACCACCCAGCGCGCCCGCTGGGCCGGGGTCGACGGATGGCGGGGCCTGGGCATCGCCCGGCTCGGGTTCGGGCTCGGCGTCGTCATCCTCGGCCTGCTCGCGCTCGCCACCCGCGGACAGTCGGTCAACGAGATCTGGGACGTCGCCCTGGCGACCGTGAGCATCCTCGTCGGTGCCGCCCTGGTCTGCGCGCCGTTCGCCGTGCGGCTGTGGGCGGACTTCCGACGGGAGCAGGATGCCCGGGTCCGTGAGACCGAACGGGCCGACATCGCGGCGCACCTTCACGACGGGGTCCTGCAGACCCTCGCCCTGATCCAGCGGGGTGCCGACGACCCCGCCTATGTCACCCAGCTCGCCCGCAAGCAGGAGCGGGAGCTGCGCGGCTGGCTGTACGGCTCGCAGGAGGACCCCTCCCAGACCCTCGCCGCCGCCGCCACGGCCGCCGCGGTCGAGGTCGAGGAGCTGCACGGGGTCCCCATCGAGGTCGTCGTCACCGGCGACCGGCCACTCGACGACGGCGGCCGTGCGCTCGTCCGCGCGTTGCGCGAGGCCCTCGCCAACGCCGTGCGGCACGGGTCACCGCCGGTCAGCGCATACGTGGAGATCGGCCCGACCGCCGTCGAGGCCTTCGTGCGCGACCACGGGTGCGGCTTCGACCCGGACGCCGTCCCACCGGACCGGCTGGGGGTGCGGGAGTCGATCCTCGGCCGGATGTCCCGGCACGGCGGCACCGCCGACGTCCGTCGCCGCGAACCGGGGACCGAGGTCATCCTCGTCATGCCGCACACCGACCCGGGCACCGATGAAGCCGTGCCGGACCGCGGGGCCGACCCGCGCATACCGGAGGAGCCCACGGTGGACGCACCCGGGGTGACGGCCCCGACCGAGCCGATCGCCCACACCGATCCCCGACAGCCCGAGTCCGTTCCCCGAGGAGGGACCCTCCGATGACCGTTCGCGTCGTCCTCGTCGACGACCACCACATGTTCCGGACCGGCGTTCGCACCGAGCTCCTCGAGGCGGCACCGGGGCTCATCGAGTTCGTCGGTGAGGCCGCGAACGTCGAGGACGCCGTGAGCGCCATCCGGCGCGAGGAGCCGGACGTCGTGCTCCTCGACGTACACCTGCCGGGTGGCACCGGGCACGGGGGAGTCGACGTCATCCACGGATGCCTCGGCGTCGAGACGGCCGCCGGGGCACCGGTGCGCTTTCTCGCGCTGTCGGTTTCAGACGCAGCCGAGGACGTCATCGCCGTCATCCGGGCCGGTGCCAGGGGATACGTGACCAAGACGATCAGTGCGACCGACCTCGCCTCCGCCATCAGGCGGGTCGCCGACGGTGACGCCGTGTTCAGCCCGAGGCTGGCCGGCTTCGTGCTCGATGCCTTCGGGGTGGCCGCCGGCGAGATCGCCGAGGTCGACGAGGAGCTCGACCGGCTCTCCGCGCGAGAGCGTGAGGTCATGCGGCTCATCGCGCGCGGCTACCAGTACAAGGAGGTCGCCAAGGAGCTGTTCATCTCCGTCAAGACCGTCGAGACCCACGTGTCCTCGGTGCTGCGCAAGCTGCAGCTGTCCTCGCGGCACGAGCTCACCGCCTGGGCGATGGGTCGGCGCCTGATCTGAGGGATCGCCGAACGGCGGCCTCGGTCCGTGCGGGCACGGCTTCGGGTGAGATTCGGCACCCGTTCGGCCGCCGCCGTTCGGCGCGGAGCAGACTGGACGAGGCGGGCGGAAGGGAGATGCGGTATGAGGGCCTACATCGTCGTGGAGTCCATGTTCGGCAACAGCCGGCAGGTCGCCGACGCGGTCGCGGCCGGGATGCGTGAGGCCGACGCGGAGGTCGAGGTCGTCGAGGTGACCAGCGCACCGGAGCGCGTGCCCGAGCAGGTGGACCTGCTCGTCGTCGGAGGGCCCACGCACGCCTTCTCGATGACCCGTCCCTCGACGCGGCACGACGCCGTCCACAAGGCGCACGCGCCGGCCGCCGAGGGCAAGGAGGAGCGCGGGATCCGGGAGTGGATCGCGGCCGCCGAGGCCTCGCCGGTCCGGACCGTCACCTACGACACCCGCGTCAAGAAGGCGTTCATCCCCGGCTCGGCCGCCAAGAGCGCGGCGAAGTCGCTCAAGGAGCACGGTTTCGCGGGCGCCGGACCGGGCGAGACGTTCTGGGTCGAGGACACCGCCGGGCCGCTCAAGCCGGGCGAGCTCGACCGGGCCCGCGCCTGGGGGCGGTCGCTCGTCGGCTGACCAGCCGCGTGACGGCCGGCCCGCGACGCGTGTGGCCCGGTGTCGGGGATGCCTGACGCGATGTCTAGCCTTGGTCGCATGGACTTCCTCTACCAGCTGATCGTCGTCGCGCACTTCCTCGGCCTGGCCGCCTTGATCGGCGGGTGGATCGCCACCCGGGTCGGGTCGACCGCGCTGTCGCCGGTGGTCTGGGGCGCCCGGGTCCAGCTGCTCACGGGCCTGCTGCTCGTGGGCATCGCCGAGATGACGAGCGACGCCGAGCTCAACCACGTCAAGATCGCGGTCAAGCTCGTCGTCGCGGTCGCGGTCGTCGCCGCGGCAGAGATCGCCAACGCCCGCGCCAAGCGCGGTGAGCCCAAGCCGCAGCTCGTCGACGCCGCGGGTGCCCTCGGGGTCCTCAACGTGCTGGTCGCCGTCCTCTGGACCTGACCGTCCCGCCCGGTGGGAGCCGGGAGCGCACCCGGACCCGCGGTCAGGGGATGAGGAGCAGCTTGCCGGTGGACGCGCGCGTCTCGAGAGCCTCGTATGCGTCGGCCGCGTTCTCGAGTGGGTAGCGGCCGGCGATCGCAACGCTCAGCGAGCCGTCCGCCACTGCCGCGAAGACCTCCTGCGCCCGCCACAGCAACTCGTCGCGGGTCGCGATGTAGTGCGCGAGGCTCGGTCTGGTGACGAAGAGCGAGCCCTTGGCGTTGAGGCGCTGCAGGTCGAACGGCGGCACCGGGCCGCTCGCCGCCCCGTAGAGCGCGAGCAGCCCGCGCGGCCGCAGGGAGTCCAGCGAGGCCTCGAAGGTGGCCGCCCCGACGCCGTCGTAGACGACATCGACCCCGCTGCCGCCGGTCGCTTCTCGCACGGCGTCCGCGACGTCGTCGGCGACGCTGTAGTCGATGGCCACCTCCGCTCCACGCTCCCGGGCGAGGTCGCACTTGTCCGCCGACCCGGCGGTCGCGACGACGCGTCCCCCGCGGGCGACGACGAGCTGGGTGAGCAGCTGCCCCACTCCTCCGGCGGCGGCGTGGACCAGGGCCCACGTGCCCGGACGCACCGCATACGTGTCCGTGACGAGATAGTGGGCCGTCATGCCCTGCAGCAGCACCGCCGCCGCGGTCTGGCCGTCGACGCCGTCCGGGACGGGCACGACCTGGTCCGCCGGCACCACCGCACGGGTCGCCGCGCTTCCGAGGCTCATCGCCCAGGCGACCCGGTCGCCGACCGCGAGGCCGTCCACGGCGTCGCCGACCGCGGCCACGACTCCCGCCCCCTCGGAGCCGAGGACGAACGGCGTCCGGTTCGGGTAGCGACCCTCGCGCTGGTAGACGTCGATGAAGTTGACGCCCGCGGCCTCGACCGTCACGGCGACCTCTCCCGGCCCCGGGGCGCTCGCCTCCCGCGACTCGACGGCGAGGACCCCGCGGTCCCCGTGGGCTGTGACGATGAGGGCGCGCTCGCTCATCCCGCCATTAAAGCCCGCGCCGGTCAGCCGTTGAGGGGAACGATGCCGAACATCTCGCCCAGCCTGCCCTCGCCGAGGCCGTGCTGGGCGGCGACGCGCCCACCCCAACCCCGCAGGAAGACCTCCAGGTCGGCGCGGTGCCCGGTCTGGGACGAGTGCTCCAGGAGTGCCGCGATCTTGCACTCGATGGTGTCCGTGATGTCGACCGCGTGCGTGGGGTGCGGGTGGGCCATCAACCAGATCTCCCCGACCTTCCACGGCTCGAGGCCCTCCTCGAGCAGCTCCGGCCAGGCGAACGGGTTCTCCGCGGCGGGATAGCACGCTCGCACCGTCGCCTCTCCAGCCGCGAGATGGTCCGGGTGCGACGCCTGCAGCCGGTCGTACCAGCGCTCGGGGCTCTGACACAGCACCCGGTGCGGCCTGACGTCGCGAATCACCCGGACGATGTCGCGCTGAAGGTCGAAGGTCGGCTCGAGCCATCCGTCGCGGTACCCGTCGAGGAAACGCACGTCCTGGATCCCCAGGTGGGCGCACGCGGCTCGCTGCTCGGCCTCGCGCAGGGCCGGCATCCCGGTGGGATCGGCATCCGGAAGCCCGCCCTGCTCGCCCCGCGTGATGACGAGCAGGGTCACGGCGATCCCGGAGCCGCTCCAGTGGGCGAGGGTGCCTGCGCAGCCGAAGTCGGCGTCGTCGGGGTGGGCGGCGACGACGAGCGCCCGCTCGACCGTCGCGTCGTCTCGGAGTGGGGTCACCCGGTCAAGGCTATGGTGGTGCGGCGTCAAGGTCCGAGGGCGGTCCGCCCGTTGCTCGAGATGGCGTCGACGATGTCATCGTGGTCGTCGCTCGGGTCGTGGCCGAGCACGGCGGCCATGGCGGGGACGACCTCCGCGTCGTAGCGGTGGCCCTCGCCGTGCGGGGCCGAGTTCGCCCAGCCGAGGTCGGCGCTGACCTGCCAGAACGTGACGAAGGGCGCCCACGACATCTGCTCGGCGGGTGAGCCCCGCCGTGTCTCGTCGAGCCAGTCGGGCGTGCGGTACAACAGCTGCGGGTGCCACCACACGACGGGGTCGGACCGGTTCTGCAGGTAGACGATGCGCGGCTCGCCCCAGGGCCCCAGGCCGCGCCCGAACTGGTCGGCCTCCAGCTCGGCGGGCTCGGACGCGAACCGCACGTGCCGGCCGTCGTCGACGACGGGCAGCACCTGCGTCGAGCTCATGACCCGGGAGGCGGTGATCTCCTCGTGCAGCGGCGTGAAGCCGGGCGTCCCGGTGAAGAGCGCGCCATCCACCCGGGCCACCATGTCCTGGAGCGAGTCGAAGGCGGCACTGGCGCCGTATGCCCCGAGGGACTCCCCGGACAGGTACAGCCCGGGACGGCTGCCTTCGGGCAGTTCGGCGATGGCCGCCTCGACGGCCGTGATGAGTGCCGTGCCGGCCTCGGGCGGGGTCGTGGCGCTCTCGATGAAGGCGAGCGCCGAGGGGAGCGTGGAGTACTGCATGGCGGCGACGGCGGAGTCTCCGCCTAGGAGGAACTCGAACGAGGAGGGCACCCATTCGTTGATCCATCCCGTGCCCGTGGTGACGATGAGCAGGATCGCCTGTCGGTCGAACGCGCCCGTCCGCTCCAGCTCGGCCACCACGGCGGCGGCGGTGTCCTCGAGGTCACGGCCGCGGGTGAGCCCCGCATACACCCGGATGGGGTCCGCCGCGTCCGCCCCGGTCACCTCGGCGATCTCGTCCTGGGACGGACCCGAGCTGACGAAGGTCCGCCCCGCGTGGCCGAGCGAGGCCCACGACTCGGCCGACTCCGGACCCCCCGAGCGGAGCGGACTGTCCGGTGGGGCGTCCCGCAGGCCGCGGGCGTTGACGGTGTCCGCGTTGCTGACCGCCCGCCCGACGAACGTGTCGATGACGAGCCGGTCGATCGCTACCCCGAGGAGGGCGATCACGACCACGGCGGCAATGCCGTGTGCGGCCCAGCGCGGAAGGGCGCGACGCAGCTGACGAGACGTGAGCGAGACCAGGGCGCTGACCCCTTCCCAGACGCCCATGAGCAGGGCGAACACCAGCAGCGCGACGCCGGTCGCGTAGACCAGCTCCAGGGCCGTCGGCGCCTCGGTCCCCACGATCTCGGCGGTTCGCTGATGGCGACGGAGCATGGCGAAGGGCGTGACCAGGAGGATGACGCCGAGCACCACCGGCCAGCCCCAGAGCAGCACCCTGCGGGCCTCCGGGCGCATGGTGACCTCGAGGCCCGCCCACCGGCCGATGACCCCGGCGAGCGACTCGAGGAGGCGGCCCACCGCATACCCGAACGTGCCGCAGAGTCCGGCGATGGCGCCCTGCACCAGCCAGGTCCTCGGCAGCAGCGAGGGGGTCATGGCCGCGAGATAGCCGGCCAGCCCGAGAAGGGTGCTCAGGAGGTGGGACCGGCGCGCCAACGGGCGCAGTGCGCCCGCGAGCCGTCCGGTGACGGCGGATGCGGGGGTGGTCACGGCCGGTCGCCGTCCTCGTCCGGGTCGGGGGCGGGCTCCGCACCTGCCGCCTCGTCCCTCTCGGCCCACTCAAGGAGTGGCGCGATGTCGAACGGGTGCTCGTCGATGTCGGCGTGCAGATCGCCGATCTCGGCGAAGCGGGCCGGCATCGTCGCGATGGTGAAGTCGGCCGGCTCGGCCGAATCGACCTCGTCCCAGCGCAGCGGCGCGGACACCCGTCCCTCCGGGGTCCCTCGCACGGAGTAGGCCGCTGCGATCGTGTGGTCGCGGGCGTTCTGGTTGTAGTCGACGAAGACTGCGCTCGGGTCCCGATCCCGGCGCCACCAGGCGGTCGTCACCTCATCGGGTATGCGGCGCTCGACCTCTCTCGCGAAGGCCAGGGCCGCGCGGCGCACGTCCGCGAAGCCATGATCGGGGGGAACGCGCACGTAGACGTGCAGACCGCGGCCGCCGCTCGTCTTCGGGTAGCCGACGGCACCGAGCTCGTCGAGGATCTCGTGGGTGACGGCGGCGACCCGGCGCACCGAGGCGTACGACGCCTCCGGCATCGGGTCCAGGTCGATTCGCCACTCGTCCGGCGACTCGGTGTCGGCGCGCCGGGAGTTCCAGGGGTGGAACTCGACGGTGCTCATCTGGACCGCCCAGACGACATCGGCGAGCCGGGTGACGCACAGCTCGTCGGCATGCAGGCCCCAGCGCGGGAAGTGCAGGCGGACGGTCTCGACCCAGGGCGGCGCACCGCGGGGCAGGCGCTTCTGGTGCACCTTCTCGCCGTCGACGCCGTCGGGGAACCGGTGCAGCATGCACGGGCGCTCCCGCAGCGCGTTGACGATCCCGGGGCCGACGGACAGGTAGTAGCGCGCCAGGTCGAGCTTGGTCTCGCCGCGGGCAGAGAAGTACGGGCGTTCTGGGTTGCTGATCCGCACGTCGAACCCGTCGACGTCGAGGACGACCGGGTCCCCGAACTGTCCCTTCCGTGCGGCCATGGTCCCCAAGGCTAGGACGTCGGGTCGACAGGGCGCATCATCCCCGGCTCGCACAGGTCGTTACGCTCGGCATCATGAACGAACAGGCCCCCCCACAGACCGACGCCGGCAACGACCGGGTTTCCGTTCAACGGCTCATCGCGGCCCCGCCCGAGCGCATCTTCGACCTGCTCGCCGACCCGGGACGCCACAGCGAGATCGACGGGTCCGGCACCGTCGTCAAGCCGCGGTCCTCGCGCGGCGAGCGGCGGCTCGGTCCGGGCGACAGCTTCGGGATGGACATGAACTGGAAGGTCACGTACTCGACGAAGAACGTCGTGACCGAGTTCGAGGAGAACCGCCGGATCGCCTGGCGCACCCTCGCGCCGGCGCCGCTGGACAAGCTCTTCACGGGCCGGACCTGGCGCTACGAGCTCGAGCCGCACGAGGGGGGCACGCTGGTGCGCGAGACGTGGGACATCAGCACCGAGGCATGGCCGGCGCGGCCCTTCGTGCGGCGGCTGGCGGAACAGACCAGGCGCAACATGGCCCGCACCCTCGAGCGGATCGAGAAGGTCGTCACCCCCTGAGCCGAGGTTCCCCGGCGGTCGGGAGGGCCGGGGCTGTCGGCCGGGCGGCTTAGGCTGGGGGGCGAGATGAGCACCCTCTTCGACGACCTGTTCGGTCCTGACGTCCCCCGACCTTCCGGCACGGTTCCCGCCGATCCTCGGACCGCACCCGTGACGGAGGCCGGCGTGCCCACCTGGGCCGAGCAGGTCGGCGCTGAGAGACGATCCCCCGATGGTGGCCGCACCGACCCGGAGGACCTTCTCGAGGGCCTCAACCCCCGCCAGCGGGAGGCGGTCCTGCACGAGGGCTCTCCACTGCTCATCGTTGCGGGCGCCGGCTCGGGCAAGACGCGGGTGCTGACCAACCGGATCGCCTACCTCCTCGCCGCTCGAGGGGTGCAGCCGGGGCAGGTCCTTGCGATCACGTTCACGAACAAGGCCGCCGCCGAGATGCGTGAGCGCGTCGAAGCGCTCGTCGGTGGGCGCGCCCGCGCCATGTGGGTGTCGACCTTCCACAGCGCCTGTGTGCGCATCCTGCGCCGGGAGGCCGCCAAGGTCGGTCTGAAGTCGACCTTCTCGATCTACGACGCGGCCGACAGTCACCGGCTGATGGCCCTTGTCATGCGCGACCTCGACCTGGACCCCAAGCGGTACCCGCCCCGCTCGTTCAGTCACCAGGTGAGCAACCTCAAGAACGAGCTCATCGACGAGGAGACCTACGCGGCCGGAGTGGGCGAGTCCTCGCCGCACCGCGAGCAGCTCCTCGCCCAGGCCTACACGATGTACCAGCAACGGCTGCGGGCGGCCAATGCGCTGGACTTCGACGACCTGATCATGACGACGGTGCACATGCTGCAGGCGTTCCCAGAGGTCGCCGAGCACTACCGCCGGCGGTTCCGCCACGTCCTCGTCGACGAGTACCAGGACACCAACCACGCCCAGTACGTCCTGATCCGTGAGCTCGTGGGGGGAGCCGGGGCCACGGTCTCGGCTCCTGAGGGCGCCCCGGCCGTCGAGCCGGCCGAGCTAGTCGTCGTCGGTGACGCGGACCAGTCGATCTACGCGTTCCGGGGCGCCACGATCCGCAACATCGTCGAGTTCGAGAAGGACTACCCGGACGCCGACACCATCGTGCTCGAGCAGAACTACCGCTCGACCCAGACGATCCTCTCGGCCGCCAACGCCGTCATCGCGCGCAACGAGGGGCGACGCAAGAAGAACCTGTGGTCCGAGGCCGGGGCGGGGTCGCGCATCATCGGCTACGTCGGCGACTCCGAACATGACGAGGCGGCGTTCGTGGCCCGCACGATCGACCGGCTCTCCGACGAGCACGGCGTCAAGCCCCGCGACGTCGCGGTGTTCTACCGCACGAACGCGCAGTCGCGCGCTCTCGAGGAGGTCTTCGTCCGGGTGGGCCTGCCCTACAAGGTCGTCGGCGGGACCCGCTTCTACGAGCGGCGTGAGGTCAAGGACGCCCTCGCCTACCTGCGGGTCATCTCCAACCCCGCTGACACGGTCAACCTGCGGCGCATCGTCAACGTCCCCAAGCGCGGCATCGGCGACCGGGCCCAGGCCTGCGTCGCAGCCCTCGCCGAGCGTGAGCGGATCCCGTACGTCGCCGCGCTCGGCCGTCCGGAGGACGCCCCGGGCATCGCCACGAGGTCCGTGACGGCGATCAAGGGGTTCACCACGCTTCTCGAGGGGCTCGGGAGGGTGCACGCGGACGAGGATGCCGGCGTCGCCGACCTGCTCGAGGCGGTCCTTGAGCGGTCCGGATACCTCACCGAGCTCCGGG
>JBAUUB010000087.1:0-8767 GCA_049582485.1 Dermatophilaceae bacterium
GGCCTGGGCGAAGCCCTCCGACTTCTCCGCGAACTCCTCCCGCTCCGCCGCGTCGTCGGGAGACGGGTCCATGCCCAGGAAGTCGTCGAGCTCGGCGTCGGACACGCAGTCGACCGGTGCCGAGCGGCCGACACCGCGCGGGTCGAAGCCGACGATGTCGTAGCGCTCGCGCACCTCGGGCCCGACGATGAAGTCGGCCGCGGCGGCGTAGTCGACCCCCGACCCACCGGGGCCTCCGGGGTTGACGACGAGCGAGCCGATCCTGTTGCGGCTGCTGCCCGCCGGCACCTTCAGGACGCTGAGCTCGATCGTCTCGCCGTCGGGCTCGGCGTAGCTGAGCGGCACGGTCAGCTCCGCACACTCCCCCAGCCCGCACTCCACCCAGTCGAGCCGCTGCTCGTAGTAGGTGGCCAGGTCGTCCTGACCATCGGGGACGGTGACGGTCGTGGCCCCGGTCTGGGTCTGCGGCGACGAGCCCGGCAGCCGGTCGGTGATCTCGGTGCAGCCCGCGGTCAGCGTCGCGACGAGGGCGGCAGAGACCGAAAGGGCGGCGGCGCGGCGGCGGACGAGCGGCCTTCGGCCGGAGTGGGTATGCGCGGGCATGGCGGTCAACGCTAGCTCACCTCGGGAGGCGGAGTGAGACCGCCATCGCTTCGAGCGCGAGCAGCGGCGGGACGTTGGCGTCGATCCGCTCGCGGGCCTGGCCGATCGCGTCCATGGCGTTCAGGATCTCCTCGGGCGTGAGCGTGGACCGGAGCTGGTCGACGACCCCGCGGTGGTCGGCGTTGACGAGCTCGACGGGGGCGTTCGCCGCGGAGACCAGTGCGTCCCGGTAGATCGAGAGCAGGTCGATCAATGCGCGGTCCACCATGTCGCGGGCGAAGCGCTTGGCGCGGACCTTCTGGTCGTCCTCGAGGGCCTTGAGCTGGGAGCGGATGTGCGGTGGCTGGGTGCGCGCCGCCGGATCGGCACCCAGGGTCTCGAGCAGGCGGGCCCGCTCGGCGGCGTCGCGCTCCGCTGAGCTGGACTCACCCTCCTCGTCGGCGATCGAGGCGATCATCGCCGCCGCCGCCACCGCGTCGCCGACCGTTCGGATCCGGCTCGCGAGGGTGAGGATCTCGTGCCGCCGGGTGCGGGCCCCGTCGTCGCGGGCCAGCCGTCGAGCCAGACCGATGTGGGACTGCGCGGCCCGCGCGGCGTACAACGCCATGGACAGGTCGATGCCGTCGCGGCGGTGCAACAGCGCCGCGACGTCGGCCGCAGCAGGCGTTCGCAGTCGAACTGCTCGGGTCCGCGAGCGGACCGTGACGAGCACGTCCTCCGGGGAGGGCGTGCAGAGCATCCACACCGTGCGCGGCGTGGGCTCCTCCAGCGCCTTGAGCAGCGCGTCGGCCGCCTGCTCGGTGAGCCGGTCGGCGTCCTCGATGATGATCACTCGCCACCGCCCCATGGAGGGGCGGCGTGCCGCCTCCTGGACGAGGTCGCGGGCATCCTTGACCTTGATCGACAGGCCCTCGGTCGCGACGACGGTGACGTCGGCGTGCGTGCCGTCCAGGGACGTGCGGCACTCACGGCACGTGCCGCATCCGGCCGACGCGCACTGCAGGGCCGCGGCGAACGCACGGGCGGCGTTGGACCGGCCCGACCCCGGGGGGCCGGTGAACAGCCAGGCGTGGGTCATCGACTCGGGGTCGCGGACGGCGCGGTCCAGCACCGCAACCGCCTGCTCCTGCCCGACGACGTCGTCCCAGACGCTCATGACGCGACTCCGGCGAGGAGGGCCTCGACCCGCCTCCACACCTGCGTGGCCACGCCGTCCGGGTCGGCGCTGCCGTCGACGACGAGGTAGCGGTCGGGGGCTGCAGCCGCGAGGGCGTGGAAGTGCGAGCGGACCGCCTCGTGGAAGCCGTCCGCCTCGGACTCGAGCCGGTCGTGCACCTCGCCACGGCGCCGCCGGCCTTCCTCGGCCGTGATGTCGACGATGACGGTCAGGTCGGGCACGAGCCCGTCGACCGCCCACATCTGCAGGCGATGGACCTCCTCGGCACCCAGGTCCCGGCCGGCGCCCTGGTAGGCCACCGAGGAGTCGGTGTAGCGGTCGGTGATGACAGCTCGGCCGGCGACCAGTGCCGGACGGACGACCTCGTCGACGTGCTGGGCCTTGTCGGCGGCGAAGATCAGCGCCTCGGCCCGTGGGCTCATCGGGTCACCGTGCAGGACGAGGTCGCGGAGCCGCTGTCCGAGCGCTGTGCCGCCGGGCTGCCGCGTGAGCAGCGGCTCGTGGCCGAGTGCGCGGAGGCGCTCGGCGAGCAGCCGGACCTGGGTCGACTTGCCAGCGCCGTCACCGCCCTCGAAGGCGATGAACACCCCGCGTTCTCCACTCACCCACCGAAGCCTAGGCGACCGTCCCGACAGGGCTGCCGGGACGGTCGCCGAGGGGCTGTCGCGGCGGTTGCAGGGGCCAGGCGTGCCGGGCGGGTCACGTGCCTCACCCGCTCAGGCGCTCCTGGCGGTCGGCGTTGGCGTGCCCCCGAGCCGACGGCTCAGGCGGGTCACCCACCAAGAGCCTCCTGGCGGTCGGCGTTGGCGTGCACAGCATCGCGGACGTACTGCGCCAGCCCGGGCCGGATCTGCTCATAGGTCGCGGTGAACCGCGGATCGGCCAGGTACATGTCGCCCAGGTTGCGGTGGAACTCGGGCGAGCAGCGGTAGAACCGCTCGTCGATCTGCCGCCTGGCCGCCTCGGCGGCGTCCATCGCCGCTTCGGAGGTGGCCGGCTCACCGGCCTCCATGGCCGCGACGAACGCGGCGTTGACCGCGTCGGTCTCGTCCTTGACCGCCTGCCAGTCCGCCTTGCCGTAGGCGCGGGTCCGGGCCCGGGACTGGGCCCACGCGTCGCTGTCGCCCCACCGCTGCTCGGCCTCCCGCGCATACGCGTCGTCGAAGCCCTCGCCGAAGAGCTCCTTCAGCTCCTCCGTAGTCGCTGGTCGCTCACTCATCTCTGCCTCCATCATCGTGTCGATCGCGGCGACGAGCCCGGTCATCTCGTCGATCCGCGCGAGCACCGCCGCCCGTTGGCGGCGGAGGTGATCGACGACCGGCACTCCCCCGTCCAGCAGCTCGCCGATCTGGTCCAGGCCGAGGCCGAGGCGCCGGTACACGACGATCGCGGCGAGCCGCTCGAGGTCGGCCCGCGTGTACAGCCGGTAGCCGGCGTGCGTGCGCTCGCTCGGTCGGAGCAGTCCGATCTCGTCGTAGTGGTGCAGGGTGCGCACGGTGACGCCGTACTCACGGGCCACCTGCCCGACGGTGAGCGCGACGCCGGTGTCCGTGCGGTCGGTCGTCATCACGCACCCGATCCTGGGCGCTGACGTCGCGTGAGGGTCAAGTGGTTTCGCTCCTCGCCGGGCCGATGGCTCTCCTCGATCACCTCGAGCACCCACCGGGCGTGGTCGCGCACCGCCGCGTCGGGGTGCTCGAGGAGGGCGGTCAGGTGCGACACGGCCGCAGGGCCGAAGGAGGCGAGGTCGCGGGTCAGCTCGGTGCGCCGCTCGTCGCCGCCGCGTCCGAGGTGTGCGGTGAGAGCCGGGATCGCCGCGGGGTCGCCCAGGCGGCTGAGGACGAAACGGGCCTTGGCCGCGACCTCGTCGTCGACATCCGCGGTCAGCGCGATCACCGCCCCGACGGCCGACGGGTCACCGATCTTGCCGACGAGGTGCGCAGCCGTGTGCCGCACCCCGGCGCGGGGGTCCGTGAGGGCGGCCACCGCATACGGAAGGGCGGCGCCGGGGACCCGGGCGAGCACCCAGGTGAGCGTCTCCCGCACGAACGGGTCCGGCTCCTCCCAGAGCCGTGCGGCGAGGCGACCGGCCAGGTCAGGGGTGACGAGCGAGCCGAGCGCGAGCGCGGCGCGCTGCCGGACGCTCTCGTGCGGGTGCTTCAGGCCCAGGAGCACCTCGGCCAGCGCGTCACGCTGCCCGGGCATCTCAGCCGCCGAGGAGGTCACGCAGCTCGCGCGCCAGGATCTTGCCGGTCGCGTTGCGGGGCAGCTCGTCCACGAAGTGCACCTCGCGCGGGACGGCGTGCCTGGAGACGTGCGCGCGGCAGTGCTCGAGCACGTCGTCGGCGCCCAGCCGCGAGCCCGGCCGACGCACGACGACGGCCGCCAAGCGCTGACCGAAGCGCTCGTCCGGCACGCCGACGACCGCCGCCTCGCGCACGCCCTTGAGCCGGTCGAGGACGTGGGCGACCTCGTCGGGGTAGACGTTCTCCCCGCCGCTGATGATCATGTCGTCCTCGCGGCCCTCGACGAACAGCAGCCCGTCGCGGACGTAGCCGAGGTCTCCGGTCGAGATGAGCCCGTCGACGAACTCCTTGGTCTGCCCGGAGGTGTACCCCTCGAAGACGAGCTCGTTCGCGCAGAACACCCGCCCGACGGTCCCCGGGGGCACCTCGCGGCCGCCGTCGTCGAGGATGCGCACGGTCGTGCCCCGCGGCGGACGGCCGGCACTGTCGGGCGCGCGACGCAGGTCCTGCGGCGTGGCGATGGAGACCCAGGAGGCCTCGGTCGAGCCGTACAGGTTGTAGAGCACGTCGCCGTACTCGTCCATGTATGCGGTGGCCAGCCCGCCCGGAAGAGCCGAACCGCTGACCGCGGTGATCCGCAGCGGTCGGCGGGTTCGGGCCGCGGGGTCGCTCGGCAGCTCGAGCATCCGGTGCAGCATCACCGGCACGGCGACGTGCACCTGCACTTGGAACTCCTCCAGGGCCTCGCGGGCCTCGGCAGGGTCGAACCTGCGCTGCAGCACCACGGTGGCGCGGATGCCGAGCGCGAGCTGGAGCGCCGCATACCCCCACGTGTGGAAGATCGGCGCAGAGACGAGCACCCGCTCGCCGGCGTTGAACGGGATCCGGTCCAGGATCGTCGCGAGCGGGCCGATGCCGGGCGGCGTGCGCCGGGTCGCGCCCTTGGGCGACCCGGTCGTGCCGGAGGTCAGGACGATCGTGCGTCCGCCACGGGCGGGGCGCACCACGAGCGGACGGCGGGTATGCGCGACGGCCTCCTCGAGATCGCTCTCGGAGACGTGGGTCAGGTCGAGGCCGGCGACCGTGCTGGTGAACTCGTCGTCGTGGACGACGGCGGTCAGCTCCTGCTCGACCGCCACCTGTGCGAGCTGGGGCGCGGTCAGCCCGGTGTTGAGCAGGACCAGGTCCGCGCCGAGAGCGTCGACGGCGGCCATGGCGGCGACCGCGCCGACGTGGTTGCGCGCGAGCAGTCCCACCCGGTCGCGGCCGTGGACGCCGAAGCCCCGCAGCACCTCGCTCGTGCACTCGACCCGTCCGAGGAGCTCGTCGTAGGTCAGCTCGCCGGACTCGGCGTCGATGACCGCGAAGCGATTCGGTGAGTGCTTGGCCGCCTGACGCAGCTCACCGAACAGGCCCACGCCGTAGGTCAGGATCGACCCCACCTGACCGGCTGTCCGGTGCGGGAGCGCCGGAGCGATGACCCCGCGCCGGACGAGCGTGAGGACGTCGCCGAGCAGGTTAGGGCCGAGCATCAGGATGCGGCCTTCCTCGCCGTCGTCCTCGTGCCCGTGGTCTTCGTGGCGCTCGACTTCTTGGCGGTCGTCTTCTTGGCGGTCGACTTCTTCGCCGCGGACTTCTTCGCGGTGGACTTCTTGGCCGCCCGCTTGCGGGTCGTCGGCCCCTTGGCGCGCTTCTCCGCGAGCAGCTCGGCTGCGCGCTCGGCCGTGATCGTCTCCGGCTCGTCGCCCTTGCGGAGGGTCGCGTTGACCTCGCCGTCGGTGACGTACGGGCCGAACCGGCCGTCCTTGACGACCATCGGCTTGCCGGTCGCCGGGTCCGGGCCGAGCTCCTTGAGGGGTGCGGCGGCGGCGCGGCCCCGGGTCTTGGGCTGGGCGTAGATCGCCAGCGCCTCCTCGAGGGTGATGTCGAAGAGCTGGGCCTCGCTGGCGAGAGACCGCGAGTCGGTGCCCTTCTTCAGGTACGGGCCGTAGCGGCCGTTCTGCGCCGTGATCTCGACCTCGACCTGCTTCTCGGCGCCGTCCTCGCCGGTGACCGTCTCGGTGACGGTGCCGACGACGCGTGGGAGGGACAGCAGCCGCAGCGCGGTGGCCAGGTCGACCGTCGCGAGGTCCATGTCCGTGAACAGCGACGCGGTGCGGGGACGGACCTTCGACCTGCCCTTGGGGCCGCTCTCCTCAGCGTCGGGGAGGACCTCGGTGACGTAGGGGCCGTACCGGCCGGCCTTGGCGACGATGTCTCGACCAGTCTCGGGGTCCTGCCCGAGCACGCGGCCGTCGTCTGCGGCGGTCGCGAGGATCTCGCGGGCCTTGGCCGGGGTCAGCTCGTCGGGTGCGATGTCGTCGGCGATGGTGGCCCGCCGAACCGCGACGGAGTCGCTTGGTTCGGCGGAACGAGAGGCAGCCGACGCGTCAGCGTCGTCCGACAGGGGGTCCACGGGGGACGGAGTCCCCCGTGTGTCTTCGACATAGGGCCCGTAGCGGCCGACGCGCACGACGACGCCGTCGCCGATGTCGATCGTGCTGATCGCCCGGGCGTCGATGTCGCCGAGGTCGTCGACGAGCTCGCGCAGTCCTTCACCGGTCGTCGCCTCGTCGCCGAAGTAGAACCGGCGCAGCCACTCGACGCGGTCCTCCTGGCCCGCGGCGATCTCGTCGAGCGCGTCCTCCATCGTCGCGGTGAAGTCGTAGTCGACGAGATGCTCGAAGTGCACCTCGAGCAGCCGGGTGACGGCGAAGGCCAGCCAGGTCGGGACGAGTGCGTTGCCACGGGTGCGGACGTAGCCGCGGTCCTGGATCGTGCCGATCGTCGACGCGTACGTGGACGGCCGGCCGATCCGGCGCTCCTCCATGGCCTTGACCAGGGTGGCCTCGGTGTAGCGAGGCGGCGGGCTCGTCTCGTGCCCGTCCGCGTCTGCGCGCAGCACCGTGAGCGGGACGCCCTCGCTGAGCTTCGGCAGGCGGCGCTCCTGCTCGGCCTCGTCCTTCTTGCGCAGCGTTCGCTTCTCGTCGCGACCCTCCTCATACGCGGCGAGGAAGCCACGGAACGTGATCACCGTGCCGCTCGCGGAGTACTCGACGGTATGCGCCGGGGCCTCCGCGTCCAGCCTCGCCCCGAGCTTGACGGTCGCGGTCGAGCCGACGGCGTCGGCCATCTGCGAGGCGACGGTGCGCTTCCAGATCAGCTCGTAGAGGGCGAACTCGTCCCCGCGCAGCTCTCCGGCGACCTGGGCGGGAGTGCGGAAGCTGTCGCCGGCGGGCCGGATCGCCTCGTGCGCCTCCTGCGCGCCCTTGTTCTTGGTCGCGTACCGACGCGGGGCGTCCGGGACGTAGTCCGCACCGTAGAGGTCACGCGCCTGCTGACGGGCCGCGGTCAGGGCGGACTCGGACAGCGTCGTGCTGTCGGTCCGCATGTAGGTGATGTAGCCGTTCTCGTACAGCCGCTGCGCGACCCGCATCGCGTTCTTGCTCGACAGCCGCAGCTTGCGGCTGGCCTCCTGCTGCAGCGTCGACGTCGTGAACGGCGCGGCAGGGCTGCGGCGGTATGGCTTCTCCGAGACCGAGGTGACCGAGACGTCGGCGGCGCGCGTCGCATACGCGATCTGTTCCGCGGCCGACCGGTCGAGGTGGGCGACGTCGGCGTTCTTCAGCGTCCCGTCGTCGGCGAAGTCCCGGCCGGTCGCGACCTTGCGGCCGTCGACCTGGGTCAGACGCGCCGTGAACCGGTTGGACTCGGCGTCGGGCGTGACGTCGGCCGTCACGTCCCAGTACGACGCGGCGCGGAAGGCCATCCGCTCGCGCTCGCGCTCGACGACCAGGCGGGTGGCGACGGACTGGACACGGCCCGCGGACAGGCCGGCCTTGACCTTGCGCCACAGGACCGGCGAGATCTCGTAGCCGTACAGCCGGTCGAGGATGCGGCGGGTCTCCTGGGCGTCGACCAGGGCCGTGTCGATGTCGCGGGTGGCGCGCACGGCCCGGTTGATGGCCTCCTTGGTCACCTCGTTGAAGACCATCCGCTTGACCGGGACCTTCGGCTGCAGGGTCTCCAGCAGGTGCCACGCGATGGCCTCGCCCTCGCGGTCCTCATCCGTGGCGAGGTAGAGCTCGTCGGAGTCCTTGAGGAGCCGCTTGAGCTCGGTGACCTTCTTCTTCTTGTCGGCGTCGACGACGTAGTACGGCTCGAAGTCGGAGTCGACGTTCACGCCGAACCGTCCGAACGGGCCCTTCTTGATCTCGGCGGGCATCTCGCTCGGGGTCGGGATGTCGCGGATGTGGCCCACGGAGGCCTCGACGGTGTAGTCCGAGCCGAGGAAGCCGGCGATCTTCTTCGCCTTGGCGGGGGACTCGACGATGACGAGCTTGCGACTCAACGGGGGTACCTCGACTGTTTTCTTCGCTCCCTCGTGCAGCGGATTCGTCGCTGTCGGCGGCGAGGAGGCGTCGGAGAGAACCTAGCGGACCGTGTCAAGTCGCCCGAAACCCGCTGGTCGGAGGGCGGCGGTCCGGGTCTCACCTTTCTCTCCCCATCCGGGAAAGGGATCCTTCACCACGCAACCTTTCCGCGGTGAAGGACCCATTTCTCTCCCCATCCGGGAAAGGGATCCTTGACCACGCGAGCTTTCCGTGGTGAAGGACCCGTTTCTCTCCCCATCCGGGAAAGGCGACGCTGACCCACCGGCTACTTGACCTCGCTGGTCATCACCCGCCAGGTCCCGAGCGCG
>JBAUUB010000088.1:0-19110 GCA_049582485.1 Dermatophilaceae bacterium
GTTCTGGGTCACCACCGCGGACCCGGCGCTCGGCTGGGTCGAGGCGACCTCGGCCGGCGCCGCGTTCTGGCTGCTCGGGCACGGCGTGCCGCTCGTCACCGGAAGTGGCGTCCTCGGCATCGTCCCGCTCGGTGCTCTGCTCGGCGTGCTCGCACTCGGGACCTGGTCGGCCGGACGCGCCACGTGGGCCGCGGCCGAGCACGGCCACCGGGCCGCGGGACGGATCGCGACGGCCTGGGCCGCCGGCTACGCCGGCGTCATCGCACTCGCCGGAGCCGTCGCCCTGGCCGGACCCATGACCCCCCACATCGGACGCTGGATCGCGGCCACGGTCGCGCTGCCGGCTCTGATGGGCCTGATCGGGATGGTGCGCTCCCTCGACCACGACGACGTCGACGAGCTGCTCGAACGTGTCCGCGTCCCGGCCGCGCTGCGGCGCGGCTGGCGACCTGCCCTGCATGCGACGGCCGTCCTCCTCGTCGCCGGCACGCTGGCGGCCGTGGTCGCCGTGGCCCTCTCCGTCGACGACGTCCTGGCCCTGCAGTCAGACCTTCGCCCGGGCATCGTCGGCGGGGTCGTGCTCAGCCTGCTGCAGGTGCTGGCGCTGCCGAACCTCGGCCTGTGGATCCTCTCCTTCGTCGCCGGTCCCGGGTTCAGCGTCGTCGACGGTGCCGCGGTCACCTGGGACGGGTCGAGCACTGCCCTGATGCCGATGATCCCCGTGCTGGCCGCTCACCCGCAGCCCGTCGTGCTGCCGGCAGCGACGCCGCTCATCGCGCTGACGCTCGTGGCGACGGGGGCCTGGCTGGGCTGGCAGAGCCTCGCCGCGACAGCGCGGCTGGCGAGCCTGCGGGCGAAGTCGCTCACCATCGTGTCGGCCGTCGCGGCGACCGGCGCGCTCATCGCCCTGCTCGACCGGGTCGGGGGCGGGTCGCTCGGCATGGGCCGTCTCGTCGACGTCGGAGCCCCCGCCGCGATGCTGGGGGTGACGGTCGCCGGATGGCTGCTCCTGGGTGCCGCCCTCGTTCTCGCCTGGGACTGGCACCGCCTCAGCCGATGACCGCGCCGCGATGACGACCCCGCGATGACGACCCCGACGTCGCCGACCCCGCTGCGGGTCGTCGTCCTCGTGTCCGGCTCGGGGACCACCCTGCAGGCGCTCCTGGACGCGGGGGCCCCCGAGCAGACCGGGTATGCGGTGGTCGCCGTCGGCGCCGACCGCCCCGGGACGGGCGGCGAGGGGCGCGCCCGCGAGCGGGCCATCCCGACGTTCGTCGTCCGCCTCGCGGACTATCCCACGCGCGCCGAGTGGGACGAGGCGCTGACGCGGGAGGTCGGCGCGCATACCCCCGAGCTCGTCGTGTCGGCTGGGTTCATGAAGGTCCTCGGGGCGCATTTCCTGGACCGGTTCCCGACGATCAACACGCACCCGGCGCTGTTGCCGAGCTTCCCCGGCACACACGGCGTGCGGGATGCCCTGGCGCACGGCGTGAAGGTCACGGGCTGCACCTGCCACTGGGTCGACGGCGGCGTCGACACCGGCCCGATCATCGACCAGCGCGCTGTGCGGGTCGAGCCGGGGGACAGCGAGGACCGCCTGCACGAGCGCATCAAGGTGGCCGAGCGGGTGATGCTCGTCGATGTCGTGCGCGCCCTGGCCGCCGGGCACCTCGCCGAACGCCGCGCCGGCCCCCGGCCCCTAGACTGACCCGCAGACGACTGGCGAGGGTGGGCGACCACCAGGGAGTCACCAGCCGGCATCGCCCGCCTGGGTGCCGACCGAGCCGACCGATATCCGATCACGAGGAGCGATCCGCCGCGATGTCCGACGTCCCCGCCGCCCGACCAACCGCCGACTCCGCCGAGCGCGATCCCGAGGACGTGCGCCCTGTCCGGCGGGCGCTGGTCTCGGTCTACGACAAGACCGGTCTCGACGAGCTGGTCCGCGGCCTGCACGAGGCCGGGGTCGCGCTCGTCTCGACCGGTGGGTCCGCCGCGCTGATCGAGTCCCTCGGCCTGCCGGTGACCCGGGTCGAGGACCTGACCGGCTTCCCCGAGTGCCTCGACGGGCGGGTCAAGACCCTGCACCCCACCGTCCACGCCGGCCTGCTGGCCGACACCCGGCGCCCTGAGCACCTGGCGCAGCTGGACGAGCTCGGCATCGCTGCGTTCGAGCTCGTCGTGTGCAACCTCTACCCCTTCGCGGCGACGGTCGCCTCCGGCGCCTCGCCGGACGAGTGCATCGAGCAGATCGACATCGGGGGGCCCTCGATGGTCCGGGCGGCCGCGAAGAACCACCCGAGCGTCGCGATCGTCACCAGCCCGCAGCGGTATGCGCTGGTCCTGGAGGCGGTCCGCTCCGGCGGGTTCACGCTCGAGCAGCGCAAGCGGCTGGCCGCCGAGGCATTCGTCCACACCGCGACCTACGACACCCACGTCGCCTCGTGGCTGGGGAACGCCTACACCGACACCTCCGACGGCACCGGCTTCCCCGCGTGGGTCGGCGCGACGTGGGACAAGGTGTCCGTGCTCCGCTACGGCGAGAACCCGCACCAGCGGGCCGCACTGTACGCCAACGGGTTCCAGCCGCAGCCGGGACTGGCGCAGGCGGAGGTGCTGCACGGCAAGGAGATGTCCTACAACAACTACGTCGACGCGGACGCCGCGGTGCGCGCCGCCTATGACAACGGCGACCGGCCCACCGTCGCGGTCGTCAAGCACGCCAACCCGTGCGGCATCGCGGTGGCCACGGAGGAGGAGGGTATCGCCGAGGCACACCGCAAGGCGCACGAGTGCGACCCGGTCTCCGCGTTCGGGGGGATCATCGCGACGAACCGGCCGGTCACGCTCGCGATGGCCGAGCGGGTCGCCGACATCTTCACCGAGGTCGTGGTCGCGCCCTCCTTCGACGCGGAGGCCCTCGAGGTGCTGACCCGCAAGAAGAACATCCGGCTGGTCCGGTGCGCAGCGCCTCCGCTCGGGGGCGTCGAGACGCGACCCGTCTCCGGCGGCCTGCTCATGCAGCAGCGCGACGCCGTCGACGCCGTGGTCCGCGACGACTCCGGGGCGGTCACCGGCGGGGACGCTCCCGAGCACTGGCGTCTCGTCAGCGGCGACCCGGCCGACGACGCTGTCCTCGCCGACCTCGTCATGGCGTGGCGGGCCGTGCGCGCGGTCAAGTCCAACGCGATCCTGCTGGCCAAGGAGGGCGCCTCGGTCGGCATCGGCATGGGGCAGGTCAACCGGGTCGACTCGTGCCGGCTCGCCGTCGAGCGGGCCGGAGCCGACCGTGCCCGGGGGGCCGTGGCGGCATCGGACGCGTTCTTCCCCTTCGCCGACGGCCTGCAGATCCTGCTGGGCGCCGGGGTGCGGGCCGTCGTCGCTCCGGGCGGCTCGGTCCGGGACGAGGAAGTCGTCGCCGCGGCGGCAGCGGCCGGCGTGACGATGTACTTCACCGGAACGCGACACTTCGCGCACTGAGGCCCCTCGCGCAGCGAACCCAGGCATGCTGGACCCATGACGGACCTACCGACCGGTAACCACGACGGCCCGGACCCCACGGGCCTCGACGACCTGCCCGACGAGCTCGACGTCCTCGTCGTCGGGGCCGGCCTGTCCGGGATCGGGCTGGGATACCGGCTCGCCGAGGCCCTGCCCGACCTGACGTATGCGCTGGTCGAGTCACGCGACACGCTCGGCGGGACGTGGGACCTGTTCCGCTACCCGGGGGTGCGCTCGGACTCGGACATGTTCACGTTCTCGTTCCCGTTCCGGCCGTGGGCGGGCGGGCGGGCCCTGGCCTCGGGCGACGACATCCGCGGCTACCTCGAGGACACCGTCGCCGAGTCGGGGATCGGCGACCGGATCCACTACGGCTGCAGGGTGGTCGCCGCGGCGTGGTCGACGCCCGAGCAGCGCTGGACCGTCGAGCTCGAGGCGACCGACGCGGGCGGCGAGGTCCGTCGGCGCTCGGTGCGCACCGCATACCTCCACTTCGCGAGCGGCTACTACCGCTACGACCGCGGCTACGACCCGGCCTTCGAGGGGCGCGCGGACTTCGCCGGGCGCATCGTGCACCCGCAGTTCTGGCCGGAGGAGCTCGACCACGCGGGCCGGCGGGTGGTCGTCATCGGCTCCGGCGCGACCGCGGTGACGCTCGTGCCCGCCCTCGCCGAGCAGGCCGAGCACGTCGTCATGGTGCAGCGGACGCCGACCTACATCTTCTCCGTTCCGGGGGTCGACCGGGTCGCCGACGGGCTGAGGGCGGTGCTTCCTGCCCACGCCGCGCACCGGGTCGTGCGCGCGAAGAACGTCGGGATGCAGACCCTGTTGTACCGCCTCTCCCGGACGCGTCCGGCCCTGACCAGGAGGCTCATCCTCAGCGACGTGCGCCGCCGGCTGCCGGAGGAGGTGGCCCGTGAGCACTTCGACCCGCCGTACGGCGTGTGGGACCAGCGACTGTGCGCCGTCCCCGACGGAGACTTCTTCGACGCGGTCCAGAGCGGCCACGCGTCGGTCGTCACCGGCGCCGTCGACCGGTTCGTCCCCGAGGGCGTGCGTCTGACCGACGGCCGGCTCGTCGAGGCCGACATCATCGTGACGGCCACCGGGCTGTCCTTGTCGATCATGGGCGGCGTACGGATCACGGTCGACGGTGAGCCGGTCCGTCTGGGGGAGCGCTTCGCCTACCGCGGAGCCATGCTCTCCGGCGTGCCGAACGCGTCGATGACCGTCGGCTACTCAAACGCGTCGTGGACGCTGCGGGCCGACCTCGTCAGCCGCTACGTCGTGCGGCTGCTGCGCCACCTGCGCACGCACGGCCTGGGGGTCGCGGTGCCTGTCGCCCCGGAGGGTATGCGCGCCGGCCCGATCCTCGACCTCACCTCCGGCTACGTCCAGCGGGCCGTCGCCGACCTGCCCAAGGTCGGTGACCGTCGGCCGTGGACGATGCCGCAGAGCTACCTGCACGACCGTCGCGCCTTCCCCCGGGCGGACCTGACCGAGGACATGGTGTTCCATCCGGTGGGGGCCGCGGCGTCCGCTGTCCCGACGGGTGCACGCGCGCCGGCAGTGCTCCTCACGCCCGGGACTGCTCGGACCGTGCCCGCGACGACCGCTCCGGGCGACCATCCGGCCCACGCGGGGAGGGACTGAGGATGCGGTGGCTTCCTCCGCTCGATCCCGCCGGCGCGACCGCGGTGGTCACCGGCGCCGCGGGCGGGATTGGTGAGCATCTCGCCCGCGGCCTGGCCCGGCGCGGGGCCTCGGTCGTCATCGCCGATGTCCGAGGTGAACCCCTGCGTGCCGTCGCCGAGACCATCCGCGCCGAGAGCCCCGCCGTGGTGGTGCAGGACTACGTCGTGGACCTGGCGGACCCGAGCGCCGCCGACGACTTCACAGCGTGGATCGCGCGCGAGCATCCCGATGTGCGCATCCTCGTCAACAACGCCGGCGTCGCCCTGGGCGGTCGGCTGCACGAGGTCGGGCGCGACGACCTCGACTGGCTGCTCACGGTCAACCTGCTCACACCGGTGCGGATGACCCACGCGCTGCTGCCGCTCCTGCTCGCCAACGGTGCCGCGAGCGGGGGACAGGCGCACATCGTCACGCTGTCCTCCCTCTTCGGGATCATCGCGCCACCCGGGCAGACGGCGTACAGCGCCTCGAAGTTCGGGTTGCGCGGGTTCTCCGAGGCGCTGCGCCACGAGCTGCAGGCGGAGAAGGCACCGTGCGGGCTGACCCAGGTGCATCCGGGTGGGATCCGCACCGACATCGCCCGCAACGCGCGGGTTGGGTCGGGCACGGACCCGGAGGAGGAGCGGGTGGCTCGCGAGGCCTTCGACCGGATGCTGCGCTTCCCGGCCGGGCGGGCGGCCGAGCTGATCATCGAGGCGATGGTCGCCCGCAACCCGCGGCTGCTCATCGGCGCGGACGCCAAGGCACTCGCCGGGCTGACCCGGGTGCTGCCGAGGCGGTACTGGTCACTCCTGCAGCGTGGAGTGGACCTGACGAGCCGGTGAGGCCTCGGGTCGCGCCTCACGGCGGAGGATCCGAACGGCGAAGGCGAACCCGAGCGCGACGATGACCGCGGCCGTGCCGAAGCCGACCCCGGGGCGCAGCGGGAGGACGATCGCCAGTGCCCCACCGGCCACCCAGGCCAGCTGCAGTGTCGTCTCGAGCCATGCGAAGACGCGGCTGTGCCGGGACTCGGGCACCTCGCTCTGGACGATCGAGTCCAGGCAGAGCTTGCCCAGCTGGGCCGAGACGCCGCCGATGAGCGCGAGCAGCAGCAGGCTCCACACGGCATAGAACAGCGCGGCGACGACCGCACTCGCGACGCCGAGCAGACCGAGGACGACCAGGGTCGGCGTCGGGGGAGGCGCGACCCGGCGGTTGCCGAGCAGGGAGCCGATGACGTTGCCGACGCCGGCGGCAGCCAGGGCCGCTGCGATGACGAGCGGGGTCGACCAGCCGGGGATCGGGTTCGCGCGGAGCAGGAAGAGCAGGAACACGGTGAGGAAGGCGACGAGGAACCGGGCTCCGCACATGATGACGAGGGCGTGCCGGACGCGGGCCGGCAGGTTGCGGATCCGCTCCTCCGGCCGGCTGCGCAGAGGGGGCCGGATGCGGGGGGTCTCCTCGGTCACGGGGGTGTCGACCTGGCTCGGCAGACGGATCGCCAGGACGGTGGCGACGACATACCCGAGGAACGCCAGCCGAAGCGACCACTCCGGCCCGACGCGGCTCACCACGCCGGCGAGCGCACCGCCGATGCCCATGCCGATCAGGCCGGCGATCATGATCCGCGAGTTCGCGGTGACCAGGTCGAGCCCCCGCGGCAGGAGGCGGGGGATCGCCGCAGCGCGCGCCACGGCGTACGACCTCGACGCGACCAGACAGACGAGGGCGAGCGGGAAGACCCACGGCGAGTCCGAGACCAGCGCCGACGCCAGCACCCAGGCGAAGAAGGCGCGCAAGGCGAGCGTGGTGCCGATGGCCCAGCGACGACCATGCCGGAAGCGGTCCAGGACCGGGCCGACGAAGGGAGCGAGCAGGACGAAGGGCGCCATCGTCAGCAGGAGGAACAGAGCGACGGCGCTGCGGGCCTCGTCGGTCGGCATCGCGAACACGGTGCCGGCGAGCGAGACCGTCAGCGCCGCGTCGGCCCCGACCTGGACGGCGTGCATCTCGATGTAGCGCGCCAGACCGGACTCGTCCGCACCGTCGCGGCGCGCGAAGGTGCGAAAGGCCCGACCGGTGCGCTGCCCGCCCGTCGCGGTCGCGCGCGCCGTGGTCCGCGCCCCGGTGCGCACAGCGTGGCTCACCCTGCGGGTCCCGGCCGTGAACCGACGCGTGGGGCCGCGGGTCGCGCGGCGGTCGATCGGGTCCACGGGGTCCACACCAGCATTGTCTCCCCGCCCGCCCGCGTTTGGTGCGAACCTCCCCGTTCGGCCCGAGATATCGCACCGGTCGGTCGAGAGGCACACCGGTCCCGGACCCGACCCGAGCCGGTGGGGCGCGGCTACGGTGGGCGGATGGTCAGCCTCCTCCCCGAGCCCAGACCCGCCGTGCGCGCCGAGCACGGTGTCGTCGCGACGAGCCACCCCGCCGCGGCCGAGGTCGGCCGCGACGTGCTTCGCGCAGGCGGCTCCGCCGTCGACGCCGCCGTCGCCACGGCAGCGGCCCTGACGGTCGTCGAGCCGACATCCAACGGGATCGGTGGCGACGCCTTCGCGCTCGTGTGGGACGGGTCGCGGTTGCACGGCTACAACGGCTCGGGGCGGGCACCCGCGGCGCTGACCGCGCAGACGCTGCGCTCGCTCGGCCACGACGAGGTCCCGCTCCATGGCTGGCCGGCTGTGACCGTTCCGGGACAGGTGAGCGCCTGGGCCGACCTCCACGAGCGCTTCGGCCGGCTGCCGTGGGATCGGGTCCTCGAGCCGGCAGTCCGGCTGGCTGCCCAGGGCTCGCCCGTGCCGCCGGTCGTCGCGCACTACTGGGAGCGCGGGCTCGCGGCGGCATCCCACCTGGAAGGCTCCGAGTTCGAGGCCTTCGTCCCGACCTTCGCGCCGACCGGTCGCGCTCCGCAGGTCGGTGAGACCGCGGTCCTCGCAGACCACGCCCGGACCCTGACGCGGCTCGCCGAGCACGGGGCCGACGACTTCTACAGCGGAGAGATCGGCCACGCCATCGCCGGGTTCGCCGCGCGCACAGGGGGGTTCCTCACGCTCGAGGACCTGGCCCGCCACGAGGGGGAGTGGGTCGAGCCGGTGACCACCGCATACAGCGGGTATGCGGTGGCCGAGATCCCCCCGAACGGCCAGGGGATCGCGGCGCTCGTCGCCCTCGGCATCCTCGACGGCCTCGACCTCGGGCCGGACCCGGCCGACCCGGCGGCGCTGCACCTGCAGATCGAGGCGATGCGGCTCGCGTTCGCCGACACCTTCGCGTACGTGGGAGACCCGCAGCACGTCGCGGTGCCGACGTCGGGTCTGCTCGACCCCGGCTACCTGGCTCGGCGGCGGTCACTCATCGGCGAGCGTGCGGCCGCCGTGACGCCCGGCCGCCCCCCGACGAGCGGCACCGTGCTGCTCTGCGCAGCCGACGCGGACGGGACGATGGTCAGCCTGATCCAGTCCAACTTCCACGGCTTCGGCTCCGGCGTCGTCGTGCCGGGCTGGGGGATCGCGCTGCAGAACCGCGGCAGCGGGTTCGTCCTGGACGAGGGGCATCCGAACGCGCTGCGCCCCGGCAGGCGGCCGTTCCACACGATCATCCCGGGCTTCCTGCTGCGTCAGAGCGACGACGGCCGGCGCGAACCGGTCGGGCCGTTCGGCGTCATGGGTGGCCACATGCAGGCTCAGGGGCACGTGCAGGTCGTCCTGCAGACCGTTGCCGGCGCCGACCCGCAGCAGTCGCTCGACACGCCGCGGTGGCGGGTCGAGGACAACGTGGTCATGCTCGAGCCCGGGCTCGAGCACGCGGCGGACGAGCTCACCCGGCGCGGCCACACCGTGCGGGTGGGCGCGGACGGCGGGTTCGGGCGCGGACAGGCGATCTGGCGCAGTCCCGAGGGTGGATGGGTCGCCGGCAGCGAGACCCGCTGTGACGGGCTCGCTGCCGGCTACTGACCGCGCCCCGTCAGTGCCACATCTTGCCGTGCTTGAGGAAGCGAGGGGCCACGTACCCGGTCGGCTCGCCTTCGCCGAGGTCGACGATCGCGGCGACCGGACCGCCGCCTTCCGGACCCTGGTGCGCGGCCGAGACCGAGACGAACACGGCCGGGTCGCCCGTGACCGCCGCGGTGACGCCGCCGACACACGACTTGATCTGGCGGTGCCAGTGCACGTCGGAGTCGTCGAGCATGGCGTTGCGGCGGCCGTTCACCTGGCCGTCGAGCGAGGCCTCGCACTTGAGGAAGACGTTGACGAGGCGGCCGTCGATGTCGCTGGTGTGCGGCCGCTCGGGCAGGTCGAGTCCGGCGTCCTTGATCGCGGCCCAGATGCCGTCCTGGTCGAGCGCGTCGCGCATGACCGAGTGGCCGATGCGGTAGCGCCCGCCCACGCCGCGGGCATTGCCGACCACGACGACCTGGGCCTGGTCGAGCTCGACACCGGAGGAGCAGGATGCGACCGAGGAGTACAGCTCGCGGTTGTGCATGACGTCCTCGTCGCTCGGCATCTCGATCTCGCCGAGGGCGACGGCGATGCCGAGCGCGGTGCAGCCGTTGGAGAGGTCCATCGACTCGTGGGTGTGCTCGGTCCAGACCTTCTGGCCGCGGGACTTGGCGTCGCGGATGGTGTGGATCGTCAGGAGCGGCGTCTTGGTCTGCACGTAGTGCACGTCGGCCGGGTCGGTGATGCCGGCGCGCTCCATGGCGACCTTCACCGCGTCGGCGACCTTGGTGATCATCGGCGTGTAGCCGATCTCCTCGGGAGCCAGCGGCTCGGACATCGCGAAGCCCACGGTGAGGCGCGGGTCGTCGCTCGGCTCGGCCTTCTCGGGCGCCACGGTCGCGAAGATCGTCGCGTGCGGGCTGATCACGCCATCGGTGCCGCCGGACCAGACGATCGGGATCTCCTTGACCTTGGCCGGGTCGGCGCCCTTCTCGACGAGGATCTCCCGGAAGGCGCGGTCGGCGATGATGCGGGTGTAGTCGTTGACCCCGCCGTTGCCCTCGGTCTTGCCGATGATGGCGATGACGCGGTCGGCCTCCATGACGCCGTCGTCGATGAGGGTGCCGAGCTCGCTTGCGTCGGAGACGGAGTGCAGCGGGACCTTGCGGACCTCGATTGCGTCAGGCATGTTCTGCGGTTTCCTTTCTGTTGGCGAATCCACCGTCGGTGGGTGTCAGGTCGATTCGGTATGCGGTGCTCGGCTGTGCGGGAGTGGTCCGGTTCTCGTCCGGTTCGGTGGCGTCAGTCGGAGGGTGAGATCACGGTGCCGTAGCCGGCGTCGACGGCCTCGACGATCCGGTCCAGGGAGGTGATGATGCTCCGGCCGCCGGTGCGTGCGAAGCGCAGTGCCGCCTCGACCTTCGGCCCCATCGACCCGGAGGCGAACTGGCCGTCCTGGGCGTACCCGTCCATCTGGGCGACGGTGACCTGCTCGATCGGACGGGCGTGGTCGGTGCCGTAGTCGAGGATGGCGTGCTCGACGTCGGTCGCGATGACCAGCGCGTCGACCCCGAGGCCGGCGGCGAGGAGCGCGGCGGTGAGGTCCTTGTCGATGACCGCCTCGACGCCGCGCACGCGGCCAGAGTGCTCACGGACGACGGGGATTCCGCCTCCGCCGGCCGCGACGACGACATAGCCTGCGTCGACCAGGGTCCGGATCGTCTCGGTCTCCAGGACCTGGCGGGGCTCGGGGGAGGCGACCACCCGGCGCCAGCCGCGCTCGCCGCGGTCCTCCCAGGTCTGGCCGTGCTCGATCATCCGCTCGGCCTGCTCCCGGTCGAGGTAGCGCCCGACGGGCTTGGTCGGGTGGCTGAAGCCCGCGTCGTCCGCGTCGACGAGCGTGCGCGTGACGAGGGCCGCGACCCGCTTGTCGATGCCGCGAGCGGCGAGTGCGCTTTCGAGGGCCCCCATGGCGACGAAGCCGATGGTGCCCTGAGTCTGGGCGCCGCACCAGTCGAGCGGGACCGGCGGGACGACGTCGGCGGCGATCTCGTTCTTGACGAGCAGGTTGCCCACCTGGGGACCGTTGCCGTGGGTGAGCACGACCTCATGACCCTCGGCTATGAGGGCGGCGACACTCTCCATGGCACCGGTGATGGCGGCGATCTGCGCCGCGGGCGTGGCGCTGCCGTCGGCGGCGGTCATGGCGTTGCCGCCGAGTGCGAGCAGAACCCTCATGGTCATCGACTGTATGGATCCCGCGTGCTCGCGGCGTTGGCATCATCTGCCGAAGGGTGGCCCGATCGTTGGCGGACTTCACCGGGGCAGGTGCTGCACGTGTCCCGGACGCGCCCTCTCATCAGGGATGGACCCCGTCCAGCGACGGCCGCTCAGCGGATCGCGGCCTGGGTGCCCTCCTGTGCCTCGACGACGATCACCTCGTCGATCTCGCTGCGCAGAATGGCGGCGGCCTCGTCGTCGATGGCCGTGTCGGTGACGATGACGTTGGCTTCGTGCAGCTGGGCCATCGTCGTGAGCCCCACCGTGCCCCACTTGCTCGAGTCGGCGACCACGACGAGGCGGCTCGCCGCGTCGATCATGGCGCGGTTGGTCTCGGCCTCGAGGAGGTTGGGTGTGGTGAAGCCGGTCTCGGGATGCATACCGTGGACACCCAGGAAGCAGGTGTCGACATGGAGCGAGCGCCAGGCCGCCACGGCGAGGGGACCGACGAGTGCGTCCGAGGGGGTCCGTTGCCCTCCGGTGAGCAGGATCGTCGTCGTGTCCGAGCCCCCCTGCTCGAGCACCTCGGCGACCCTGGCCGAGTTCGTGATGACGGTCAGGTCGGGGATCCGCCCGAGGTGACGCGCGAGCGTGTGCGTGGTCGTGCCCGCGGACACCGCGATGGCGGAGCCCGGCTCGACCATCGCGGCGGCGGCCCGGGCGATCGCCTCCTTCTCGGCCAGCTGGCGCTCGCTCTTGATCGCGAAGCCTGGTTCCGCCGCCGACTTCTCGTGGCGAACGCGGGCTCCGCCGTGCACCTTGATCAGCATGCCGGCCTGCTGCATCGCCTTGAGGTCGCGGCGGACGGTCATGTCCGAGACACCGAGCATCTCCGCGAGGTGGCTGACCCGGACCGCACCCGTCCGGTCGAGCTCGGCGAGGATCATCGACTGCCGTTGGGTCGCGAGCACGTCGCTCAGCCCCTCTGCTCCCGCAGGACGGCCACCGCCCCGCCGGCCAGCGCATACGTCCCCGACACCTGCCGGTCCGCGACCAGGTCGTGGCCGCTGCAGGCGACCTCGACCGGTTCGTCCGTGTGGTTGACGAGGAACAGCCACGACCTGCCGTCCTCGGCGTGACGCCGTAGCGCCTCCACGCCCGGGGGGACGTCCGCGACCCGCGGCACCCCGGCGGCCGCGACCATCTCGGCGAGGAGCCGGTCGAGGTCGCGCTGGTCGAGACGGGTGGCCAGATACGTCGCCGAGCCGGCACCCACCCGGTTGCGGGTGATGGCGGGTGCGCCGGGGACCGGCCCGTCGGCGAACGTCGCGAGGATCTCGGCTCCGACGCTGCGAACGTCCTCGGCCCAGACCGACCCGCGCGACCCGTCACTCAACGAGACGGTCTCGTGCTCCCGCAGGGGTGTGAACTCCTCGGAGACGATGCCGAGCATCTCGCGGAACGCCCCGGGATAGCCTCCGAGCCGAATGTGGTCGGACTCGTCGACGATGCCGCTGAAGTAGGTGATGACGACGTGTGCGCCGGACTCGGCCGCAGCGCGCACCGCCGCCGCGCCTGCGTCGGTCACGAGGTAGAGGACCGGGACGACGAGGACCCGGTATCCGGTCAGGTCGGTCTCCGGGTGGACGACGTCGACCCCCACGCCACAGTCCGTCAGCGCGCGGTGGGCCGACTCGACCGTGTCCCAGTAGCCGATGTCCTCGCTCGGATGGGCGTCCAGCTCGCACGCCCACCACGCCTGCCAGTCGAAGAGAACGGCCACCTCGTTGCGAGACCGCGCGCCGGCCACCTCGCTGATCGCGGAGAGCGTCCGCCCGAGTTCGACCACCTCGCGCCAGAGCCGGGTGTCGGTGCCCGCGTGGGGGACCAGGCCGCTGTGGAACTTCTCCGCCCCCGCCCGCGATGCCCGCCACTGGAAGAACAGGACGCCGTCGGCACCGCGGGCCACGTGCTGGACGGCTGAACGGAGCAGCTCGCCGGGACGCTTGGCGACGTTGCGCGGCTGCCAGTTCACGGCGCTCGTCGATGTCTCCATGAGCAGCCAGGGGTCGCCCCCGGCGACGCCGCGGACGAGGTCGGAGCTGAAGGCCAAGCCGCGGTGGTTCTCCGGATCGGAGGCCGTGAGGTAGTGGTCGTTGGCGACGACGTCGAGCTCGGGGCCCCACCTGAAGTAGTCCATCTCGCTCTCGTGCGGCATCACCATGAAGTTCGTCGTCACCGGGATATCCGGAGTGAGCTCCTTGAGGATGTCGCGCTCGCCGAGGTAGATCGCGAGCGCTGCGTCGGAGGAGAACCGGTGGAAGTCGAGCTGCTGGGTGGGGTTGACGAACGCCGGCGCGGCGCGCGGTGGCTGGATCTCGGCGAAGTCGTCGTAGCGCTGCGACCAGAACGCGGTGCCCCACGCGTCGTTGAGCGCCTCGACCGACCCGTAGCGCTGCTCCAGCCAGCGCCGGAAGGCGCGCGCACTCTCGTCGCAGTAGCAGAGCACGTTGTGGCACCCGATCTCGTTGTTCACGTGCCACATGACGACGGCCGGGTGCGACCCGTACCGCTCCGCCAGCGCTCGCACGATGCGGTGCGACTGCCGTCGGTAGACGGGGGAGCTCGGGCAGTAGGCCTGCCGGCCACCGGTCCAGAGGGTGGTCCCCTCGGCGGTGACGGGCAGCACCTCGGGATGGCGGTGCGCCAGCCATGGGGGCGGGGAGGCCGTGGCCGTCGCGAGGTCGACGGCGATCCCACCCGCGTGCAGCAGGTCGATGATCTCGTCGAGCCAGTCGAACCTCAGCTCACCGGGTCGCGGTTCGAGCTGCGCCCAGGAGAAGACTCCGAGGGTGACGACGTTGACCCCGGCCTCCTGCATGAGGCGGACGTCCTCGGCCCAGACCTCGCGGGGCCACTGCTCCGGGTTGTAGTCGCCACCGAAGGCGATCTTGGGCCAGGCGCGCATGGCACAAGGGTCGCGGTGAAGCCAGGACAAGTCAACAAGTTCGTGCAGATCCGTACACGGAGTCGAACACGCCGTGCGCTTCGGGAGTGGTCCAGGTGTCTGAAAGGTGACGATTTGGCCACAAACCCTTGACGAGGGCTGTACGGGACGTCAAGAATCGGCGGTGCGCTGTTTGATCCTGTTCGATCTCGTGCGTTGTGCACGTCGCGCTTCTCGAGTCTCGAGTCGGACGGCAGCCGATCCACACCGACGTGGCACCAGGAGGCCCTCGCATGACCAAGTCCCTTCCCCCTCAGTCTCTCCCGGCTTCGCTGGCGGCGACCTCGGGACCCACCCGCCGCAACATCCTGCGGGCGGCCGGCCTCGGGGGCCTCGTCCTCGGTAGCAGCAGCCTGCTCGCGGCCTGTGGCGGTTCGGACGCACCGGCCACGGGCGGCGCGACCTCCGGCGGCGGTGGCGGCGGCTCCGTCAAGTTCGGCATCAACGAGGCGCGCGGCTCCGGCCCGGCGTTCACCCGCCTCGAGGCAATGGCCAACACCTACGCCGAGGAGACCGGCGCCGAGGTCTCCCTCAACGCGGTCGACCACAACACCTTCCAGGAGAGCATCAACACCTACCTCCAGGGCACGCCGGACGACGTCTTCACGTGGTTCGCCGGCTTCCGGATGGCCCAGTTCGCCGAGAACGGCCTGCTCGCGGACCTCAGCGACGTCTGGCCGATCGACGGCCTCGGTGAAGCCTTCCAGCAGGCCTCGACGGCGCCCGACGGCAACCAGTACTTCGTGCCGGTCAGCTACTACCCGTGGGCGGTCTTCTACCGCAAGTCCGTCTTCGCCGACAACGGCTGGACGGTCCCGGAGTCCTACGACGACTTCACGTCGCTCATGACCGACATGCAGGGCGCGGGCATCACGCCGTTCGCCTTCGCCGCGAAGGACGCCTGGGCGCCGATGGGCACCTTCGACATCCTCAACATGCGCCTCAACGGCTTCGACTTCCACATGGCCCTGACCCGCGGCGAGGAGGCCTGGGACAGCGCGCAGGTCAAGACCGTCTTCGAGACCTGGCGTGACCTGCTGCCGTTCCACCAGGAGGACCCGCTCGGTCGCACCTGGCAGGAGGCGGCCACCGCGATGGGCAACGGCGAGTGCGGCATGTACCTGCTCGGCTCCTTCGTCGTCGACGGCGTCGACCCCGAGGTCGCTGCGGACCTGGACTTCTTCACCTTCCCCGAACTCGATGCCGCGATCGGCTCCGACGCTCTCGACGCTCCCATCGACGGGTTCTGTGTCGCCGCAGGCGGGCAGGACATCGACGCGGGCAAGGCCATGGCAGCGTGGCTCGGCACGGCGGCTGCGGCCGACGCGGCCAACTCGGCGGCGGAGGCACCCTTCATCGCCGCCAACGAGGGCGCGAGCACGGACTCGTACTCCGAGCTGCAGAAGAAGTCGGTCGAGGTCGTCCAGCAGGCCGGTTCGATCGCCCAGTTCCTCGATCGCGACACCAACGCCGACCTCGCCAACACCGTCATCGCCCCGGCGATCGGCGAGTTCCTCCAGAACCCGGACGACATCGACTCCATCCTCACCTCCATCGCCGACCAGGCCCGCTCGATCCTCGGCTGAGCCGGCAGGACTGCCCCTCATGAGCGCCACGACGCCGGTCTCCTCCCGCCAACGCAAGAGGAGACTGGCGCCGCGCGACCGCCTGGTCGTCGCGACGATGATCATCATCCCCCTGGTGCTGGTCCTCTGGCTGGTGTGGCTCCCGGCGCTCGCGTCCGTCTACCTCTCCTTCACCCGGTGGAACGGCTTCCAGATCGGCACGATCGAATGGGTTGGGCTGCAGAACTACCGGGACATCACGACGATCTACCCGCCCTTCTGGCCCGCCATCCGACACAACCTGATCTGGCTGGTCTTCCTGTTCTTCATCCCGACCCTGTTCGGCATGTTCCTCGCGGTCATCCTCGACCGTGAGATGCGAGGCAGCCGGTTCTACCAGACGGCCTTCTACCTGCCGGTGGTCCTGTCGCTGGCCCTCATCGGCTTCATCTGGCAGCTGTTCTACTCACGGGACCAGGGGCTGCTGAACCAGGTCCTGGGCACCCAGATCGACTGGTACGGCGACCCCAACATCAACCTGTGGTCGGTGCTGTTCGCCACGGCCTGGCGGCATACCGGCTACATCATGCTCATCTACCTGGCGGGTCTGAAGGGGGTCGACGTCTCGCTTCGGGAGGCCGCGGCCGTCGACGGAGCGAGCGAGGTCAAGACGTTCTTCACGATCATCTTCCCGGTGATGCGGCCCATCAACCTCATCGTCATCGTCATCGTCGTCATCGAGTCACTGCGTGCCTTCGACCTGGTCTGGATCATCAACAAGGGTCGAAACGGCCTCGAGATCATTGCGGCCCTGGTCAGTCAGAACGTCATCGGTGAAGCCACGAGGTACGGGTTCGGCTCGGCCCTGGCGGTGATCATGATGATCATCTCGTCGGTCTTCATCACGCTCTACCTTCGAGCGGTGTTCTCCGATGAGAGGCAGCCATGAGTACCGCGACGCCGGTGGCCGCGACCACCCCCGACAAGCCGTCCTCCCGGTCTTCGGCCAAGCGGGTCGAGGGCGGGGTCATCAACCGCCCGCGAGGTCGGATCGCGACGATCATCATGCTCGTGCTGGCCCTGCTCTGGCTCTTCCCACTCGTCTGGGCGCTGGTCAACTCGTTCCGGGACTACAACTACACCCAGGTCAACGGCTACCTCTCGTTCGGCGGCTGGACCCTGGACAACTACCAACAGGCCTGGACACAGGGCAACTTCGGCCTGCACTTCAAGAACTCGCTCTACATCACTGTCCCGGCCGTCCTGCTCACGCTCTTCCTGTCCTCGCTCGTCGCGTTCGTGCTCGCGCGGTTCAGCTACCGGTTCAACCTCGTCATGCTGGGTGTCTTCCTCGCGGCGAACCTCCTGCCACCGCAGGCGTTGCTCATCCCCGTGTTCCGCATGTTCCGCGAGATCCCGCTGCCGACGTTCATGAGCGACACGGGCACGATGCTCAACAGCTTCTGGGCCCTGATCCTCGTCAACACCGCCTTCCAGCTCGGCTTCTGCGCCTTCGTGCTGAGCAACTACATGAAGACGATCCCCAAGGAGATCTACGAGTCGGCCGAGATCGACGGGGCGAGCATCTGGCGGCAGTACTGGCAGCTGACCATGCCGCTGGTGCGACCGGCCCTGGCGGCCCTGGCGACCCTGCAGGTGACCTGGATCTACAACGAGTTCTTCTGGGCGACCGTGCTCCTTTCGCGAGGCGACAAGTTCCCGGTCACCTCCGCGCTGAACAACCTGCGCGGTCAGTTCTTCGTGGACACCAACCTCGTCGCGGCCGGCTCGATCATCGTCGCGCTCCCGGTGCTCATCGTGTTCTTCGTACTGCAGAAGCAGTTCGTGTCGGGTCTGACCCTCGGCTCCACCAAGGGGTAGTTCCGCCGGGTCGGTGCGGCGTCCTCGTGAGCGGCCTGGCAGGATCGTCCCGTCCGTCCTGCCTGGTCGACAAGGAGTATGCGCATGACCGTCCGCGGTGACCGCACCTGGTTGGTGGCCGTGGCGGCCTCGCTCTGGGGTCTGTCCGCGTTGTGGCGATCACCTCTCGCCCGGGACTACCCGTCCCTCGCCATCGTGTTCTGGGAGCACGTCATCATCGTGGTCCTCGTCCTCCCCTGGGTGATTCCGGCCGCCCAGCGGTTGCGTCGGACCAGTGCGCGCACACAGCTCGCCGTCCTGGTCATCGGTGCGGGGTCGTCGGCGTTGGCGACGACCCTGTTCACCGCGGCGTTCCGGCTCGGCGACCCGATCACCCCCCAGGTGCTGCAGAAGCTCCAGCCGCTCATCGCGGTCCTGCTCGCGACGGTCATCCTCGGCGAGCGGCTGCGTCCGCGCTTCGCGTTGTTCCTCGTCCCCGGGGTCGTCGGCGCGTGGCTCCTCGCCTTCTCGGACCCGCTCGGGGTGACGGTGGCGGGTGCCCAGGCGGCCCTGCTCGCCGTCGGCGCGGCTGCGTTGTGGGCGGCCGGAACGGTCCTGGGCCGGTTGGCGAGCGCCGAGCTCCGTTTCCGTGATCTCACCGCGCTCCGGTTCACCGTCGGGCTGGTGACGCTCGCACTCATCGCCGGACTGACCGGAACCTCTGTCGCACTGCCGTGGAGCGTGGCTCCCACCCTCGTGCTCCTCGCCATCGTCCCCGGACTGCTCGCACTCGTCCTGTACTACCTCGCGCTCGGCCGCACTCCGGCATCCCGGGCGACGATGGCCGAGCTCGCCTTTCCGCTGACCGCCGCCGTCATCGGTGTCATGGCCTTCGGGGCCCGTCCGACGCCGACCCAGTGGCTGGGCTTCGTCATCGTCCTCGTCACCGTGGTGGCACTGGCCATCCACGAACAGCGCGCCGAGCGCCCGGCGGTGGCGGCACCGGTGCGGGCCGAGGACGCGGTGGAGGTTCGGAGCCGCTGACCCCGCGTGGGGTGAGGCACCCGAACTGCGACTCACCCTCGCAATTGCACGGGCTCGGTCGCAGTTCGGGTGCGTGGGTCGACGAGAGTGGGGAGAGTCGCGGCTCGGGCGTGTTGGGTTTCCCGTTCGGGCGTGGACGGATCCGCGCCGCACGTCCTCAGAGTCCGCGGTACCGGTCGTGCCGGGCGGCCATCCGGGCCTCCGGCTCCATCCTCGTCAGCCTGGTCAGCTCGTGCGAGATCGCCTGGGCCATCCGGCGGGAGAACTCGACCGGCTCCTCCGCCGCGTCGGGGTGCTC
>JBAUUB010000089.1:0-12596 GCA_049582485.1 Dermatophilaceae bacterium
CGACGGCGACCTCCGCCCAGGCTGCCCTCGACGCAGCAGCCGACCAGGCCGAGAGTGCCCGGGCCTCGGCCCTCGCCGTCGAGCGTCGACTCCGCGAGCTCGGTGACACACCGACCACGCTGGATACGGCCGTTCGGGAGCACACCGCCCTTGGCGAGCGGCTCGGCCTGCTCGACGAGCTGGGCCGGCTCCGCCGTATCCGTGCCGAGACGACGTCCCTGCTGCTGGCGGCGCGTGAGCGGCTTCTCATCGCACAGCAGACCCTCATCGACCTCCGCCAGCGACGCCTCGACGGGATGGCGGGCGAGCTGGCGACGTCCCTGTCGCCCGGTGAGCCGTGCTCCGTCTGCGGCAGCACCGCCCACCCCGATCCGGCGACAGGTGGGGCCCTCGTCGACGCCGACGAGATCCTCGAGGCCGAGTCCCGGCTGGAGACCCTGCGCACCCAGGTGAGCGAGCTCGACCGACGTGCCGCCGCAGAGGTTGCCCGTGAGGAGTCGCTGGCGGACCGGCTCGGCCCGGACCTCGAGGCCGACCCGGCCGAGCTGGGCCGGCGCAGGGACGAGCTCGTCGCCACGATCGATCGCGCCGGCCGGGCCATGGAGGAGATCGGTCTGCTCGAGGAGCGCCTCGACGCGGTCCGGGCCGCAACCACGGCGGCAGCCGCCCGGGTGGCGGACTGTTCCACGGCTGCGACCGCTGCGGCGTCCTCGGTGCAGTCCGCGACATCCGCGCGCGACCAGCTGGTCAGGCGGCTCGCCGCGAGAGCTGCCGACCACGACGGTTGCCCGTGCGGGCCCACCCCGGGAGCGCACGACGACATCGAAGCGGTCGTCCGCTCGCACCGGTCCTACGCGGTGGCGCTCGAGCGGCTGAGCGCGTGTCACGCCGCCCTTGTCGACGCGCGCGCCCGCAGGCTCGACCGGGAGGGCGCCGCCCGGCGTGCCGCCGCCGCACGGGGGTTCGACGGCCTCGACGACGTGCGTGCCGCTCGGTGCGAGCCGGCCGCACTGGACCGGCACCGCGCCACGATCGCCGAGCACGAGCAGACCCTTGCGGTCACCGAAGCCGTGTTGTCCGATCCGGCCGTCACCGCGGCCCTCACCATCGGCCCTCCTGATCTGGAGGGCTTGGAGCAGGCCGAGATCAGGGCTCGCCGGGCCGTGCGTGAGGCCCAGTCAGCGCATACGGCTGCCGAGACCCGGCTCGGCGTGCTGCGGTCCATCCAGGGGCCACTGACCGACCTGGTCGACCGGCTGGGATCGGCCCGCATCCGGGCCGCGCAGGTCAAGGACCTCGCGGACGCGGTGTCGGGCGTGGGCGGGGGCAACGTGCTCCGCATGCGGCTCTCGTCTTACGTTCTGGCGGCTCGACTTGAGAAGGTCGTCGCGCTGGCCAACGAGCGCCTGGTCCGGATGGATGCCGGACGATACCTGCTCGAGCACAGCGACGCACGGGTCGCGGGGTCCGGCCGGAGCGGCCTGGACCTGCGGGTGCTCGACCAGTGGACCGGACGGGCACGCGCAACGGCGTCACTCTCGGGGGGCGAGTCGTTCATGGTCTCCCTCGCCCTCGCCCTCGGATTGGCCGACGCGGTGCGCGAGGAGAGCGGTGGCGTCGACCTCGGCACGCTGTTCGTCGACGAGGGCTTCGGCAGCCTCGACGACGATTCACTCGAGCAGGTCCTGGGCGTCCTGGACGGACTGCGCGAGGGAGGCCGCGCCGTCGGCGTTGTCTCCCACGTCGGCGACCTCCGCGCCCGCATCAGCCATCAGGTCGTCGTGACCAAGTCCGCCTCGGGCTCAGCGGTCGAGGTGCGCGCCGGCGCATAGGTCACCGACGGCGGTCCCTGCCGTCCCCGACCGGTGCGGCGGCACCGGCGACCTCACTCCTCGAAGGCCTCCGGCGAGGGGCAGGAGCAGACCAGGTGCCGGTCACCGTACGCTCCGTCGATGCGTCCGACGGGCGGCCAGTACTTGTCCGCACTGGAGACCCCGGTCGGGAAGGCAGCCGACTCGCGGTCGTAGGGGTGCGCCCACTCAGCGGCAAGGCTCGCGCTGGTGTGCGGAGCGTGGCGCAGCACACTGTCGGCGGCTGTGACCTCGGTGCGCTCCACCGCCGCGATCTCGGCCCGGATCGCGATCATCGCGTCGCAGAAGCGGTCCAGTTCGCCGAGATCCTCGCTCTCGGTGGGCTCCACCATGAGCGTGCCGGCCACCGGGAACGACATGGTCGGAGCGTGGAACCCATAGTCGATGAGCCGCTTGGCGATGTCATCGACGGTGACGCCGCTGGCCTTGGTGATCGGTCGGACGTCGAGGATGCACTCGTGGGCGACGAGTCCGTTCTCCCCGGTGTAAAGGATTGGGTACGAGTCCGCCAGCCGCGCCGCGACGTAGTTGGCACCGAGGATGGCGACCTGGCTCGCCTTACGCAGCCCCGCGGCCCCCATCAGCCGGATGTAGGTCCACGAGATGGGCAGGATGCTCGCCGAGCCGAACGGGGCCGCGGCCACCGGACCGACACCCGAGGCGGGACCGTCGCCGGTGAGGGGATGGTTCGGCAGGAACGGGGCGAGGTGCTCACGGACACCGACCGGACCGACACCGGGCCCTCCTCCCCCGTGCGGGATGCAGAACGTCTTGTGCAGGTTCAGGTGCGAGACGTCGGCTCCGAACCGGCCCGGGCGCGCCAACCCGACCAGGGCGTTGAGGTTCGCCCCGTCGACGTACACCTGTCCGCCGGCGGCGTGCACCTTCTCGCACAGGTCGCTGATGGTGTCCTCGAAGACGCCGTGCGTCGAGGGGTAGGTCACCATGATGGCCGCGAGCCGCTCCCCATGGGTCTCGATCTTGGACTCGAGGTCGGCAAGGTCGATGTCACCACCGGGTCCGGTGGCGACGACCACGACCCGCAGGCCGGCCATGACCGCACTAGCGGCGTTCGTCCCGTGCGCGCTGGCCGGGATGAGGCAGACGTCGCGCTCATCGTCGCCGTTGGCGCGGTGGTAGGCGCGGATGGCCATCAGTCCGGCCAGCTCGCCCTGGCTGCCCGCGTTGGGCTGCAGGCTGACGGCGTCGTAGCCGGTGATCTCACACAGCCACGCCTCGAGCTCGGCGATCAGTCGCCGGATCCCGGCGCTGTGCTCGCGCGGGGAGAACGGGTGCAGGTGCGCGAACTCGGGCCAGGTGATCGGAATCATCTCGGTCGTCGCGTTGAGCTTCATCGTGCACGATCCGAGCGGGATCATGCCGCGGTCGAGGGCGAAGTCCCGGTCGCTGAGCCGCCGCAGGTACCGCAGCATCGCTGTTTCGCTCCGATACGAGTGGAACGTGGGATGAGTGAGGTAGTCACCGCTGCGGGCCAGGGCGCCCGTGACTGCCACCGGAGTAGCGCTCGGCGGGTCGTCGACCCCGAACGCCTGGGCGAGGAGCCGCAGGTGCTCGTCGGTGGTGGTCTCGTCGACGCTGAGTCGGACCTCGTCGGCGCTCGCGCGCCATACCGTGATCCCGCGATCCAGGGCGGCGGACACGACCTCGTCAGCCCGCCCCGGGACGCTGAGGGTCAGGGTGTCGAAGAACGTCCCCTCTCGGACATCCTGCCCTCCCGCTCGCAAGGCATCAGCCAGTGCTTGCGTTCTTCCGTGGACCGTCTCCGCGATGTGTCGCAGCCCCTCGGGTCCGTGGTAGACCGCATACATGCCGGCGATGACGGCGAGAAGCACCTGCGCGGTGCAGATGTTCGACGTCGCCCGCTCCCGCCGGATGTGCTGCTCCCGGGTCTGCAGGGCGAGGCGGTATGCGGGGGCCCCGGCCGCGTCGACGGAGACGCCGACCAGACGTCCGGGCATCGTGCGCTCCAGGCCCGCTCGGACGCTCATGTATCCGGCGTGCGGCCCCCCGAACCCCATGGGCACCCCGAACCGTTGGGTGCTGCCGACGGCGACGTCCGCACCCCACTCCCCCGGCGGGGTGAGGAGAGTGAGAGCGAGCAGGTCGCACGCGGCCGTGACCAGTGCACCGGCGGCGTGTGCGGCACCGGTCAGGGCGGACCAGTCGTGGATCCGGCCGTCACCCGAGGGGTACTGCACGATCACACCGAAGACGTCGTTCCCGGAGGCCGCCGAACGCAGAGCATCCTCATCGCCGACCGTCGTCAGGTCAGCGACGTGGACGGTCAGCCCGAGCGCCCGGGCGCGGGTCTCGATGACGGCGCGGGTCTGGGGGAACAGCTCGGTGTCGAGCAGGAGGACCGCGTCGTCGGCGACCTTGCTGCCGCGGCGCATCAGCGTCATCGCCTCGGCGGCCGCGGTGCCCTCGTCGAGCAGTGAGGCTCCCGCCGTCGGGAGGGCGGTGAGGTCCGAGACCACCGTCTGGAAGTTTAGGAGCGCCTCGAGTCGGCCCTGCGAGATCTCGGGTTGGTAGGGGGTGTAGGCGGTGTACCAGCCGGGGCTCTCCAGGACGTTGCGCTGGATGACCGGCGGAAGGATCGTGCCGTAGTACCCCATCCCGATCATCGACGTGGTGACCCGGTTGTCCCGGGCGAAGGAGCGCAGCTCGTCGAGCACCGCGTGTTCCGAAGCGGCCGCCTCGATCGTCAGGTGGGGGCGGTCCGCGATCCGGGCCGGCACAGCAGCGTCCGTCAGGGCATCGAGAGACGCATGGCCGACCCGCTCGAGCATCACCGCGAGGTCCTCGTCCCGAGGTCCGATGTGTCGGTCGGCGAAGGCGGAGACGGGACGGGACGGGACGGACCTGGTCACAGAGGCACTCCTGCTGTCGCGATGCGCTCGGCGAGCGCGCCGGGGTATGCCTCCCCCTCTGTCGCCCGTCGGTGGGCTCCAGAGGTGCCTGACCCGTGCGGTCCCTTGCGCCTGAGAGGTTCCGGGGAGGTTTGCCCCTTCGGCGCCCCGGTCATGACCGGGGTCTCTCCCACACGGTGTGAGCAGCGGGCATCAGGTTACCGCACGTGTCGTCTCGTCGTCCGCGCCACGGGGACGTCACAGGGTGGACGTGGTGCGACCCTGACGACCTCAGGCGAGTCGGGCAGCGCGGCGCGCGCTCAGCTCGTCGCCCGGGTGGGCGGCCGGCGCGTCGTCCTCGGGACGTTCGCTCGGGAGCTCGGCGAGCTCACCCTCGACCTCGCGCCAGACCTTGCCCAGCGCGATGCCGAAGACTCCCTGCCCCCCGGCGAGAAGGTCGACGATCTCGTCGGCGGAGGTGCACTCGTAGACGGTCGCGCCATCGCTCATGAGCGTGATGCCCGACAGCTCCTCGACCCCCGCCTGACGCAGCGAGGTGATGGCCAGCCGGATCTGCTGCAACGACACCCCGGTGTCCAGCAGCCGCTTGACGACCTTGAGAACCAGGATGTCCCGGAAGCCGTACAGCCGCTGGCTTCCGGACCCGGTCGCGGACCGGACACTCGGCTCGACGAGTCCGGTGCGGGCCCAGTAGTCGAGCTGGCGGTAGGTGATGCCGGCGGCCTTGCAGGCCGCCGGACCCCGGTAGCCGGTCTCCTCGCTGAGCTCGGTGCCGCCCGCATCGAAGAGGACGCCTTGGGAGCCCACCGGCACCGTGGTGGGACGTGTCGGCTGCTCGGCCGTGCTCATCGGCGCTCCTCATCGGTCACACATGTCACACCTGTCACAGTGCTGTCTGTTCCAGACGGTACGGCCAGCCTCGCCATGGCGTCAATCACCCACGCGGAGCGTCGTCGGACTCGTCACCGGGCTCGCCTTCATCTCCGGCATGCTCGACGAAGTCCTCGGGAGTGACGGACTCGAGGAAGTCCTTGAAGGCCTCCACGTCGTCCTCCTGCTCCTCGGGCATGTGCACACCCGCGTCGTCGAGGACCGACTGGCTGCCGAGAACAGGTGCGCCGACGCGCAGGGCGATGGCGATCGCGTCGGATGGGCGCGCGGAGATCTCCACCCCTCCGTCGATGACCAGCGTGGCGAAGAAGACGCCGTCGACGAGGTCGTCGATCCGCACGGCCGACACCTCGTGTCCGAGCTCGGCGAGGACGTTGACGATCAGGTCGTGAGTCAGGGGTCGGGGCGGCTCGACGCCCTGCTGGACATAGGCGATCGCGGTCGCCTCGGCAGCGCCGATCCAGATCGGCAGGTACCTGTCGCCGTCACGCTCCCGCAGCAGGACGATCGGTTGGTTCGTCGGCATCTCGACGCGGACGCCCATGACCTCCAGCGGCTTCATTCCTCCACGGTACTCCCCTGGGACCCCGTGGAGAGCACCCCACCGAGACCCTTGCTCACGAGGGCCGCGTGGATGGTCTGCAGGTGTCGCGCGATCTGTCCTGCCCGCGCCTGACGACCACCTCTGGCGCTCGGGGCGAGCATCTGTTCGATCAGGCCGACCTCTCTGTCCGCCGTCGCCTTGAAGGGACGCAGGTGGCGTGGCTCGAGACCGAACTGCTGCAGCCACACGACGGACTGGAGGATCTGGAGGTCCTCGGCGGTGAAGCGCCCGATCGTGTTCCCGCCGATGACCCCCATGAGCACGAGCGACTCGACGAGTGAGTCCTCCGCCCCGGCGGCCGCGGCGAGATCTTCGGCGGTCAGTCGCAGCGGGCGAGGTGGCGCCTCCGGCCGGGCCGCCGCCTCACCCTTGTCCAGAGCCTCGAGAGCGTCGCGGATGACCCGCAGTGGCCAGAAGTGGTCGCGCTGGGCCGCGAGGATGTAGCGGAGCCGTTCGATGTCATGGTCGGTATAGGTCCGGTAGCCGGAGCCGGTCCGGGTGGGTGTCAGCAGGCCCTCCGCCTCGAGGAAGCGGACCTTGGAGACCGAGAGGTCGGGAAACTCGGGGCGCAGCCGGGCGATGACCTTGCCGATGGTCAGCCGCGTGGACTCGCGCCGCGCGGATCTAGGAGTCGGCCCGGCCGGCATAGAAGACGAGGCGGAACTTGCCGATCTGGACCTCGTCGCCGGTGTGCAGAACCGCCTCGTCGATACGTTCGCGGTTGACGTAGGTGCCGTTGAGCGAACCGACGTCCCGGACGGAGAAGGAGTCGCCTTCCCGGGTGAAGACGGCGTGCTTGCGCGACACCGTCACGTCATCGAGGAAGATGTCGGAGTCCGGGTGCCGTCCGGAGGACACAGAGGCGTCATCGAGGAGGAAGCGCGCGCCCGTGTTCGGGCCGCGCAGCACAACGAGCAGCGCGGTGCCGGGCCGGAGCGCGTCGACAGTGGCCTGGTCGGCCCGGGTCAGGACATGGTCCGACTCGGTCGCTTCGATATCGGCCCCTCCCACGCTGGGAAAGCGCATCGTCGTCGACTCACGCGACTCGGTCATCGGGCTGTCCTCAGCCCCGGGCTTCTCACTCATCTCGTCCTCCACTGAAGCATCGTAGACGTTGACCTGGGTATTCGGCTCGTTAGTCGAGAATCGCCGAGTAGCCCTCGGCGTCGAGCATCGCCGCAGGAGCCGCCTCATCCGCGAGTCGCAGGTCGTACATCCATCCCTCACCGTACGGATCCATGTTCACCGACTCGGGGGTCGAGTCGAGGGTGTCGTTCACGCCGACGATCTCGCCGTCGGCGGGGGCGTACAGATCGCTCACGGACTTCGTCGACTCCACCTCCCCGCAGGCCTCGCCCGCGGTGACGGTCGCGCCCACGGTGGGAAGACTGATGTAGACGACGTCACCGAGCGCCTCGGCGGCGTACGCGGTGATGCCCACCCGCACGACACCGTCGCCCTGGTCCTTGACCCACTCGTGCTCAGCCGTGTAGCGCAGGTCGGCGGGGATCTCACTCATCACTGCTCCTTGCTGTCGATGGTGCCACGTAGGTGCTGACGGGATGGACTCACGCCCGCGGTCACGAGTCGCTGACGAACCGCACGGTCACGAGGCCGGGCTCGGGACGGGCTGAGCGTACTGAGGGGTGGTGGGACTGTGCAACGAGGTGATGTCGAGGCTATCGCGCTGGTCGATGGTGGCGTCCGCGTTCAGCCGCCGAACCGACTCGCTGACACCGCCGGGGATGTCCATCGCCGCCGCCATGGTGGGCGGGTCGCCGATCGCGCGGACGACGTACGGCGGGCGGATCGGCTGGCCCGAGACCGCCACCCCGTCGTCGAGGTCGGTGAAGTACGTCGATGCGACGACCCGGACGCCGTTGATCTCGACCGCTTCGGCGCCGGCGTCCCGCAGTTCCTGCAGCGTGTCGAGCAGGAGCGCGGCGCTGACCCGGCTCTCGGGATCGGTGATGGTGAGCACGATTCCGGGACCGGTCGCGGCCACCGTGCCGGAGAGCACCTGGATCGAGTCCAGACGGGCCTGCGCCGCAGCCCTGGCCTCCTCCGAGGTGGCACCCGCGGCGAGCTGGCTGCGGGTCTGCTCCAGCTCGCGGATCTCCCCTGAGAGACGGGAGTTCTCCTGCGTCACGTTGTCGAGGATGCGAACGAGCTCGTCCTCGCGCAGGTTGGCCAGACCCTCGAGGTCGGTCTGGCGGACCTGCGCCGCGATCGCGAAGCCGAGTGCGAGAGCGAGCAGACCCACGATCAGGTTTGCCCGGGTCGCGCGTGGACGACCCATGAGCCCAAGGCGGCGCCATGCCGCCCGACCGGTCACCGGCTCTCGCGCGGGCGATTCGGGCTTCGGCGTCTCGGTGGAGGCCGATTCGGGGTCAGGTGAGGGCACCGAGCCGTCGCGCTCGGGGGTGTCGGGCATGTCGTTGCCGGGCATGTCATCACGCATGGAACAGATGGCGTCGGATCGATGCGACGTTGGAGAAGATTCGGATGCCGAGAACGACGACGACCCCGGTCGAGAGCTGCGAGCCGACACCGAGCTGGTCGCCGATGAAGACGATCAGGGCTGCGACGACCACGTTGGAGAGAAAACTGATGACGAAGACCTTGTCGTCGAAGATCCCGTCGAGGACGGCGCGCAGAGCACCGAAGACGGCGTCCAGAGCCGCGATGACGGCGATGGGCAGGTAGGGCTGCATCCACACCGGCACACTCGGGTCGAGGACCAGACCGATGATCAGGCCGACTATCAGGGCGATGGCGGGAATCACTCCCGTGCTCCTGTCGGCCGGGGGGCGGCGTTCTGCACGCCCAGCGCGGACGCGCTCTCCATCGTGATCTCCTCCTCGGTGAGCACGGTTGCCCTGATGCCGAAGTTGTCGCTGAGCGCCTTGAGGTACGCACCACCGTCCCCGGCGGTGAACTGGGCCTCGAGCCGGTCGGGGTCACCGATGGCCCGGATGACGTACGGCCGCGGCAGAGGTCGGTAGTTGACGAGGATGGCCTCCCCGGCGAACCGGATGGCCGACCGGCTCGTCAGCCGCTGTCCTCCGACGTCGATCGCTTCCGCCCCGGCCGCCCACAGCGCGTTGACGACGATCTGGAGATCGCGGGAGAGGACCCGTCCCTCGTTGCGAGCGGCTGGGTCGGTGGAGTCGTCGAACGGTGCGTCGTCGACCGTGATCACGAGACCCGGTCCCTGTACAGGAACGGCGCCCACGGTGGCGAGCAGGCCCGACGTGATACCGGCGGCGGCCGGACCGGCCGTGTCGCGCAGGATCTGCTCCTGCGCCAGAGCCACCTCGGCCTGCAGCTCGCTCACGCGTGCGTCGTTCGCATCGACGCGGTCCTGCCGTGCCTCGATCTGCGCGATCAGCTCGGCGCGCGCCGCGCTGCGCTCGGTCTCCCGCGCGCCCAGCGTGCGCGCTGACACCCCGAACACGAGGCCGATGACGAGCAGGGTGACGACGGCGAGAGCGCCGGATGGCCGGGGTGCGGCGGCGTCGCCTTCCCGGACCCGCCGTTGTGCGGCGGCGGCGTACCCCGGGTCGATCGGCCGGTGCAGGATCTCGTTGATCAGCGACATCGACGCGTCGCGTGGCCGCTCGGTGCCGACGGTCATGCGTGATGTCCTGCCGGGGACGCGCGCTCACGGTACTCCCGCAGGTCACGGAGCTGAAGGACGTAGATGTATGCGGCGAGCCAGTACAACGCAGTCCCCCACCACACGAATGCCCACCCCAGCGGCTCGGCCCAGGAGCGGAGCGGCTCACTGATCTGCGCCAGCAGCAGTACGGGGAAGGCATAGAGCAGGTTGAACGTCGCCGCTTTGCCGACGAAGTGGACCGGGAGCCCGATCTGACCCAGCGAACGAACGCGGAGCACGACCCCGGCCATGAAGACCTCGCGCGCGACGAGCACGGCGACCAGCCACCAGGGGATGATGTCGCGCCAGGCCAGGCCGAGGATGGTCGTGAGGATGTAGAGCCGGTCGGCGATGGGGTCCAGGAGCTGACCGAGCCGGGACTCCAGACCCATGGACCTGGCGATCTTGCCGTCGAGGTAGTCTGTCGCACCCGAGAAGCCGAGCACGACCAGTGCCAGCACATCCCGCTCGCTCAGGATGGCCCAGAGGAAGACGGGGACCCCGATCAGGCGCGCCACACTGAGCACGTTGGGCACGGTCAGCACGCGGTCGGAGACCAGCCCCGCCGCGCCGTGCTCCCCGGTCTCGCGTGCAACCACGCCCTCACTGTATGCGAGAGGCACCCAGGGCAGCGGCTCGCACGCCGCGGACGCCCGATAGCCTCCTCCGATATGCGGATCCTCGGCGCCGACCTCGCGACCAACCGCCTCCGAACCAGCGTGAAGTGGCGGGCCTTCCCACCCGATGTCCTCCCGCTGTGGGTGGCGGAGATGGACGCCGTGCTGGCTCCGCCGGTGGTCGCCGAGGTGACCGCTCTGCTCGAGCGCGGGGACACCGGCTATGCCTGGCCCGAACCGTACGTCGAGGCGTTCGCGCGCTTCGCGCGGGCGCGGTGGCACTGGTCCGTCGACACGGCGGACGTCCGGGTCGTCGCGGACGTCATGGTGGGCATGGAGGAACTGACGCGCATCCTGTTGCCCGACGGCGGCCACGTCATCATTGACGACCCCGTCTACGACGCCTTCGCCCTGCACGCTGCAGCGATCCGCCGAGACATCACCCGCATTCCCCTGACCGCCCGTCACCGGCTCGACCTCGATGCCCTCGAGGCGGCCTTCGCCGCGAGCGCGCGTGCGGGCGTTCCCTGCGTGTACTGGCTGTGCAACCCCCAGAACCCCACGGGAACGGTGCCGACCCGCGCCGAGCTCGAAGGGCTGCGCGACATCGCCGGTCGGCACGGCGTCCGCGTCCTCAGTGACGAGATCCACGCCCCGCTCTGTCTCGACACGGGCGCATTCGTGCCCTACCTCAGCGTGGATCCTCGAGGTCTCACGGCGACCTCGCCGTCCAAGGCGTTCAACCTGGCCGGGCTGAAGGCAGGACTCGTCACAGCCGGACCTGCGGCCCGCGACGTCCTGGGCCACCTGCACCCCGTGGTCTCGTACGCAGCCAGCCATGTCGCCGTCCGCGCCCACACCGTCGCATACTCCGACGGTGGAGCCTGGCTGGACGGGGTCCGGGACGAGCTGGCTGAGAACCGCGAGCTGCTCCGGCGGCTGATCTCGGAGCACATCCCCGACGTGCGCTGGGGGTCGCCCGAGGCTACGTATCTGGCGTGGCTCGACGTCAGCGGGCTGGCCCTCGGGAGCCGGCCCGCGCATACCCTCCTCTCGACGGCACGGGTGGCCTTGGGCGAGGGAACCAACTACGGGCCGGCCGGGGTCGGCCACGTGCGGCTCAACCTGGCCACCTCCGCTGACATCATCACCGAGGCGGTCGGCCGGATCTCTCGCGCGCTGGCGGCGCGAGCAGGCTGAGCAGCGATCACACGTTGCGGCGGTACTGGCCTCCGACCTCGAAGAACGCCTCGCTGATCTGCCCGAGCGAGCAGTAGCGAACCGCGTCCATGAGGGCCTCGAAGACGTTGCCGCCCGAGGTGGCCGCCTCTCGGAGGCGCTCCAGCGCTGCGGGCGCCTCCTCACGGTTGCGCTCGTGGAACGCGGCCAGACGGGCCAGCTGGGACTGCTTCTCGTCCTCGGTGCCGCGCGCCAGCTCGACCTCGGTGGGGGCGCCTTCCGCGTCGTCGCCGAGGAAGGTGTTCACGCCGATGATCGGCAACGACCCGTCGTGCTTACGCTGCTCGTACAGCATCGACTCGTCCTGGATCCGGCCACGCTGGTAGCCGGTCTCCATCGCACCGAGCACCCCGCCACGCTCGGCGATCCGGTCGAACTCCTGGAGCACGGCCTCCTCGACGAGGTCGGTCAGCTGCTCGACGATGAACGAGCCCTGCAGTGGGTTCTCGTTCATCGACAGGCCCCACTCGGCGTCGATGATCATCTGGATCGCCAGGGCCCGCCGCACGGAGTGGGCGCTCGGGGTGGTGATGGCCTCGTCGTAGGCGTTCGTGTGCAGCGAGTTGGCGTTGTCGTACAGAGCGCACAGGGCCTGGAGGGTGGTGCGGATGTCGTTGAAGTCCATCTCCTGAGCGTGCAGCGAGCGCCCCGACGTCTGGACGTGGTACTTCAGCTTCTGTGAGCGTTCGTTGGCGCCGTACCGTTCCCGCATCGCCACCGCCCAGATCCGGCGGGCGACCCGGCCGATGACCGTGTACTCGGCGTCCATCCCGTTGGAGAAGAACAACGACAGGTTGGGCGCGAAGTCGTCGATGTCCATAC
>JBAUUB010000090.1:0-38908 GCA_049582485.1 Dermatophilaceae bacterium
GCGCCGAACTCACCGAACGCAGGCCTGCCTAGGTCGCGTCCGTATCCCACGGAGTCGGGCGGTTCGGGTCGTAGCTCGTCGGGTCCAGGTCCTCGGCCGCCACCGGCTCGGGCGCGCGCCGTCCGACCGCCGCGGCCGCGGCTCCACCGCCGGCAGCAGCCGCCCCAACCCCGGCGGCGGCATCGCGGACCGGGGCCGCGGCGTCCTCGAGAGGTTCGACGAGCGCCTGTCGCACGATACGCCGTGGGTCGTACTGCCGGGGGTCGTACTGCCGCCAGTTGATCTCCTCGTAGTCCGGCCCGAGCTGCTCCTTGAGCTGGCCTTTGGCGCCCTCGGCCATCACCCGCAGCTGCCGGATCCCCCGCGCGAGCTTGGCGGCGTACTCCGGCATCCGCGTCGGACCCAGCACGAGGATGGCGATCAGAATCAGCAGGAGGATCTCTCCGCCGTTGATTCCGAGCATGGACGACCGACTTTCGCGTGGGTGGGGCTGACATCGCCCGCCGCGACCGCGGCCGGGTGGGGCTACGAGTCGGCGGAACGACCTTGCAGTGTCATTGTGACATCCAGCTCGGCCGAGCCCCGCTGCACCTTCAGCGAGACCTCGTCACCGACGCTCTTGGAGCGGATGGCGACCACGAGCTCGTCCGGGGTGGTCATGGGTCGGCCTTCGAACTCCAGGATGACATCGTCCGGCTGCAGCCCGGCCTGGTCGGCCGGCCCGTTCGGGGTGACCGACGGCTGGTCGGCCTCACCTTCACCGAGGATCTTGACACCCTCACCCTGGTACTGCCGGTCGAGGATGACCCCGATGATCGGGTGCTCCGCGACTCCGGTGCGGATGAGCTGCTCGACCGTCTTGGCGACCTGGTCGCTCGGGATGGCGAAGCCCACGCCGATGTTGCCGCTCGTGCCGCCACCGACCGCGGCCGTCGACGCGATGGCGCTGTTCACGCCGATGACCTGGCCGTCCATGTTGAGCAGCGGTCCCCCGCTGTTGCCGGGGTTGATCGCGGCGTCGGTCTGGATGGCGTTGATGAACGACTGCTGCTCACCGCCACCGGGGCTGACCGGCCGGTTCAGTGCGCTGATGATGCCGGACGTGACGGTCGAGTCGAGTCCGAGTGGGGCGCCGACGGCGATGACGCCGTCGCCGACCCGCACTTGGTCCGAGCTGCCCAACGGCAGCGGGTCGAGGGTGACGCCGCTCACCTCGAGCACGGCGAGGTCATAGGAGGCGTCGCGCCCCACGATCGTGGCGTCGTGGCGCTGGCCGTCGGCGGTCTGGACGACGACCTCGCCGCCGTCGACTGCTGCCTCGATGACGTGGTTGTTGGTCACGATGTGGCCCTGCTCGTCGAAGGCCCAGCCGGACCCGGACCCGCGGCCACCCTGTCCCTCGACATAGATGGTCACCACGCTCGGGAGCGCGCGGGCGGAGATGTTGGCGATGGAGCCCTCCGGACGGTCGGTGGCGCCGGCGCCGGGACTCGGCGCGGGGGCGGAGTACCCGTTGGGCCCGAAGTTGAGGTAGTCGTTGGCGCCGAGCCAGCCCCCGGCGATGCCACCGACGCCGCCGGCCAGCACGGCCGCGAGGGTCGCGGTCGTCAGCATCGCACCCCAACCGGGCCCCTTCCGCTCACGGGGCGGCGGAGGCGAGCCGAAGGCATACCCGGGGCCGGGGTAGGCCGAGCCCTGGGTCCCGTGACCGGCCGCCGCATGCTGGGCCGTTCCGCCTGGGTATGCGGTGGCGTGGCCCTCGTAGCTCCACACGGGAGCCAGGGGCTGAGCCGGAGCCGCCGCCGGAGCGGCCTGGGCCTCGGTGTACACGGGGATCGCCTCGGTGGCCTCTCCACGCTCACCGGGCAGGTCGTCGTGCTGCTGCCCGTCCGGGTGGTGCACGCCCGAATAGTGCGGGTCAGCGTCGGTGTCGTGCGCGGGCTGCTCCCGGGTCTCATCCCAGCCGGAGTCGGTGCGGGTCGGCTCGTCGGGGTGACGGCTGAAGTCGTTGTCGTCGGGGTGCATCAATGGTCCTTCGTCGGTTCGAGGTGGGTCAGGAGCGTGTGGTGTCCGGGCGGACGTTCGTCACGTGAAGCACTGTCCACGGTCGGCCGAGGGCTGGCGTTCCGTGCACGGTGTGCGGGGGCAGGATCAGGACAGGCCGGGGGCGACCTGAGGGATGGGACGGGAGTGGCGGCCGCGGTCGCCGTCGGTGCGGGGGGCGCGGTGGGCGAGGGCGGTGCGCAGCTGGGCCCGACCACGGTGGATTCTCGAGCGGACGGTGCCGAGTTTGATGTCCAGCGCCTCGGCGACCTCCTCGTAGGTCAGGCCCTCGATGTCGCAGAGCACGACCGCGGCCCGGAAGTGCGGGGGCAGGGCGTTGAGCGCCGCCTGGATGTCGCCGTCGAGGTGGGTGTCGGAGTACACCTGCTCGGGGCTCGGCGACCGGCTCGGCAGGCGGGCGGCCCACTCATCGGTCAGTGCATCGAAGCGGATCCGCTGCTTGCGCCGCATCTTGTCGAGGAAGACGTTGGTCGTGATCCGGTGGAGCCAGCCCTCGAAGGTGCCCGGCTGGTACGTGTGCAGCGAACGGAACACCCGGATGAACACGTCATGGGTGAGGTCCTCCGCGTCGTGGACGTTGCCGGTCAGGCGGTAGGCCAGGCGGTACACCCGGGCAGAATGCTCCTGGACGATCTCGTCCCAGGTGGGGGGAGTCCAGTCGGTCATCGGTTCGTCCTCGCAGTCGGCGGGTCCTACGTCGTCGGACTGCCAGTCTGGATCCTGTTCCTGGGAGCCGCCTGGGAGAACCATCCCAAGTGGCTGCGGATTCGACCTACCCGATCCGGTGGCGCCAAACCACGAGTGCGGGGGGCCGGAGCGGCGCGTCCACGGACACCGGTGGCGGCGCCGAACTAGGCTGAGTCGCATGACCTCGATCAAGCCGGCCAGCTGGAGCTACGCCGAGGAGTTCGTGCCCGAGAGTGAGACCCACGAACGAGCTCGGCTGCGCGGCTCCGAGCTGGGCGCGAGTGCTGTCGGAACGGGGACCGGCCCGGCTCTGCGGATGCTCGCGGCCGCCGCCCGTGCCATGTCCGTGTGCGAGATCGGCACCGGGGCCGGCTGTTCCGGGCTCTGGCTGCTCGAGGGCATGCCGGAGGGCGGGGTGCTGACGACCATCGACCTCGAGGCGGAGCACCAGATCGCGGCCAAAGAGGCCTTCGCGGCCGCCGGCGTCCCGCACCAGCGGACACGGGTGATCACAGGTCGCGCGCTCGACGTCCTGCCCCGCATGACCGACGCCGCCTATGACCTGGTCTTCATCGACGCGGACAAGGCCGAGTACCCCGCCTACGCCGAGCACGGCATCCGGCTACTGCGCAGCGGTGGCCTGCTGGTCCTCGACAACATGCTGTGGGGGGACCGGGTCGCCGATCCCGCCGTGCGGGACGAGAAGACCGTGACCCTGCGGGACCTGGGCAAGGACCTGCGCGACCGCGAGGACCTCAGGTGCACGCTGCTCCCGGTCGGTGACGGCCTCCTCGTCGCCGTCAAGCGCTGACCCCCGGAGCGTCGCGTCACTCAGGGCAGATCAGTCGCGGTCTCCCGCCGCCGACCAGTCGGCATCTGCACTGAGCACACGTCACTGGGCGTTGGCCGACCCCGGGCCCGCACCTCTGCGGAAGCCGGCCGGGCCCTCGGCGATGGCGACGACCTCGAAGTCCTCGATCACCTCGGGGGCGGTGCCGATCAGCTCGCTCCCGGGGGCCTTCGCGGCCTCCGCCTCGAACTGGGTGCGGAACTCGTCGCGGTCACGGGCGGTGTCGAAGACGTAGGTTCCTTCGAACCACTCCCCCTCCCGCATCCGCCACGTCTTGAAGGCGAGCCCGTCGAGGAACATGAAGCGGGCCATCGACGTCCCGACGACGTACTCCCGCAGCTCGTCGGCGAGAGAGCCGGGAGCCCCGGCCAGTGACCAGCGCACCGCCAGGCCATAGCCAGCGTGCATCGATCCAGGGTTCATCGAAGTCCTTCCAGCCACGCGAGGACCGCTCGCGCACCATATCCAGTGGCCCCCTTGGCGAGGATGCCCTTGTCCACGTCAGAGCGGCCCGGACCGGCGATGTCGAGGTGCGCCCACGGCACCCCTCCGGCGAACTCACGCAGGAAGAGCGCGGCCGTGATGGCACCTGCTCCCACTCCGGGCGCGATGTTGCCGAGGTCGGCCACGTCGCTGCTCAGCGCCTCACGGTAGTCATCGACGAGGGGCATCCGCCAGAACGTCTCACCCGTCGACTCGCCGGCCCTGCGCAGACCCTCCACAACCGTGTCGTCGGTGCCGAAGATCGGGGCCGCGCTCCTCGCCAGCGCGACCCGCGCAGCACCCGTGAGGGTCGCGATGTCGACCAGGACGTCGGGCGCGAGCTCGGCCACCGCATACGCGATGGCATCCGCGAGCACGAGACGGCCCTCGGCGTCGGTGTTGCCGACCTCGACGGTCCGGCCGCCGTAGTGGGTGATGACGTCGGACGGGCGGAACGAGCTGCCGCTGACGTGGTTCTCGGCGAGGGCCAGCAGCCCGGTGACGTGGACGGGCACGTCCAGCGCCCGGCACTGGGAGAGGGCGGCCAGCACGATCGCGGAGCCGAGCATGTCGGACTTCATGGCGAGCATTCCGTCGGCAGGCTTGATGTTCAGCCCACCCGTATCGAAGGTGATGCCCTTGCCGACCAGGACCACACGCCGGGAGCTGCGGCCCACGCCCTTGGGCGCGTAGTCGAGTCGGACCAGACGCGGCGCAGTGGCCGATCCGGCGCCCACAGCCAGGAGTCCGCCGAACCCGTCGCGCTCAAGGTCCTTCTCCGTCCATACGTGCAGTGACAGTCCGGACCGCCGAGCCAGCGTCCGGGACTGAGTCACCATCCAGGCGGGATCCTTGATGTTCGAGGGAGTGAGCCCGAGACCACGGGCGATCAGGGTCGCTCGGCATCTGGCCACGGACCGTCGAATGCGCTCCTCGTCGACGCCGACGTGCAGCCCGGCGAGCACGAGCACGTGGTCGGGAGGCCCGTGCGGGCGGACCGGACCCTGCTGCCGCCAGGCCGGGGCGGTCCACGAGCCGAGTGTGACCCCCTCGACGAGTGCGCTCTCGTTCCCCGCCCCGAACGCCAGCACGAGAGCGCTCACGTCACGGCAGACCCGGCCCACGGCCGCACCGGCGGCGCGCACGTCCGATGGCGTCTCGCGGCCGAGCCCGACGAGGACGACTCGGGCGACCGCACGGGAGGCAGTCCCCCGCCCGGCTCGCGGCAGAGGCACCTGGGTGATCGAGCCGGCCGCGGATGACGGCGAGTGCAGTGTCACCACCTCGACGCCGTCCAGGCCGAGCTCACGCAGCGCGGCGGTCGCGCCTGCTCCGACGACCTCGACCTCCTCGGCCCCGTCGGCGGTGAACGTCGTGTGCACCCCGACGGCGAGGACCGGTTGCCGGCCGGGTTCGGTCCCCGTCGCGGACAGCTCGGCGATGTCGTCGACCACGGACCAGCGGGGCATTCTCGGGTCGAGAAGGTTCTCGGTGTCCCGACTCCGTCGCATCGCAGGGTTCGGCAGGCGTGGGGCTCTCGGACTCACCCACCCGACCCTACCGACCGGCCGTGCGGAATGTGCCGGACGAACCAGTCCCGAGACAGCGCCACCACCTGATCGAGGGCGCCCGGCTCCTCGAAGAGGTGCCCGGCCCCGGGGATGATCTCGAGCGTGCTCTCGCACCGCATCCGGGCGCGGGCCGTCCGGTTGAGGTCGAGGACGACCCGGTCCTTGCCTCCGACGATGAACATGGTCGGGGCCACCACGTCGGAGATGAGTTCACCCGTGAGGTCGGGGCGCCCGCCCCGGGAGACGACCGCGGCGACGCGCGGACCCAGCCCGGCGGCCGCTCGCAGGGCGGCGGCTGCCCCGGTCGAGGCGCCGAAGAAGGCGATGGGACCGGTGCGCCACTCCTCGTGCCCGGTGAGCCAGTCGGTCACAGCAGTGAGCCGAGCGGCCAGCAGCTCGATGTCGAAGACGTTGGCCCGGTCACGCTCCTCGGCCGGGGTGAGGAGGTCGAAGAGCAGGGTTCCGAGACCGGCCAGTCCCAGTCCTTCCGCGACGTACCTGTTGCGTGGACTGTGCCGGCTGCTGCCCGAGCCGTGGACGAAGACCACCGTTGCGAGCGGGTCCGGCGGCAGGTCGAGGCGTCCTTCGAGCATGGCGTCCGGCACCGGGATCCGGACCTCCTCCTGCAGCCGCCTCCCTTCGCCGGCGACAGACTCCTCGACCGGTCGGTGACCTTCCCCAGGCATCGACCGCGCGGCACGCTGCAGGAGGGCGACGACCTCGGCGTCGTCGGTCTGGTCGAAGTGCTCGTAGAACTGTCCGACAGCGCGGAATCCCGCTGGACGCTCCACGAGGACAATGTCGTCGGCGAACCCCCGCAGGCGCGCCTCGGTGTCGATCGGCGCGACCGGCGCGGCGACGACGACCTGCGCCGCACCGAGCTCGCGAGCCACCCGGCAGGCGGCCTTGACGGTCGATCCTGTCGCGATGCCGTCGTCGACGATCACCGCAACCGCGCCGGCCAACGGCACGCGCGGGCGGCCTTGCCGGAAGAGCGTCGTCCGCCGTTCGAGCTCGGCCCGTTCGCGCACCTCCACCGCCTCCAGCTCCTGCTGCGAGACCCGCGCCTGGGCCACGATGTGCTCATCGAGGATTCGCACCCCGTCCTCGCCGATGGCGCCCATCGCCAGCTCCGGGCGATAGGGGACGCCCAGCTTGCGGACCACGATCACGTCCAGCGGCACGTGCAGCCGGGTAGCGACCTCGAAGGCGACCGGGACACCGCCACGTGGGAGCCCGACGACGACGACATCGTCGCGACCCTTCAGCGGCAGGAGGCGCTCCGCCAACCGACGACCGGCCTCGACGCGATCACTGAACACGACACACCTCTCAGAACCAGTATGGCGCGTCCGTCCGAGCTCGGGGCGGATGTGACGCAGCGACCCCCGGGACCGACCGGTCCCGGGGGTCGCTGCGAGCGAGGGGTCGCCAGCGGCTACTTCAGACCCTCGCAGTTCTCGATGGCTGCGCCGAGGGCACGCACCTCGTCGGGGGTCATCTCGACGACGAGACGCCCGCCGCCCTCGAGCGGCATCCGCAGCACGATGCCGCGGCCCTCCTTCACGACCTCGAGGTCGCCATCACCGGTCCTCGGCTTCATCGCCGCCATGAGCACATCCCTTCATCTGCCACCGGCCGGGCCACCGACGCGACTCGTCGGTGTCGACACCTGGCTCCCGGCCACTGTCGTGACCATTATCCCGTACCCGCGTACTACGTGCGAAATCTTGTGCACCGCACCGGTGCGGACCGCATACGGTTGGGCCATGACCACCACCGCCGAGCCCCCCGTCGTCGTCGAGACCTCCGGTGCGGTGCGCACTGTCCGGCTGAACCGACCCGAGGCCATGAACGCCCTGAACCTCGCCGCCAAGGAGGCCCTGCGTGACGCGCTCGCCGAGGCCGCCGAGGATGAGAGCGTCCGCTGCGTCGTCCTGACCGGGACCGGTCGCGCCTTCTGCGTCGGTCAGGACCTGCGCGAGCACGTGGCGGGCCTGGAACAGGGGGCGGACTTCCTCGCGACGACGGTGAGCGACCACTACAACCCCATCGCCACCATGCTCGCGTCGATGGCCAAGCCGGTCGTCACGGCGGTCAACGGGGTCGCCGCGGGCGCCGGGATGAGCTTCGCACTCGCCGGCGACGTGCGCATCATGGTCGACACCGCCGGGATGAACACCGCGTTCGCCGGCATTGCCCTCTCGTGCGACTCAGGTGCCTCGTGGTGGCTGCCCCGGCTCGTGGGCCACGCCCGCGCCAAGGACCTGCTCTTCTTCCCCCGCACCGTCCCGGCGGCCGAGTGCCTCGAGCTCGGGCTGGTCACCAGGGTCGTCCCGGCCGACGAGTTCGACGGCGCGGTCCGCGAGGTCGCGGAGCGGCTCGCGGCGGGGCCGACCAAGGCCTACGCCGCGATGCGGGAGGCGATTCTCGAGGGTTCGGCTATGCCGCTGCAGAAGGCCCTGCGGGTCGAGGAGGGCTTCATGGCGAGCACGGGTGACACCGCGGACCACCGCGAGGCGGTCCGCGCGTTCCTCGCCAAGGAGTCACCGGCCTTCGCAGGCCGGTGAGCCGTCACGGCGGGAAGCCGGACGGCGGCTCGAACACGAGCAGCGCCATCGTCCAGTGCCACTGGCCCCAGAGGAAGGCCCCGGTCAACAGCACGGCGGGCACCGGCCACCACCGCGGAATCCGCCGTAGGCCGCCGCCGATGAGCACGAGCGCCAAGGGGAATAGCGGGATGGCGTAGCGAACCAGGCTGGTGCCCACGTCGAGCACCAGGGCGAGGTATGCGGGGTAGGCGAGCATCCACAGCCGCAGCTCGAGTGGTAGCCGGTACGCCCAGGGGCCGACGGCGGCGGCGATGAGGAAGGCGGCCAGCAGGCCGACGGCGAGTGCCGCATTCAGTCTGGGGTCCGCGCTGTCGGGGAACAGCAGGATCGCGGTGTTGTCGATCCATGGCCTCAGGGGGACGATCTCGTGGCCGGCCCGCCACGACGACATGGTCTCCGCGTAGGCGTCCGACCGGCCGGTGCGCAGACCGACGAAGGTCGGCCACAGCACAGCCGCCAACCCGGTCACCGCGAGGGCGGCGAGTGGTTCGATGAGGGTATGCGCGGGGCGCCCTGGCCGCTCCCGCCACCACATGAGCAGCTCGCGCAGGACGACGACGCCGACGACCAGCGCCACGGGGACCGCGATCGGACGGGTCAGGCCGAGGAGAACGGCGAGGACCGCGACGGCGCCCCACCGGCGGTCGATCAGCGCCGTCAGCAGGCCGATGAGGATCAGCGTGGCGAGCGCCTCGGTGTAGGCGATCTGCAGCGTCGGCGCGGCGGGCTGGACGGCCCAGAGCGTCATCGCGGCGAGCGCGACCGGAGCCGGCGTGTACCGCGCGAACAGGAGGACCATGAGGACGGCAGCCGCCGCCCCGGCGACGAGCGAGACGACGGTGGCCGTGAGACGGAAGTCGGCGCCCGTCAGGTCCATCAGCCGGCTGACGAGCTCAGGGAAGACGGGATAGAAGGCCCACGCGTTCTGGGCGACGTTGCCGACTGCGTCGACCGGGAGCACGTCCGGGTAGCCGTTCTCGACGATGTGGCGGTACCAGCTGCCGTCCCAGAGGACGGACATGTCGAGGAGGGTGACCTCCGGACCGGTCCACTGCTCGAACGGCACCTGTCGGGGGACGGCCTGCGCGATGAAGGCGGTCGAGACGAGGCGGGTGGCCGCATAGACCAGAAGAGCTGCGAGGGCGAGCCGTCCACGGCCGATGCGGCCGCCCGGCTCAGTGAGGGCCACGGAGGATGCGGTCGAGCGCTCGTCCGAAGACGACCTTTCCGGCCGCGTCGAACAGAGGACGCGTGCGCCGGGCCAGCGCGTCGCTCGCAGGCACGACCTCCTCCTGCCAGGTCACCCGCGTGCCGCCCTCGGGGAGCGCCGCCACGGAGATGTCCGCCCAGCCGGCGAGGACGCGGCCGACCTTCTCGATCCGCAGACGCCGTGGCGGCTCCCACACGGTCACGACCATCGGGTCGTCGAACCCGAGCGGTCCGACGGCGGTCCTGGGCGTGAAGCGCCAGCCGAGCCGGGGAGGCCCCGGGTCGCTCGTGACCCTCTGGAGCGGAACCCCTTCCGCGTGTCCGAGGAGGTCGCTCACTCGCTCCCAGACGACCTCGACTCGCTCGGGCGAGGTGCGCGACAGAGTGAACACGGCTCAGCCCGTCCGGCTGTCCGACGCAGGGTCGATGACCCGGTCCTCGAGGGCGCGGTCGACGAAGGGATCGTCCTGGCCGCCCTCGAGCTCGGCGATGCGGCGCTGCAGGGCGGCGAGTGCCTCGTCGACCTGGTCCATCCGGTACCCCCGCAGCGCGGTGTCGAAGCGCAGCGCCGCGACGTCGTCAGGCCCTGGATGCCGCGGAAGCTGCACCGGCGGGGTGGTGTGGACCGGCTCGGCCATGCCGTCGTAGGGCAGCCGTCCGGCCAGCATCGCAAGGACGGCCACGATGATGACGACCGCGACGACGACGATGAGAACCCAGAACACGCAGCCGACTCTAGGCCAGTGCGACGCTTGTCGTGACGATGTGTGTGCGGGTCGCCGGGTCGCCGGAACGGACGAGGCCGAGCTGCCCGAGGGATGACGCGCTGGTCCGCTGCGCCTACGCTGGCCGGGACGGAGGTGGAGCGACGATGACGTCGACCTGGTTCGAGCGCGCGGTCCGGCCCGCGCACGTGGCAGCGGAGCTGCAGGAGAGTGTCCCGGAGCTGCTCGCCGATGAGCGCCGGCTGACGGGCTGCCGGATGATCCGTCTGCGCGCCGCCGAGGAGGAGGGTCACTGGACCGCCACCTACCTGCTCGACCTGGTCGACGGGACCGTCGCTGCGCAGGGTCTGCTCGTCCCACCGGGTGCCGCGGCACCCGTGGCCGACACGTCGGAGGACGGGGCCACGCCCTTCGCCGGCGACGGGTGGTCGCTGTGGCTTCCCCGGTCCCGGGTGCTGCTGCAGACCCATACCAGGGACGACGCCATCCCGGGTCTGGCCGCGATGACCGATCCCCGGTCGGCCCTCGAGGTGCTCGGGCCGTTGCTCCTCGCCGAACGGCCGGATGGACATGGCCCGGTCCCGACCGAGGTCACCACGACGGTCGCGGCCTACAAGCCCGGGGTGCGCGTGACGCTGATCTGCGATTTGACGTACCCGGGCGGGCCGGGCCCCTCCGGGACGGAGCCCTCGGGGTCGCCGGAGACCTCAGCGGGACCGCGGGCCGTCGTGGTCAAGGCCACCGCCGGTGACGACGCCCTGGCCCTGCACGAGGCGCAGTCCGCGTTGTGGGACTCACCGCTCGCCACCGACCCACGGGTGCGAATCGCTCGCCCGATCGGACACGTGGCGGACCTCTCCCTTGCCGTCCAGAGCCATCTCGACCATGACCGCACCGTGAAGGACCTGCTGGCCGAGGCATTCTCGGAACGTGGGTCCGGTTCCCATCCTGGCCAGTCCGACCCCAGCGGCGCGGTTCGGGCGACGGGCGCTGCGCTCGCGGCGCTGCACTCGAGCGGGGTTCGGCACGGTCGCAGCGTCTCGTTCACCGACGAGCTGGAGACGACGCGTCGCAAGCACGACAACCTGGCGGCCGTGGTGCCGTGGCTCGCCGAGCAGACCGACGGGGTCCTCGACCGGCTGGCCACGGCGGCGGCCACCAGTGCAGCGGGGCCCGAGGTTGCGTCGCACGGCAGCTTCCGCACCGCCCAGGTGCTGCTGCTGGAGGACGGCGGCATCGGCGTGATCGACCTGGACAAGCTGCGCCAGGCCGAGGCGGCCGCCGACATCGGCCCGTTCCTTGCCAAGCTGCGGCACACCGCGGTCAACAAGGGCTCAGACACCGGCGCCCTCCCCGACGAGTCGACCAGGGCCGAGCTGGGGGCGCGGGTGGACGCGCTGCGCGAGGCCTTCCTCAGCGGCTACGAGGAGCAGGCGGCGTTGTCCCGTTCGCGGGTGGACCTCTGGGAGGGACTCGAGCTGGTCTCGCTCGTCCTCGGCTCGGCGAAGAAGGGGCTGGCCGACCGCGGCGCCTCGTGCGCCCGGATGCTCCATGCGCACCTCGAGACGCACCGTCTCTGAGGCGGTGTCGCACCGGTGACACTCCGACGCCGGTGACGGCGCTACATCAGCGCGTCACGCGCGGCGACGATGTAGGCCACGGCATCGTCGACGTCGTCGGTGACGTAGAGCAGATCGAGGTCGTGGGCACTGATCGTCCCGGCCGCCGCGCACGTGTCGCGCAACCAGCCCAGGAGCCCCGACCAGTACTCGGACCCGAGCAGCACGATGGGAAACCTGGTGACCTTGTCGGTCTGGACGAGGGTGAGTGCCTCGAACAGCTCGTCCAGAGTGCCCAGCCCGCCTGGCATGACGATGAAGCCCTGCGCGGACTTGACGAACATCGTCTTGCGGACGAAGAAGTACCGGAAGTTCACCCCGAGGTCGACGTACTCGTTCAGCCCCGTCTCGAACGGGAGCTCGATCCCGAGGCCGACCGATGTCCCGCCGGCTTCCAGGGCACCCTTGTTCGCCGCCTCCATGGCACCCGGACCGCCGCCCGTGACCACCGCATACCCCGCCTCGACCAGTGCCGCACCCACGCGCACCGCCATCACGTAGATCGGATCCGACGGATGCGTGCGCGCCGAGCCGAAGACACTGACGGCCGGGCCCAGCTCGGCGAGCGCGCCGAAACCCTCGACGAACTCGCTCTGGATGCGAAGCACCCGCCACGGGTCGGTGTGCAGCCAGTCCGCTCCCCCGATGTTGTCCAGCAGACGCTTGTCATGGGTGCTCGTCGGGACCTGGGAACGGCGCTTGACGACCGGGCCGGTCCGGTACTCCCGGCGCCCGGTGCCCTCCGTCATGCGAGCCACCTGCGCAGCGCCGCCTCGCACTCGACGTAGTCGGCGACGGGCGCGCGCTCGTCATCCATGTGCGCCAGGTTGGGGTCGCCCGGCCCGTAGTTGACCGCGGGGACTCCCATCGCTGAGAACCGCGCGACATCGGTCCAGCCCTGCTTGGCCTCGACCGGCACCCCGAGGGCCTCGACGAATGCTCGTGCCGCCGGCCGGTCCAGGCCGGGCCGGGCGCCGCCGGCGTTGTCGGTGACCTCGACGGCGAAGCCCTCGAAGACCTGGCGGACGTGGGCCTCGGCCTGGTCTGGCGACATCGACGGCGAGTAGCGGTAGTTCACGGTGACGACACAGCGGTCGGGGACGACGTTGGTGGCCGTACCGCCGGAGATCAGGACGGCGCCGAGCGCCTCGCGAAACCGCAGACCGTCGACGGTATGCGTCTGCGGGCTGTAGTCGACCAGTCGCCGGAGGATCTCGGCGGCGTCGTGGATGGCGTTGTGTCCCTTCCAGGGCCGAGCGCTGTGTGCGGCCACGCCAGCCGTGCTCACCTCCGCGCGCAGGGTGCCCTTGCATCCTCCCTCGACCGCGGCCCCGGTCGGCTCGAGCAGCACGGCGAAGTCGGCGTCGTTGATCAGCTCGGGTCGCTGACGCTCGATGTGCAGCAGACCGTTGAACTCGCTCTCGATCTCCTCGCCCTCGTAGAAGACGAAGGTGATGTCGCGGGAGGGTTCGGGGACGGTCGCCGCGATCCGCAGCTGGACCGCGACACCACCCTTCATGTCCACCGTGCCCCGCCCGTGCAGCATCTCGACGCCGTGCTCGACGGTGCGCCGGGTCGGCAGGTTCACAGGGTGTCCGCTGTCCGCGTCCATTGATACCGGCACGGTGTCGATATGGCCGGCGAGCAGCACCCGCTCGGGCCGGCCGAGGTTCGTCCGCCCGATGACCGAGTTGCCGATTCTCGTGACCGCGAGGGCGGTGCTCTCGCGCAGGCTCGCCTCGATCGCGTCGGCGAGCGCCGACTCCTCGAGACTCACCGACGGGATGTCGCACAGCTGGGCGGTCAGGGTCACGACGTCCTGGGCGAGGTCGAGTGACGGCGTGGGCCCGTCGGTGGGATCCGGCATGACCGACAGCCTAACGAGCAGTGGAACCGGCACCCGCCCAGGCCGCCCGAGGGGTTCGGGTGGACTGTCCGAGGGGCAATAGGCTGAACCAATGACCTCCCGCACCGCATCCGGCCACGGCCTGCTGACGATCACCACCGAGGACTCCGCCGCATCGGGAACGGTGCTCGACGCATGGTTCCCAGCTCCCGTTCTCGGGGAGGGGCGCGCCACGGCCCCTGCGGGCCTGAGCGACCTCGCGGTGGGCGATCCGGCTCGCGCGACCCGCCGGGAGGTCCGCTTCGTCTCCATCGACCTCGATGCGGCTCCCGCGGACACGGCCGACGCATACCTGCGGCTCCATCTGCTGTCCCACCGTCTCGCCGAGCCCAACTCGATCAACCTCGACGGCATCTTCGGGGTGCTGCCCAACGTCGTCTGGACCGACCGTGGACCCTGTGCGGTCGAGGGCTTCGAGCTCGTCCGGGCCAGGATGATGGCGAGCGGGCCGGTCACGGTCCTCGGCGTCGACAAGTTCCCCAGGATGGTCGACTACGTCGTCCCGTCGGGTGTGCGCATCGCCGACGCTGACCGGGTGCGCCTCGGGGCGCATCTCGCGGCCGGCACGACGGTGATGCACGAGGGCTTCGTGAACTTCAACGCAGGAACCCTGGGCACGTCGATGGTCGAGGGCCGGCTGTCGCAGGGTGTCGTCGTCGGCGACGGCTCCGACATCGGCGGCGGCGCCTCGACGATGGGCACCCTCTCCGGCGGCGGCACCGAACGGGTCAGCATCGGGCAGCGGTGTCTGCTCGGCGCGCAGGCGGGCCTGGGCATCGCCCTCGGCGACGACTGCGTCGTCGAGGCGGGCCTCTACCTGACTGCCGGCACCAAGGTCACCCTGCCCGACGGGCGGGTCACCAAGGCGCGGGAACTCTCGGGGCAGTCCAACCTGTTGTTCATCAGGAACTCCACGACGGGCACGGTCGAGGCCCGACCGCGCGACGGGCACGGCATCGTGCTGAACTCGGCGCTGCATGCCAACGACTGACCGCCCCCGCGGCCGCCACGCTGGACCCGACACCACGCCCACCCCCTGACCCCGGATCCGCATGTCCACATCGTCGCCACGCCCACCGCTCGCCGAGGAGCACGCTCCTCGGCGGCGCCGAGTGGGATGCCTGCTCGGAAGTCTCCTCGTGGGCACCCTCCTGGTCACCGGCGTCTACGTGGGTCTCGAGTGGTTCCGCGGCGGGATGGACCTGGGGGGCCCGGTGTGCCGGGCCTCGGCCAGTGGGACCACCGTGAGCTTCTCGCCGGAGCAGATGGACAACGCCGCCACCATCGTCGGCATCGGGATGGGACGCGGGCTCCCGGCGCGGGCCGGCACGATCGCGATCGCCACCGCCATCCAGGAGAGCAAGCTCCGCAACATCGACTACGGCGACCGGGACTCCCTCGGCCTGTTCCAGCAGCGGCCGAGCCAGGGGTGGGGCACGGCGGAGGAGATCCTCACGCCCGAGTACTCCACGAACGCCTTCTATGACGCCCTCGTCCGGATCGAGGGGTACCAGAACATGGTCATCACCGAGGTCGCCCAGGAGGTGCAGCGCAGCGCCTACCCCGACGCCTACGCCGACCACGAGACGGAAGGGCGGGTGATCGCCTCGACCCTGGCGGGACACACCGCCGAGTCCATGGTGTGCCGCCTCGATGCCCCGACCGGGCACACCGTCTACGACGACCTCCGGACCGACCTGCAGAGCCACCTGGGAGTGAGCGGAACCGTCAGTGCCGACGGCCGCTCCCTGACCGTCGAGGCCGGGAGCGCGCAGCAGGCCTGGTCGGTGGCCCAGTACCTCGTCGCGAAGGCCGAGCGCCACGCCGTCACCGAGGTGCAGGTCGACGACCGACGGTGGGTCCGCCGCAGCGGTCCCTCGAGCCTTGAGTGGCAGCCCGCCGAAGCGCCGGCCGGTCAGACGCAGGTGGTCGCGGTGCTGACCCCGACGCCGACGTCGACCGACGGCTAGCCGACCCGGCTCGGGTGACCGACGCGAGCACCGTCACCCGCGGCCCTCGGCCGCCGGCGATTGCTCAGGTCCGACCTCAGCGCTGCCCGATGTCGATGTAGTCGCGCGAGCCCTCACCGATGTACACCTGACGCGGCCGACCGATCTTGGTGGCCGGGTCCTCGATCATCTCGCGCCACTGCGCGATCCACCCGGGCAGCCGTCCGAGCGCGAAGAGCACGGTGAACATGCGCGTCGGGAAGCCCATCGCCTTGTAGATCAGACCGGTGTAGAAGTCGACGTTGGGGTAGAGCTTGCGCTCGACGAAGTAGTCGTCGGCGAGAGCGATCTCCTCCAGACGCATGGCGATCTCGAGCAGCTCGTCGCCGGCCCCGGTCTTCTCGAGGATCGTGTGGGCGGTGTCCTTGACGAGTGCGGCGCGCGGGTCGTAGTTCTTGTAGACGCGGTGGCCGAAGCCCATCAGCCGGACGCCGTCCTCCTTGTTCTTGACCTTGCTCATGAAGGTGTCGACGTCGTCGTCGGAGCTCTGGATGCGCTCGAGCATCTCGAGGACCGCCTGGTTCGCGCCGCCGTGCAGGGGACCGAACAGGGCGTTGATCCCGGCCGAGACCGAGGCGAACAGGTTGGCGTGCGATGACCCGACGAGCCGGACGGTGGAGGTCGAGCAGTTCTGCTCGTGGTCGGCGTGGAGGATGAGCAGCTGCTCCAGCGCACTGACCAGGTCGGGGTCGATCTCGTACTGCTCGGCGGGCACGCCGAAGGTCATCCGCAGGAAGTTCTCGGGATAGGACAGGCGGTTGTCGGGGTACTGCAGGGGCTGCCCGATCGACTTCTTGTACGCGTAGGCCGCGATGGTGGGCAGCTTGGCGAGCAGACGGATCGTCGAGATCTCGACCTGCTCGTCATCGAAGGGATCGAGGCTGTCCTGATAGAAGGTCGACAGCGCTGAGACCGCGGAGGACAGGACCGGCATCGGATGGGCGTCCCGCGGGAAGCCGTTGAAGAAGGCCTTGAGGTCCTCGTGCAGCATGGTGTGCATCCGCACCCGGTCGGTGAAGTCCTCGAGCTCGGCCTGGGTGGGAAGCTGCCCGTAGATGAGCAGGTAGCTGACCTCGAGGAAGCTGGACTTGCGCGCGAGCTGCTCGATCGGGTAGCCGCGGTAGCGCAGGATGCCCTCGTCGCCGTCGATGTAGGTGATGGCGCTCGTGCAGCTCGCGGTGTTGGTGAAACCACTGTCGAGAGTGACGTTGCCCGTCTCCTTGAGCAGGGCGGAGATGTCGTAGCCGCCGTTGCCCTCGGTCGCGTCGACGAGCTTCAGATCGAGGGTCTTGTCACCGGTCGAGAGGGTGGCTCCAGCGGTCGGGTCCGTCATGGTGCGTGGTCCTTCACATCCGTCGAGGACTACGGCGCTCGCCATGGGTCGCGACGCTCGGCCTCGAGCTGACAGGGTCGGGTGTCTCCGCCCGACCCTATCCCGACATGTCAGGGCTGGCGAACTCCGCCCCGCTCGTCGACCGCTCGGCGCAGCCGCCCTGCCGCCCAGCGGATCCGGGCGTCGTCCGCCGTCAATGCGATCCGCACATGTGCCTTCCCGGCCGCGCCGTAGAAGGACCCCGGAGCGACGAGGATCCCGAGGTCCGCAAGACATCCGAGCGTGGTCCACGAGTCCTCTCCCGCGCTCGCCCACAGATAGAGGCCCGCCTCGGAGTGATCGATCCGCAGCCCGTACTCCTCGACCGCGGGGCGCAGCACGGAACGGCGGGCGGCGTACCTCGCCCGCTGCTGCTCCACGTGCTCCGAGTCCGCGAGAGCGGCGAGCATCGCCCGCTGCACCGGCCAGGGCATCATCATCCCGGCGTGCTTGCGAACCTCGAGGATCCGCGCGACCAGGGCCGGGTCACCCGCGACGAAGGCGGCGCGGTAGCCGGCGAGGTTGGACTGCTTCGACAGTGAGTACACGCAGAGGAGACCCTCGTGTGACCCGCCGGTGACGCGGGGGTCGAGCACGCTCGGCGTGGTCGGGATCCGGCCACGCCCCTGCGCGGGCCGCCAGTCGAGCTCGGCGTAGCACTCGTCGGACGCGACGACGACACCATGGCGGCGTGCCCAGGCGACGACCTTGGCCAGGTGCTCGATGCCGAGGACCTGACCGGTCGGGTTGCCGGGGCTGTTCAGCCACAACAGCTTCGGCGCCGTGCTTCGGGTGACCGGTCCGAAGGCGGTCGTGGCATCCGCCGGGAACGGTGTCGCACCCGCGAGGCGCGCACCGACGTCATAGGTGGGGTATGCGGTGCGCGGGAACGCGACGACGTCACCCGGGCCGAGGCCGAGGATCGTCGGAAGCCACGCGACGAGCTCCTTGCTGCCGATCGTCGGCAGCACTCCGGCGGGGTCGACGTCGGGCACCCCGCGCCGAGCGGCGAACCACGTTGCCACGGCCTCCCGCAGGTCGGGTGTGCCGTGGGTCTGGGGGTACCCGGGAGCGTTCGCCGCAGCGCTCAGCGCCTCCCGGACCACCTGAGGCGTCGGATCGACGGGCGTTCCGACGGAGAGGTCGACCAGTCCGCCCTCATCGCGGTCTGGATGCTCCGTCGACGGTTGGCCGGGGTCGCTGAACTCAGCCGGTGCCAGGTAGGCGCCGGCGCGCTCCCGGTAGGGAGCCAGCGAGTCCCACGGGAAGTCGGGGAGGTGTCGCATCGCGCCGTCGCTCGGCGGACCGTCTCGGACCGGCCAGGCCGGCCGTCAGTGGTCGTGCTGCTGGGGGGGCAGGGCGGCGATGATCGGGTGGTCCTTGGGGATCAGACCCATCTTGGCCGCGCCGCCCGGGCTGCCGAGGTCGTCGAAGAACTCGACGTTGGCCTTGTAGTAGTCCGCCCACTCCTCGGGCACGTCGTCCTCGTAGTAGATCGCCTCCACCGGGCACACCGGCTCGCAGGCTCCACAGTCGACACACTCGTCGGGGTGGATGTAGAGGCTGCGCTCGCCCTCGTAGATGCAGTCGACGGGGCACTCGTCGATGCACGCCTTGTCCTTCAGGTCGACACAGGGCTGGGCAATCACGTACGTCATGGCCGACATACTATGCGTCCGTGCCCGGCGACTCGACCACCTTCTCCACACCCGGGACCCGGGTCGCGGTCCGGTTCCTCCTCCCGGAGCCCGACCCCACGACCGGGGCCCGACTCACGGACGTCACCGGCACCCTGGTCGAGAACGGCCCGGATCGGGTGGTCATCGACTCCGCCCGTGGTCGCGTCGTGGTCCCGCGCGAGCGGGTGGTCGCGAGCCGGGTGATCCCGCCTCGACCGGTCCGGCGCGGGGCACCGCACCGGAGCCTGTCGGTCGAGGACCTCGAGCGGGTCATGATCGGTGCCTGGCCGCCCGTGGAGCGGGCGACGCTGTGCCAGTGGGTGCTGCGGGCCGGACATGGTTTCACGGCCCGCTCGAACTCCGCGCTCGCCGTCGGCTCCCCCGGCAGAACGCTCGAGGAGGCGCTGTCCGAGGTGGCGCGATGGTACGAACTGCGGTCCCTGCCGACCTTGCTCACGGTTCCTGTCACGGATGTCGAGGCGCTCGACCGGGATGCGCTGGTGACCGTGGCACGGGCCGCCGGGTGGCGGTCCGGGGAGCCGGTGCTCGTCCAGACGGCCGCGACCGCGGCGGTTCGCCGCGCGGACGCGCCGGACGTGGCCGTCGAGGTGCGAGAGCACATGTGCGACGAGTGGTATGCGGCCCTCGCCACCTATCGCACCGCACCTCGGGCGGCGGCGCAGGCCGTGCTGCACGGGTCACCCGACCAGCGCTTCGCCCTGGTGCGGGACGCCGGCGGGTCGGTCGTGGCGATCGGTCGCCTGGGCGTGAGCGACGGCTGGGGCGGCCTGGGCGCCATGTGGGTCGCGCCGGGGCATCGACGCCGGGGTGTCGGTCGTGCCCTGGTGCGTGCCCTGGCCGACGAGGCATCGGCTCTGGGCTGCGTCTCCCTGCACCTGCAGGTCGAGACGGTGAACTCGGCCGCGAGGGCGCTGTACGCGCAGGTGGGGTTCAGCACCCACCACGCGTACGCATACCTGGCGCCGGGAGCAGCGCCCGGTCCGGTGTCCCAGGAGTGCTGAGCCCGGGGCGATCCGCTACCGGCTGTCCGGGTGGGTGCAGGTGACCTTGTCCTCGGGGTCGTAGTGGGTCGACACGTTCTCCCGATCCACCTCGCGGCCGTCCTGGCGGATGATGCGCGTGACGGTGACGTCGAAGCCGACCATGGGCGACTGCGTCACGCATCCCGGCTCGTCGTCGACGATGGTTCGCGGCTGGACGATGTTGCGGCGCGGGCCCTTGACCGACTCGACGTCGAAGGTGTCGGTGCCCCACAGCTCCACGGTGACGGCCGTGTCCGTGGCGAACGCCCGCACCAGGATCCCGCCCTTGGTGTTGTTGGTCCACCGCTGGTCGATGGTCCCCCAGGAGATCGTGGCCTCGCGCCCCTCGGGGTAGCGCGGGATGTAGAACGAGTGCGCGCGGAACTCGTTGAACTCGACGCCCGCGAAGTAGGCCGCGTTGTACAGCGTCGTCGACAACTGGGAGATCCCGCCTCCGTAGCTGTCGGCGAGGCGCCCGTTGAGGATGATGCCGGCTTTGACGTAGCCCTTGTCCGGCGTGCGCTGACCGAGGACGTTGTTCAGGCTGAGCTGGCCGCCCGGCGGCACGTAGGTGCCGTTGAGGGTGCGTGCAGCGATCTTGATGTTCGTCACGCGCGACTGCCCCGCCGCGTAGTAGGTCGTGAAGGTCGAGATGCGGCCCTTGGGGAGGGTGTCGCGGGCACGCTCGGTGGTGAACTCCGGCTGGGTCACGACGGGCTCGAGGGTCAGTGTGCGGTCGTCGGCGGTCAGGGCGGCGAGCACCGCCTCGGACCGACCGGCCACCTCGACGGCGACACCGGTCTCAGCGGGCTCCACCGAGGCCTCGGTGCCGCTGAAGCGCACCCGGGCATCCTGCGGCTCGCGCAGCACCCCGGCCTCCTCGCCGGCCGTCTCGACGAGCGGGGCGAGGACGGCGTCGTCGACCGCCAGCGTGATCGTCCCGTCGGCGACGGTCGCACTGAGCGCGGTGGCCACCTGAGCGGCCGGCACCTCGAAGCTGCCCTCGCCGACCCGGACGGTCAGAGGAGCCGCCAGCGCGGGCTCGGCGAACTCCTCGCGGAACTCGGCGAAGACCGTGGCGGGCGTCTGGGCTGCCACCGGCCCTCCGTCCCCCTCGATGCTGCGCTCCATCGGCCACGCGGCGAGGACGCGATCGGTCGTCCCGGGCACGTCGACGGCGAGCCCGGGGACCGGCTCGACGATGTCGACCGACCCATCCGCGAACGCGACCGTGCCCTCCACCGGTTCACGCTCGACGCCCTCGGCAGCGCCTCCGATCGCCGAGGCGAGCGCCTCTTCGTCGACCGCGAGGACGAAGTCCCGCTCGAACGTTCCGGACAGGTGTTCGTACAGCGCCCGGGGGTCGAGCGTGAACCGGGCGATTCCCTCGAGGGTGGCGTCGGTGTCGATCCGCAGTCCGGCACGGTCCGGGTCCAGCTCGAAGCTCTCATCACCGACGGAGACGACGACGGGCTCCGACTCGATCTTGGCGACCTCGCTCTCGACGAGGCGCGCCGCCTCCTCGGGACTCTCGCCGCCGACGTCCACTCCCCCCACGACCGCGCGTGCGGGCACGGTCGTGCTCAGGTAGTAGGCCAGACCCACGTACGCCCCGGCGAGGAGCACCAGGGCTGCGACGACCCCGAGCAGGAGCCGCCGTCGGCGCGGGGGCGAGTCCGTCTCACGCTCGTCCCAGGTCTCGGTCTGGAGGTCGGTTTCCTGCATATCGCTTCCGTCGGGTCGTGGAAGTGCCGCGGGAGCGATCCACGCGGCACTCCTCTAGTATGCGGCAGGCCCGCCCGCATACCTACTTCGGTAGTAGAGCAGCGGGGGAGGCGGGTCGTCGGGAGCCGCGAGATGGAGGACCCGGCCGACGACGATGCTGTGGTCGCCTGCCCGGTGCACACCCTCCACCTGCGCCTCGAGGTGCGAGAGCGCGCCGGTGACGAGTGCGCAGCCGTACGGGCCGCGCTCATGAGGGACCGTGTCGAGCTGTCCGATGAGTGGACGCCCGGGCGTCGCGAGCCAGGTGGCGATGGCACGGTGCCCGACGGCGAGGACGCTGACACCGAACACGCCGGCCTCGGTCACAGCATCGTGGAACCGCGCGTCGCGCTCGACGCAGAAGAGCACGAGCGGCGGGTCGAGCGAGACGGCGGTGAAGGAGTTTGCGGTCATCGCGTGGTCGTGGGTGCCGGAGCGCGCCGAGACCACCACGACTCCGGTGGCGTACCGTCCCAGGGCGCGCTTGAAGGCTCCGACCTCGATGACCGGCTCCGCCGTGCTCACTCGACGCCGATCACGGCGAGGTCGACGGTGCCCCCGAGAGCGGGATGCGTCGTCAGCGCCTCGACGGAGGATCCGGCGACGTAGGTGGACTTGCGCTCGGCCAGCGCGACGTAGGCCCCCCGCGAGCGCAGGGTCGTGTCGATGTCGAACCACGCCTGTGCGCGGTCCTCCGGGTCCGCGATGGCGAGCGCCGCGCTCATCGCCGCGTCGACATTGGCATCGACGAAGTACCCGTAGTTGCGGCCCGAGCCGGCGTCGCTGATGTTCAGACGGGAGTCGAAGAGCGGCGGCAGCACCGTCGACCCGGAGTTCCAGTCGGCCGCCCAGTTCGACCAGAACACGTCGGTCTGGTCCGCGCGGTCGGCGGCGGAGATGGTGGTGAAGTAGTCGTCCTCGATCGGCTGGAGCTCGACCGCGAAGCCCGCTGCGGTCCATCCGGACTCCAGAGCGCGCATCGCGGTGTCCATCGTCGGCGAGCTCCGGTAGGCGACGCGGAGCGGAACGGGGGTCTGCACGCCCAGCTCGGCCGCCCCCGCTGCCAGCAGCTCGGCGGCTTGCTCCCTGTCCCCGTCGGCGTCCGTGGACCCCGCGTCGCCGGAGGTCTCGGCCGGCGCTGGAGACTCGGTTCCCTCGGCCGACGGCGAGTCCTCGGCGGTGTCCGAGGTCGCGGCGGTTGCCGTTCCGGTCGGATCGGCCGGTTGCTCAGGGTTCGGCAGCCCGAGTCGGATCCCGTGGGCGAGGATCGAGGTGGTGGCCTCCGCGGTCGTCGGGCCACCGAGGGCCGTGATGTAGGCGTTGCGGTCCGTCGCGAGCGCAAACGCCGCCCGCACCTGCGCGTTGGCCATCGTCGGGCTCCTGAAGTTCGGGGCCAGGTAGTCGACGATGCCGTTCGGGGAGTTGACGGATCGCTCGCGCAGCGGCTCGGCCGCGGCGATCTGTTGCTGGATGGCCGGCGGCGCGGTGTCGAGCGCGACCGCGTTCCGGTTCTCCGGGGCGTCGGCGATGATCACCTGCGCGACGTCCTGGGGCTCGAGCCCCTCGCGATAGACGATCTCGTCGGGGCGCGCGCGCCGGATCGGGTCGGTACTGGCGCTCCAGTGCGGGTTTCGCACGAAGGTGCCCCCGCGTTCCGGCGTCCACGCGCCGGAGAGCGTGTACGGCCCCGCGCTGAAGACCGTGTACGTCCCGGCGCCGCCCGTGTCGGCCGACTCCCGGTAGGCGGCGAAGCCGGGTGTGCTCACCATGCCGGGGAAGTCCGCGACGGGCTCGGACAGGCGGATGGTCAGCTGTTGACCGTCGCACGTGACGGCCTGGTCGAACGCCGCCCGTCCTGCCTGAGCCTGCTCGCCCTCGACGTAGGGTCCGAGGTACGTGCTCTTGCCCTCCGGGGTCTTCGGGATGTCGAGGTAGGCAAGGGCGTAGTTCGGGCCGCCGGTGATCTCCTCGGCGAAGGCACGCGAGATGCCGTACTTCACGTCGCGGCACGCGAGTGCGCTGCCGTCCTGCCAACGGATGCCGTCCCGGATGGTGAACACCCAGGTGCGCAGGGTCTGGTCAGGTACGCCCGTGTCCGTGGCGAGGTCCCCTGTGAGAGTCACCTGAGCCTGCTCGTCCGGACCGCTCTGGTATGCGGTGAGCGAGCGGGCGAACACCCGCCCCGCGAAGGCGGCGTCGCTGCGGGAGCTGATGCGCTGGGGGTCCCACGTCTGGACCGGACCGAGGGACATCGTCGTCAGCGACCCTCCCGGCGTGACGTCAGCGGTTCCGGTCGCGTCGTCAGGATCGCCCACGGCGGGGACGTCACAGGCCGCCAAACCCACAGCGAGCAGGGCGGACGTGATGGCGGCCACGACGCGGTGGGTGCGTCGGGCGCCTGGGGTACGTCTGGGAAGGAGTCGGCTCATGCTGAGGAACGGGGTTGGCGGATAGGTGGGGAGCAGGGCGGATGGACCGGGCGGTGGTGGGAGATGACGGGAGCGTCACTGCCGACGGGCGCGCGCCGCTGCCCGAGCGCGCAGGGTCTGGTCGAGCTCGACCTTGCGGATCCGCACGGCATCCGGCGTGACCTCACAGCACTCGTCCTCCCGGCAGAACTCCAGGGACTGTTCGAGGCTCAGCGTACGCGGCGGGGCGAGCCGTTCGAGGACATCGGCCGTCGAGGACCGCACGTTGGTCAGCTTCTTCTCCTTCGTGATGTTGACGTCCATGTCGTCGGCGCGGGAGTTCTCGCCGACGATCATGCCCTCGTAGACCTCGGTCCCCGGTGGGATGAAGAGAACCCCCCGCTCCTGGAGGTTGAACATCGCGTACGACGTCGCGGATCCGGCGCGGTCGGCGACGAGGGAACCGCTGACGCGGGTGGTGATCTCCCCGGCCCATGGCTCGTAGCCCTCGAAGACGTGGTGGGCGATGCCGGTCCCCCGCGTGTCGGTCAGGAACTGGGTGCGGAAGCCGATGAGTCCGCGGGACGGGACGAGGAACTCCATGCGCACCCAGCCGGTGCCGTGGTTGGTCATCTGCTCCATGCGGCCCCTTCGCGAGGCGAGCAGCTGCGTGATGGCCCCGAGGTACTCCTCGGGTGTGTCGATGGTCAATCGCTCCACGGGTTCGTGGAGCGCCCCGTCGATGGTCCTTGTCACGACCTGGGGTTTGCCCACTGTGAGCTCGTATCCTTCACGTCGCATCTGCTCGACGAGGATCGCGAGCGCGAGCTCCCCACGTCCCTGGACCTCCCAGGCGTCGGGACGTTCGGTCGGGAGGACGCGCATCGACACGTTGCCGACGAGCTCACGGTCCAGCCGGTCCTTGACCAGGCGTGCCGTCACCTTGGTGCCCTTGACACGTCCGGACATCGGAGACGTATTGGTGCCGATGGTCATCGAGATCGCCGGCTCGTCGACGGTGATGACGGGCAGTGGACGCGGGTCGTCCGGGTCTGCCAGCGTCTCGCCGATCATGATCTCCGGGATGCCGGCGACAGCGATGATGTCACCCGGGCCCGCTGCCCGGCCGGCGTCGAGTGGAACGCGTTCGAGGCCCTCGGTCATGAGGAGCTCGGTGATCTTGACCTTCTCCACGGTGCCGTCGTGACGGCACCACGCGACCTGCTGGCCCTTACGGATGTGTCCGGCGTGCACGCGCAGGAGCGCGAGGCGGCCCAGGAAGTTGGAGGCGTCGAGGTTGGTGACGTGAGCCTGCAAGGGCGCCTCGGGGTCGAAGGTCGGCGCCGGGACGGTCCGCAGGATCGTGGCAAAGAGCGCCTCGAGGTCCTCGTCCGCCGGCAGCTCGCCGTCGGCCGGCCGCTCGAGGCCGGCCCGGCCGGCCCTGGCGGAGGCGTACACGATGGGGAACTCGATCTGGTCCTCGGTGGCGTCGAGGTCCATGAACAGCTCGTACACCTCGTCGACGACCTCGGCGATCCGGCTGTCCGGCCGGTCCACCTTGTTGATGCACAGCACCACCGGCATCCGGGCCTCGAGGGCCTTGCGCAGCACGAAGCGGGTCTGCGGCAGCGGCCCCTCACTGGCGTCGACGAGGAGGACGACGCCGTCGACCATGGACAGCCCACGCTCGACCTCACCGCCGAAGTCGGCGTGGCCGGGGGTGTCGATGATGTTGATCGTCACCCCGTCCTGGTGTCCCGCGGCCATGGCGGCCGGGCCCGTGTAGCGGATCGCGGTGTTCTTGGCCAGGATCGTGATGCCCTTCTCGCGCTCGAGGTCGCCGGAGTCCATCACGCGCTCCCCCGTGCTCTCGACGCTCGCGCGTTCGCTGAAGGCGCCGGACTGCCACAGCATCTTGTCGACGAGGGTGGTCTTGCCGTGGTCGACGTGAGCGACGATCGCGACGTTACGGACGTCACCGCGGAAGTCGACGCGGTCGGTCGACCGGGCTGCGTCCACGGAGGGAGGGGAAGAGGGCATCCAAGGATTGTCGCAGGGGAGTCCGAGGCGACGAAATCGATCCGGGGCCTAGCGTGGGGGCTCGGTGCACCCAACCACCGGTCCAGCGCACCACCGGTCCGCCCTGGCTCAGGCGGAGATCCGCTTCACGAGCGCCGCGATCACCGGCAGGTCGCCCTCCAGCCAGTCGACCGAGAAGAGCTCCTGGCGCGTGAGCCAGCGCAGCTCGTCATGGCCCTCGACCGGCCGCGGCGGATCGGTCACGGTCGCGATCCACACCGCCATGCGGTACTGCACCTGCGCACCCGGCTCCGTGAGTGCCCACCATCCACCCTCGATCGGTCCGGTGAGTCGTTCGACGGGGCGGACCGAGGTACCGAGCTCCTCGCGGATCTCGCGGACCAAGGCCTCGATGAGGGACTCACCCGGATCGACCTTGCCTCCGGGCAGCTCCCACCGTCCGGCGTGCCGCTCGGTCCGGGCACGCCTCGCGGCGAGGAGACACGTAGGCCGGAGCGGGTCGTCCACGATCGCCGCACCGACGACGTCGACGACGGGCCGCGGGGCGACGGGTGGGGGCATGCAGTGATCGTGCCACGCCTCCATGGAAGGTCTCAGACCGATAAATACTGGCCGGTCAGGGACGCTGTCGCCACCGAAAGTGAGTACCTTGGGCTGGCCCGGGCCGAACCCGGGCTCGTCAGCCCCGGCACCACCCCGGAGTCGGGTTCGCACACCAAGCGAGGTACCTGAATTGACGTTCAAGCGCAAGGCCGGCCCCATCGTCGGTCTCACAGCCGCTGCGTTGGTCCTGACCGCCTGTGCCACGTCCGAGCGCGACTCGGGCGAGTCCACCGACACGGGCACGGCCGGCGACAGCGAAGCCACGAGTGCAGTCTTCACCTTCGGCGGGGCCGGCGCACCGGTCACCTTCGACCCCTTCTATGCCAGTGACGGCGAGACGTTCCGGGTCAGCCGCCAGATCTTCGAGAACCTCATCGGCACCACGCCCGGCACGGCGGACCTCGAGCCGGAGCTGGCCGAGTCTTGGGAGCCCGACGAGTCCGGCCTGAACTGGACCTTCACGCTGCGTGACGACGTGACCTTCCACGACGGGACGCCGTTCGACGCCGAGGCGGCGTGCGCCAACTTCGAGCGCATGTTCGACCAGAACGACGTCGGCCAGACCGCTGCGTACTACTGGGGCGCCACATTCGGGGCGTTCAGCAACGACGCCGACAACAGCCTCTACCAGGGCTGCGAGGTCACCGGCGACCACGAGCTCGTCATGACGATCAGCCGGGTCACCTCGAAGTTCCCGGCGATCCTCTCCCTCACGTCGCTCGGCATGCAGTCGCCGACGGCGCTCGAGGAGGGCAACGCCAACGACATCAGCCAGGCCGGAGAGGCGTTCGAGTACCCCGAGAACGCGAACAACCCGGTCGGCACCGGGCCGTACCAGTTCAGCGGCTACGACGAGGCCACCCAGACGGTGACCCTGGAGCGCTACGACGACTACTGGGGCGAGCCGGCCAAGACCGAGCAGGTCGTCATCCGCGCCATCCCCGACGAGAGCACCCGGCGCCAGGAACTGCAGGCCGGCGGCATCGACGGCTACGACTTCCCCAACCCGGTCGACTGGCAGGGTCTGCAGGACGAGGGCAACCAGGTCGAGGTCCGGCCCGCGTTCAACGTCCTCTACATGGGCCTGAACCCGACGAACAACGAGGCGCTCAAGGACCTGCGTGTCCGGCAGGCGATCTACCACGCGATCAACCGCGAGCAGCTCGTCCAGAGCCAGCTGCCCGAAGGTGCCACCGTGGCCAGCCAGTTCATGCCCGACACGGTCGACGGCTACAACAGCGAGGTCGAGCCGTACGCCTACGACCCGGAGCAGGCCCAGGCCCTCCTCGCCGAGGCCGGGCACGAGGACCTCACCCTCGTCTTCGCCTACCCCACCGAGGTCACCCGGCCCTACATGCCGGACCCCGCCAAGCTCTACGACGCGATCAAGGTCGACCTCGAGGCCGTCGGCATCACCGTCGAGACCGTGACCGACCCATGGGCGACCTACCTCGACAAGGCCTACACCGACTACGACGCCTACTTCCTCGGCTGGACCGGTGACATCAACTCGGCCGACAACTTCGTCGCATCGTTCTTCGGCAACGTCGAGCTCAACCGTTTCGCGACAAACCTCCAGGACTTCGGTCAGGAGCTCGGCGACGAGATCGTGGCGGCGGACGGCATCCTCGACGAGGCGGAGCGCACAGCCGCCTACGAAGAGCTCAACGCTCGCATCATGGAGGAGTGGCTGCCCGGCCTGCCGCTCAGCCACAGCCCGCCGGCGATCGTCGTGAGCGACGACGTCTCCGGCCTGGTCCCGAGCCCGCTCACCGCTGAGCGCTTCGACACCATTGAGGTCAGCGGCGGCAACTGAGCCTCGGCGGCTCGACCGAACGCACACCACGGTGGCCGCCCCAGCACTAGCCTGGGGCGGCCACCGCCGCGATGTCGGCCCGGAGGGAAAGGACTCCCCGCGTGCTCAGATTCATCGTCCGCCGGATGGTGCAGCTCATCGGCGTCATCGTCATCCTCTCGATGCTGCTCTTCTTCTGGCTGCGGTCACTGCCGGGAGGCCCGACCAACGCCATGCTCGGCGACCGGGCGACGCCCGAGCAGCAGGCCCAGCTCGAGGCGGTCCTCGGCCTGGACCAGCCGTTGCACATCCAGTACCTCCGCTACATGGGCCGGGTCCTGCAAGGGGAGTTCGGCAACTCGTCCTCGGTCTTGCCCGGCACCGACGCGTTCGCGATCTTCCTGGCCCGCTTCCCCGCGACGATCGAGCTGAGCTTCTTCGCCATCTTCCTGGCCGTCCTCACCGCGATCCCGCTCGGCTACTTCGCGGCCCGCCGCCGCGGTTCGGCGGTCGACAACACCTCGATCGTCTTCTCCCTCGTCGGCATCGCCGTCCCCGTCTTCTTCCTCGCCTTCCTCCTCAAGTACTACTTCTCGGTGAAGCTGGGGTGGCTGCCCGTCTCCGGACGGCAGGCCAACCTCGGATGCACCCGCGTGACCAACTTCTTCATCCTGGACGGCCTCCTCACGCGGGAGTTCGACTGCTCGGTCAGCGCCATCAAGCACCTGATCCTGCCGTCCATCGCCCTCGCCTCCATCCCCTTCGCCGTGGTCTTCCGGATCACCCGCGCCAGCGTCCTCGACGTCCTCGACGAGGACTACGTCCGCACCGCGGAGGCCAAGGGCCTGACAGCCGGAGTGATCCGAGGCCGCCACGTGCTGCGAAACGCGATGCTCCCGGTGCTGACGATCGTCGGTCTGCAGGTCGGCGCGCTGCTCGCCGGTGCCATCCTCACCGAGACCGTCTTCAACTTCCCCGGGATCGGGGAGGCGCTCGCGAGGAGCTACTCGGCTCGCGACTACGCCGTCCTGCAGATTCTCATCCTCATGTCGGCGGTCGTCTTCGTCGTCGTCAACCTGATCGTCGACATCCTGTATGCCGTCGTCGACCCACGCGTCCGCACCAGTTGAGGCAACGATGAGTGACTCCTCCAAGAACCCCATCTCGCGCTACCGCGACTCCCGCAAGGAGCGCATCGATGCCCTCGCCCAGCTGAGCGTCCAGGACCGAGTCGGTGCCGGCGTCCCTGTCCCGGCTGGAGGAGGAGTGCCCCCCTCCCCCGACCACCTCACCGTGAGCGAGTCGGGCACGATCGAGGAGGCTCCGGGCGTCTCACTGTGGGCGAGCGCATGGCGTCGCCTTCGACGCAATCCCGTCTTCATCCTCGGCGCGGCGATCACGGCCGTTTTCGTCATCGTCGCCGTCTTCGCGCCGTGGCTCGCTCCGAAGGACCCGACGATCGGCTATCTCATCGACGAGGTGCGCCCGCAGACCAACCCCGTCCCCGGCCCGCAGCCAGGGTTCCCGCTCGGCGCGGACGACCGCGGCCGCGACCTACTCTCCAGACTCATCGTCGGCAGCCGCCAGACGCTCATCGTCGGCGTCCTCGCGACGCTGGGCGGGTTCGTCGGGGGGCTCATCCTCGGCACGATCGCCGGAGCCTTCGGCGGATGGGTGGACTCGTTCGTCATGCGTCTCGTCGACGTCATGCTCTCGATCCCCTCCCTCATCCTGGCACTGTCCATCTCGGCCCTGGCGTCCCAGCCCAGCCAGTGGACCCTCATCATCGCCATCGGGGTGGTCCAGATCCCCATCTTCGCGCGTCTGCTGCGCGGCTCGCTGCTGGCCCAGCGGTCCAGTGACCATGTTCTCGCAGCACGAGCCCTGGGCATCAGACGGGGGGCGATCATCTTCCGCCACATGCTGCCCAACGCGCTCGCGCCCGTCATCGTCCAGGCGACACTCATGCTCGCCGTCGCCATCATCGACGCAGCCGCCCTGTCGTTCCTCGGGCTGGGCAACCCCGACCAGCGCATACCCGAATGGGGCCAGATGCTCGGCCAGTCGCGACAGTTCTTCTACAGCCACCCGCAACTGGCCTTCTACCCGGCGATCTGCATCATCATCGTCGCCCTCGGGTTCACGCTCATGGGCGAGTCGACCCGCGAGGCCCTCGACCCCAAGAGCCGGAGGTGACCTCGATGGCCACCACACCCGCCCACCCCAGTCCTGTCGACCGCGACCGCCCGCTCCTGAGCGTCGAGGACCTCAGCGTGACCTTCGTACGCCAGGGAGAGGAGTCCTTCACCGCCGTCGACCGCGTGAGCTTCACGGTCCGACCCGGTCAGACCGTCGGTCTGGTTGGCGAGTCCGGTTGCGGGAAGTCCGTGACCTCGTTGGCGATCATGGGCCTGCTGCCCCAGCGGGGCAACGTCGTCAGTGGGCGGGTCGACTTCGAGGGGACCGACCTGCTCGCCCTGAGCGACGGTGAGATGCGCAACCGCAGGGGCAAAGACCTCGCGATGGTGTTCCAGGACCCGTTGTCCTCCCTCAACCCGGTCGTTGCCGTCGGCAGGCAGGTCACCGAGGTGCTCGAGCGTCACCGCGGCATGTCGCGCAAGGCGGCCATGCCGGTGGCGGCCGAGCTGCTGTCCCGCGTCGGCATCCCCGACCCCAACCGCCGCATCAAGGACTACCCGCACCAGCTGTCCGGCGGCATGCGCCAGCGCGCGCTCATCGCGATCGCCCTGGCCTGCGCCCCACGGCTCCTCATCGCCGATGAGCCCACCACGGCACTGGACGTGACCATCCAGGCACAGATCCTCGCTCTGCTCAAGGAGCTCGTCGAGGACACGGGCACCGCCCTCATCATGATCACTCACGACCTCGGCGTGGTCGCCGGTCTCTGTGACGAGGTCAACGTCCTCTACGGCGGCAGGATCGTCGAGCGCGGCCCGCGGCACCCGATCTTCCGGGAGCCGCGCCACCCCTACACCAACGGTCTGCTCGACTCGATCCCCCGGCTGGACGCCGTCGGCGAGCGACTCAACCCCATCCCGGGATCGGTCGCGGACAACCTGCCGTGGGAGCACGCCTGCGCCTTCGCGCCCCGCTGCAGCCAGCCCATCGAGATCTGCACCCGCACGACGCCGGAGCTCGTCGAAGTCGGCGACCGGGCGCTGCGGTGTCACAACCCTGTGGAGGAGGCCCGATGAGCGTGGCCGAGCACGACGTGGACGGTGCCACGGCGACCGAGCCTGACATCCTGCTGACCGTCGAGGGGATGAAGGTCCACTTCCCCATCAAGCGCGGTGTCTTCTTCGACAAGACCATCGGGCATGTCTACGCCGTCGATGGGATCGACCTACAGATCCGACGGGGGGAGACCTATGGTCTTGTCGGCGAGTCCGGCTGCGGCAAGTCGACGCTCGGTCGTGCCATCCTCAACCTCGAGACTCCCACCGAGGGGCATGTCATCTTCGACGGGGTGGACATCGCCTCGCTCAAGGGTGAGGAGCTGCGGCGCAAGCGCCAGGACCTGCAGATGATCTTCCAGGATCCGCTGTCATCGCTCGACCCGCGTCAGTCCGTGGAGTCCCTCCTCGTCGAGGGGATGAAAGCGCACGGCATCGCCAAGGACGCCAAGGAGGCCAGGCCCCGGCTGCGGGAGCTCCTCAAGGCCGTCGGCCTGCCGATCCAGGCGCTCTCGAAGTACCCGCACGAGTTCTCAGGTGGCCAGCGCCAGCGTATCGGCATCGCCCGGGCCCTCTCGGTCAACCCGAAGCTCATCGTCGCCGATGAACCGGTCTCGGCGCTCGACGTCTCCGTCCAGGCCCAGGTGATCAACCTGCTCGCGGACCTGCAAGAGGAGTTCGGCCTCACCTACGTCGTCATCGCGCACGATCTCGCCGTCGTCCGGCACATCTCGGACCGGATCGGCGTCATGTACCTCGGCGCGCTCGTTGAGGAGGCTGCTGCCGCGGACCTGTATTCCACGCCCCTGCATCCGTACACGAGGGCCCTCCTGTCGGCGGTCCCGATCCCGGACCCCGTCGTCGAGGACTCCCGCGAGCAGATTCTCCTCACCGGCGACCTGCCCTCACCCTCGAACCCTCCCTCCGGCTGCCGCTTCCACACCCGCTGCCCGTGGCGCCAGCCTACGCGTTGCGACGAGGAGCGCCCGCAGCTGCGGGTGGTCGACATCGACGGCGTCACCCCGGACCACCGGGTGGCCTGCCACTGGGCCGAGCAGATCCACACCGGTGAGCTGCAACCGCACCAGGTCGAGGCGATCGCGATCGATCCGAGCCTCTTCGCCGGCGACGTCGAGCCCGTCCCCATCGACGCCAGCCCTATCCACATCGACGAGTTCAAGAAGCGCTGAGTCACCCCGAGAAGGCGTAGGACACCGGTGGAGGCCGGTGCCACGAACGGCGGTCAGCGCGGCGGCATGGCCGGTCGGCCCGGCTCGCCCGAGCGATCCGGAGCGTAGGCCGTCACCTCGATCTCGATGAGCATCTCCGGCTCCTGCAGCTCGCAGAGGATCATCGTCGCCGCCGGACGGGCCGACGAGAAGGCCGCCCGCACCACCGGCCAGCACGCGGGCCAGTCGTCCCGACTGGCGAGGAAGTACCGGACCCGCACGACGTCGTCGAGGGTGGCGTCCACCTCGGCCAGGGCTGCCGCGATGTTCGCCAGCGCCCGCTCCGCCTGGGCCACCACGTCCGGGGCGATCGTCATCGTCGTGTAGTCGTATCCGGTGGTGCCGGAGACGAACGTCCACGGGCCGACGGCGACGGCGCGCGAGTAGCCGATCGACTCCTCGAAGGGTGTGCCCTGCGAGACCAGGCGGCGCGAGGTCGTCATGACCGCATGACGTCGGCGAGCCGGGCGGCCAGGGGGCTGGCCTCGATCTGCTCGAGGGTGACCGGCCGACCCGAGCTGTCTGCCACGGGGACCTTCCAGTTCGGGTACTCCCAGCTCGTACCGGGCTGGTTGACCGTTCGCCGGTCCCCTACGAGATCCGGGACCGCGACACCGAGGATGAGGGCCGGCGACTCGGCGAGGTAGGCGTGCAAGGCGACCACGACGTCGTCGACGAGCGACTGCGGAGAGTCTGGACCGACCCGGGTGCCGGCCGGCAGCAGACCACGGCCTACCAGGGCCTCGACCACGGTTCCGATCGATGCCGCCTCGGTCGCCTTCTCCTCCTCGACCGTGCCCTCGAGCACTCCCAGCTCGCCGCGCAGGTCGACGTGGGTGAGCGTGAGATAGCCGGCGCTCGGCGGCAGGTCGTGGGTCGTCACCGTGGCCATGCAGAGCGAGCGGTACGCCTCCGGGGGGAGGAACTGTCCGTCCCGCCACTCGAACCACAGGATGGAGGTGCCATGGATGCCGCGTTCGAGCATCGTTTCGCGCAGAGTGGGGGCCACGACACCGAGGTCCTCGCCGATGACGACGGCGCCCACCCGGTGTGCCTCGAGGGCGAGGATGCCGATGAGGGCCGCTGAGTCGTACGAGACGTAGGTGCCGTCCCGCGGCGTGCGTCCGGCCGGCACCCACCACAGTCGGAACAGGCCGAGGATGTGGTCAATGCGGATGCCGCCGCTGTCGCGAAGGACCGTGCGGAGCATGTCGCGGTACGGCGCGTAGCCGAGCTCGGCGAGCCGGCCCGGATGCCACGGCGGCTGCGCCCAGTCCTGCCCCATCTGGTTGAACTGGTCCGGTGGGGCACCCACCGACATCTCGTGGACCAACGCGTCACCGAGCGCCCAGGCGTCCGCACCGTCGCGGTGGACACCCACGGCGAGGTCGTGAACGACGCCGATCGACATTCCTGCGGACAGAGCCTCGCGCTGAGCCTGCTCGAGCTGGAGCCGGATCTGCCACTGCAGCCACATGTGGAACTCGACGGCCTCCGCGTGCTCCTCGCGGAACTCCTCGACGGCAGGCGAGCGCGGGTCACGCAGCTCGACCGGCCAGGCCCGCCACGGCATACCGTGCTCCTCCACCAGGGCGCACCAGGTGGCGAAGTCGACCAGCCCCTGACCCTCGCTGCGGACGTAGCGCCGGAACCCGCGCTCGCGCCGCGACGAGCGCGGGACGGCGAAGAGCATCGCGAGCGCCTCGCCCTTGGACTCCCAGATCGCGTCGCGGTCGATCAGGTCGACCGAGGACAGACGTGCGCGCTCGGTCAGAGCGATGACCCGTGCATGCTCGGCGGCGCTCAGCAGAGCCATCTCGGGGACGTCCTCGATCCGCAGGTACAGAGGGCTCGCGAAGCGCCGCGTCGCCGGCAGGTACGGCGAGGCCTCCAGCGGAGGAACCGGCTGCGCGGCGTGGAGGGGGTTGACGAGGACGAAGTCGGCCCCGAGGTCCTCCCCCGCCCAGGCTGCGGTCTCGGCGAGATCGCCGAGGTCCCCCATCCCCCAGGACTGTTCGGAGCGAGCGGCGTAGATCTGGCTCATCAGACCCCAGACGCGACCGTGCTCGATCGACGGGTGCAGCGGGAGGGTCCGCGGGGTGACGATGAGCGTGGCCGAGGCCGTCGACCCGTCCTCCAGGTGGGCGACCAGCGTGTGCCAGCCGAGCGGAATGTCAGAGGGCACCTCGATGGTGGCCTCGCCGATCAGCCGGCCGTCGATCTCACGCGGCTCGACCCACCGTTCGACCAGTGACGCGTTCCACGTGCCTCCGGACTCGAGCTCGACCGTGCAACGCACGCTGCTGCCGTCTGGCACGTGCACCGCCACCCACGGTCCGTCGCCTTCTCGGCAGACCACGGTCGGCGGCAGGACCTGTCGCCATGGCCGGTCGCGGACCTCGCGGAGGGACGCCTCGACGGACGCCTCGTCGGCGGTGTCGGCGCCGAGAGCCGAGAGGACCGCCCGAAGCGTCTCGGCCGGGATGTCGACCAGTCCTCCCTTCCACCCGTGGTACTCGGTCGCCACGCCGTATTCACGGGCCAGGTCGAGGAGGGCGGGCGACGGCACAGTGCTGTCGGAGGAAGGCACGGGGGATCTGGCTCCAGTCATGGTTCGAGGGAAGCCTTCATTATGTCGAGCGGTCCGGATCCAGGCACATCGCCGCCGGCGCCGGTCAGTCAGCCGGGACGGACCAGACCTGGGTCGGGGACGTCCTGGACCTCGGCGATGTCGCCGCCGGTGCGCGGCGTCAGATGGATGCCGGCGAGCATGCAGCGGGCCGAGCCTCCCGCGTGCTCGATCGTCCCGATGTCGACCGGCACGATCCGCGACCCGGCCTCGATGACGTCGCGTTGATCGGTCGTGAGCGTATCCACCGCGCGCCGGGACATGACGAGCATCCTTCCCTCACGGCCCTGTAGCTCGATCGCATTGCCGGCGAAGTCTGTGAGCTGCTCCATGGACAGGTCGATGACCCGACGACCCGTCGACTCGAGGTGGCCGCGAACCCGCCGTCGCTGTCTCGGGTCGGTGATGGCGGACAGGCCGATCAGTGCGTAGTCGGTCGCAACGGCCATCAGGACGTTGGTGTGGTAGATGCGCGTGCCGGAGGGGTCGAAGGCGTCGAAGACGAACGCGTGGTATCCGAAGTCCGTGCAGAACCTCTGCAGCGCAGGCTCACTCACCCGGTTGGACCGGCAGACGTAGGCCACCCGCTGGATGTGGTCGAGAACCATGGACCCGGTCCCCTCGAGGAAGAGCCCGTCGTGCTCGAGTCCGCTGTAGTCGTAGACGACCGAGACGTGGTACGCCCGCTTCAGGGCGTCGATGATGTCGGGCCGACGTTCGGAGCGGCGGCTGGGCGAGTGCATGGGGAACACCGCGATCTGCCCGGAGTTGTGCGTCGAGAACCAGTTGTTGGGGAACACCGAGTCCGGGGCCGTATGCGTGTGGTCCTCATAGAGATGCACCGTCACCCCTGCGTCGCTCAGCTGCTCGGCCATCACGGTGACCTCGTCGTAGGCGGCTCGGGCGACGTCCGCACGCGAGCCTGTCGGGATCGACTGGAAGGCATTGTCGACCGTCGTCGCAGGGTTGGGGACGAACTGGTGCGGACGGATCATCACGACCGCCGGCGGCGCCTGCGTGACGGGCTGGATCACGGGTCTCCTCGGTGCTCTGGACAGCCCTCGGCGTGGCTGCTCAGCAGAGGGTAGCGTCACCGTCGATCCCTCGGACATGATCGCTCGACCGCGCTACCGTGAGAAGCCCGGAGCGAGGAGAGCAGATGTACACGTACAAAGTTGTCGAGGTCCGCGAGAAGATGCTCGGCGGCAAGATCTCGGGCGAGAAGATCCAGAAGATCCTCAACGATCACGCCGCCGAAGGCTGGCGCCTGCGAGCGATCACGTCCGCGGACGTCAAGGGTCGGGTAGGCCCCGGCGGCGTCGAAGGGCTCCTCATCACGTTCGAGCGGCCGGCCTGAGCTACTCCTCGTGCTCCGACGCGGGTTGGAGCGGAGTGCCGGTTCGTGAACGCGCTGCTGCTGAAGGCCGCAGCCCGTCGGTCCTGATCGGGTGGAAAGCCAGGCGCCTCGTCGCTACGGTGGGCGGCGCTCGCCGGTGACCGCACGGAAGGAACGACGGCAGACGTGGACCTCGACCTGCTCCTGGCCCTGTTCTCCGGGGCGCTGATCGTCTTCTCGGCGTTCTCGACCTTTCTACAGCGAGCCAGCCTCCCCGGGCCGCTCCTGAGCCTGGCGTTCGGCATCCTCGTCGGGCCCCACGCCCTCGGGCTGGTCCGGATGGAAGATTTCGGGGTACCCGAAGGCACGCTTCTCGAACAGGCAGCCCGGATCACCTTGGCCGTGGGCCTGGCCGGCGTGGCCCTCCGGCTGCCGCACGGCTACTGGCTGGAGAACGTCCGCTGGATCGCCGTCGTGATCGGGATCGGCATGATCGCGATGTTCTTCGTCGCCACCGGAATCATGATGTCCGGGCTTGGACTGCCGCTCCTCATGGCGCTGTTGCTCGCGGCGATCGTGACACCGACGGATCCCGTGGTCACGACTCCGATCGTGACCGGCTCGCTCGCCGAGCAGAAGGTCAGCGGACGGGTGCGTCACAACCTCTCGGCCGAGAGTGGCGTCAACGACGGACTGGGCTATCTGTTCGTCATGCTGCCCGTGTTGCTGCTCACCGATCCGGACAACGCCTGGCAGGAACTGCTGGGTGAGGTGCTGTTGAAGGAGGTCCTGGGCGCCGCCGTGTTCGGGGCCGTGGCCGGGTATCTCCTGGGGATGCTCTTCGTCCTGGCCCGCACCAGGGGGCTGATGGAGGAGAGCTCCTACCTCGCCTTCATCCTGCCTCTGGCTCTGTTCCTGCTGGGGGTGAGCAGGCTTCTGGACACCGATGCGATTCTGGCGGTGTTCGTCGGCGTGGCGGTGTTCGGACAGGTGATCCCCCAGCGGGCGGAGGCCGAGGAGGACAAGATCCAGGACGCGGTCGCCCGACTGTTCCTCCTTCCGGTCTTCATCCTGCTCGGCATCGCCCTGCCCCTGACGGACTGGGCGGGACTCGGATGGGGTCCGCTCGTCGTCATCGCCGCCGCTGTCGTGCTTCGTCGAGTGGTCACCATCTGGGTGTTGCGACCGTTGCTCAAAGGCGTGTACGACCTGAGGGAGACGGCCTTCGTCAGCTGGTTCGCCCCGGTCGGCATCTCAGCCCTCCTCTACGCCACGGTCGCGCAGCGGCACACCGGTGACCCTGACGTCTTCGTCTACGCGACCATGGCGATCACGCTGTCCGTCGTCATCCACGGACTCTCATCCGCACCGCTGAGTGCGTGGCTGCACGACGGCGAGACGAGAGCGGACCAGGAGCATGGCGAGCCGGCTCGCTGAGGAGTCCGCGGCCAGCCTTTCGCTGCGACTAGCCTGCAGTCATGAGCAGTCCCCTCTCACTCGCGCTCGGAGTGGTCATGGTTCTCGCGGGGCTCCTGTGGACGGGCCAGGGTCTGGGCTGGATCGGCGGCAGCTTCATGTCGGGTGCCGTCATCTGGGCCGTGATCGGACCGCTCACGGCTCTGGTCGGAGTGGTACTCCTGGTGCGCGGCGCGAGGCGGTCCACCGGCGGGGGGCCGTAGGACGAGCGGCGCCCCCAACCAGGCGACACATCCCGCGAGGTCCTGAGCCGTCGGCCGTTCAGGGCACTCACCCGCCCGGGGTGATGCAGGGCAAGGGTTCGCACCGATGTCCGGACACGTTCGTGGTTCCTCGCGCACCGCATACCCCTCACGCGACGGAGCTGTGGACATGGCCGACGAACGCGCGCAGGGTCGGGACCACCTGCCCATTCCGGACCGGCAGCACCTCGGTCTGCTGACGTATGACGCCAAGGACCCCGACACCTCGTTCGCGCCGAGCGAGCCGCTGCTTCCGCCCGCGGTCCAGCAGTCGCCCATCGAGGACACCAGCATGCTGTACACGTTCGAGGGGCGGACGCGCCCGAGCGGCACGAGCTCCAGTACTTCGAGATGGCCGGCAAC
>JBAUUB010000091.1:0-13363 GCA_049582485.1 Dermatophilaceae bacterium
GGTGGCGGGTGAAGCGTGCCAGCACCTCGAGGAGGTAGTCGGGCACCTCGGCGACGAGGTCGGCCTCCTGCTCGATGACGGCGATCTCCTGCTCGACCTCACGCGGGTAGTGGGTGCGGATCTCGGCGCCGAAGCGGTCCTTGAGCGGGGTGATGATCCGGCCGCGGTTGGTGTAGTCCTCGGGGTTCGCGCTGGCCACCACCAGCACGTCCAGCGGCAGGCGCAGCACGTAGCCGCGGACCTGGATGTCGCGCTCCTCCATCACGTTGAGCATCGCGACCTGGATCCGCTCGGCGAGGTCGGGCAGCTCGTTGATCGCGACGATGCCGCGGTGGCTGCGCGGGATGAGACCGAAATGGATCGTCTCCGGGTCACCGAGGCGGCGGCCCTCCGCCACCCGCATCGGGTCGACGTCGCCGATCAGGTCGCCGACCGAGGTGTCGGGGGTGGCGAGCTTCTCGGCGTACCGCTCCCCGCGATGCCGCCAGGCGACGGGGAGGTCGTCGCCGTCGCGCTCGGCCCGTCGCTGCGACTCCGAGGTGATGGGCTCGTACGGGTGCTCACCGAGCTCAGAGCCGTCGATCACCGGCGACCACTCGTCGAGCAGGCCGACCAGGCTGCGCAGCAGCCGGGTCTTGCCCTGGCCGCGCTCCCCGAGCAGGACGACGTCGTGACCCGCGAGCAGGGCGCGCTCGAGCTGCGGGATGACGGTCGAGCCGAAGCCGTGCAGCCCGGGCCACGGATCCTCCCCGGCCGCCAACAGGCGCACGAGGTTGTCGCGGATCTCCTGGCGCAGCGGTCTGGACCGGTGTCCGCTCGCGCGCAGCTCGCCCAGGGTTCGGATCGTCGGTGCCTCGCTCACTCCATCACGCTAAGCGTGTTCGCGTCCCAGGGCCAGAGGGGGACGCGCTCATGGCCACCGGATCGTCAGGCGCCGTTAGCCGCCGTCGAGGCCGACGAGGACGAAGGCCTCGGCCGTCTCGGTCTTCCCCTTGAGCGCGACCGGCCCCATAGACCGGGTCGTGGCTCCCGGGATCGCGGCGAGCGTGGCCGCGCCGATCGCCACGCCGCCGACCGGGGCGATGCCCTCGATCCGGGACGCCGTGTTGACGGTGTCGCCGATGACCGTGTGGGTGCGACCGCCTCGCGCTCCGAGCAACGTGACCGCGACCGGACCGGTGTTGATCCCGACCCGGAACCGCGGCCAGTCGGGATGCCGGTCCGCGACCGCGCGCGTCGCCGACTGCATGTCGAGCCCGGCGCCAGCGGCCCGCCGGGCGTGGTCGGGCTGGTCCCCCCGCTTGTTGAAGGTGACCATGAGCGCGTCCCCGACGATCCGGTCGACGTCGCCGCCATGAGCGGTCACGGCCGGGACGGCGACCGCGAAGTACTCGTTGAGCATCTCGGTCACCTCGTCCGCGGCGTGCGACTCCGAGAACGTCGTGAAGCCCTGCAGGTCCGCGAACAGGACGCTCATCTCACGGGACCCGGCGCTGGTGTCCTCGAGGTACAGCGCGCCGAACCGCTCCTCGTGCCAGGCGCGTTGGGAGCTGATGGCGACGACTGCGAATGCGGCGAGCAGCAGCAGGTGCCACTCCCACCAGGAGATGTGCCAGTTGCGGGAGAGCACCATCGCCACGAGTGCCTGGGCCAGCAGGAGGTATGCGACGGTCACCGCCGCCAGGACGGCCTCACGCCGGTGCAACCACAGGCGCGCGTAGGCCCAGGCGGCTGCGAGATAGAGGACGACGCCGGGGACGGCGATCAGCAGCGGCAGACGCTCCGCCCCGGTGGGTGGCCCGGACAGCGGCGGCAGACCGAGCAGCGACACCGTGGCCCACGCGGCCATGAACAGGAGCAGTGCCACCCGCGCCCGCCTCGCGAGCGCGACCTCGCGCGCAGCGGCCGCACCGGAGACGGCGCGCGTCGACCGGATCGCGAAGAGTGAGCCCAGGGCCACTCCGGCCGGAGTGGCGACGGCGAAGCCGACATTGGGGTCGGCGAGCAGGACCCCGGGGGTGGCGAGGGCATGCAGTCCGAGGAAGCCGGCCGAGGAGAGGAAGGCGAGGGAGACGTACATCAGGCGTGCGTCACCGCGTCGCGCGGCCGCTTCGCCGGTCCCGTAGGCAAGTACCGCGGAGAGTGCGGCCGCGCCCAGCACGAGCCAGAAGTGCGCGGGATGGTGCTCCCATCTCACGTCCAACTGTGGGCGCCGGAGCAGGAGCCAGAGCGCGACCAGGGGCAGGAGGGCCGCTGCCCCGCCGAGTACCAGCGTGAGGGAGGGGCGCCGCTTGTCGCGCCCGCCGGTCATCGCTTCGCGGCAGCCACGCGAGCGAGGTGCTCGTGCACCTGGCTGACGACGACCGACCCTTCGCCGACCGCGGAGGCGACGCGCTTGAGCGAGCCGCAGCGCAGGTCGCCCACGGCGAACAGGCCCGGCACGGAGGTCTCGTAGGGCAGCGTCGGAAGCGAGGAGTCTCCGTCCGTCGAGTCGGTGCCGGTCAGGACGAAGCCGCGGTCATCGCGGGCGACGGTGGCCGGGAGCCAGTCGGTCTGCGGGTCGGCCCCGATCATGACGAACAGGCCGTCCGCCTCGATCTCGCACGACTGGGAGGTCGCTCGATCGGTGAGGGTGAGCCGTTCGAGCCGGCCGTCACCGGATGCTCCGGTGACGTCGGTCCGAAGGTGGACGGTGATCGCCGGCTCCCCGGCGACGGCGTCGATCAGATACGAGGACATGGTCTCCTCCAGCGCCTGGCCGCGCACGACCAGATGCACCCTCGGGCAGTACCTCGCGAGCTGGAGCACCGCCTGCCCGGCCGAGTTGCCGCCGCCGGCGACGGCGGCGGTCAGCCCGGTGAGTGCGTGTGCCGCCGTCACGCTGGCGCCGTAGTAGACGCCGTGCCCCGTGAAGGCCTCGACAGTGGGGATGCCGAGCCTTCGGTAGCTGACCCCGCAGGCGAGCACGACCGCGCGCGCGGTGACCGTCGAGCCGTCGGAGACCTGGACCCGGAAGAGTCCGTCGTCGCTGGGCTCGACCGACTCGACGACCGGCGTGAGGACGAACCGCGCGCCGAACATCCATGCCTGTTGGTAGCCCCGCTGCGCGAGCTCGGAGCCGCTGAGGCCGCGCGAGAACCCGAGGTAGTTGCGGATGAGCGAGCTCGTGCCCGCCTGGCCGCCGATCGCGTCCCGCTCGACGACGAGGGTGCTCAGACCCTCCGACGCTCCGTAGACCGCCGCCGCGAGCCCGGCCGGGCCGGCGCCGACGACGAGGAGGTCGACCGAGGAGCAGTCGGGCGGGACCGTGGTGGGGATGCCCCACGCGGAGAGGACCTCCGCGTCGGTGGGGTCGACGAGCGTCACCCCACCGATCGCCGGCATCCAGACGACGACCTCACCGTCGCGCTCGGGCTCGGCCGCGGCGAGGACGTCCTGTCCCTGCTCCGAGCTGCGCTCCCGGAACGCGTAGGGGATCCGGTTGCGCTGCAGCAGGTTGCTCAGCTCGAAACCGCGACCCGAGTGCCGGTCCGCGACGACGACGACCTCGCGCTTGTTGCGCGGGTCGGCACGGGACCAGTCGTGGACGAACTCGGCGACGCTGCGGTGGAACAGCTCGTCGCCCTCGACCCAGGGACGTAACGCATACGCATGCACGTCACCGATCGCCATGCCCTGCAGGATCGTGCGTGCCACGCGAGGATCGGCCCACGACCCCCACGGCACGAGCAGGAGGCGCTTGGCCTCCGGGTGGAGGCGGCGGGCGGTCCCGAGGACCGCAGCGCGGTCGGCCTCCGGCAGGTTGTCGTCGACCAGGAGGAGGGCGACCCGCTCGCCGCGCTCGGCGGCCTTCTCGAGGAGGTGGACCGCGTCCTCCGCCGAGACCTCGCCCCGGACGCGGAACGTCGCGCCGAAACTACGGGCCAGCTCGGTCTCGGTGCGCCCCAGCTGGACCGGATCGGCCTCGACATCGAGGATCAGGGGGCGTGCGCCCCAGCCTGACATGGCCATTCGACCACCGTAGACCCGAGGGGCAGTGGAGTCATCCCCCTTTCGTCCCTGATCCAAGCAGGCGAGACGGGATGACTGCCGATCGGAGCGACCGAACCTGGCTACCGGGCGGAGCGCGCCGTGCGCGACCGGTCCCGTTCCCCGCCGCGGAACGCCCGACCCGAGCACTCCCGCAGGCGAGTAGAACGGAAAGCGTGACGACGCATACCCCGGTCTCGACCGACCCGGAGGTCGGCCAGAGCATCTGCACCGGCCCACTGACGACGAACTACCACGACCGCGGCCAAGGCGACCCGCTCCTCCTCCTGCACGGCTCCGGTCCGGGGGTGAGTGCGTGGGCGAACTGGCGCCTGCCGATGCCGCATCTCGAGAGCCGCCACCGCGTCATCGCGCCCGACCTCGCTGGCTTCGGCCACACACCGGTGCCCGACGACTGGGAGTTCTCGACCCGCACCTGGCTGCAACAGGTCGTCGACCTGCTCGACGCACTCGACATCGAGAAGACCTCTGTGGTCGGCAACTCCTTCGGCGGCTCGATGGCACTCGCGCTCGCGATCCACCACCCCGAGCGGGTCGACCGGCTCGTCCTCATGGGCTCGGTCGGTGTCCCGTTCGAGATCACGGACGGCCTCGATGCGGTGTGGGGCTACGCGCCGTCGCTGGAGACCATGGGCCACCTCATCCGGGACGTCTTCGCCTACGACCCGTCCCTGGCCAGCGACGACCTGGTCCGGATGCGTTACGAGGCGAGCCTGCGCCCGGGCTCGCAGGAGGCGTTCGCCCGGATGTTCCCCGCTCCGCGCCAGCGCTGGGTCGACGCGATGGCCCACGACGAGGCCCACCTGCGCGCGCTTGCCCACCCGACCCTGCTCGTGCACGGGCGGGACGACAAGGTCATCCCGCTGTCGACGACCCTGACCCTGCTCGACCTGATCGAGGACGCCCAGGCGCACATCTTCGGTCGCTGCGGGCACTGGACCCAGATCGAGCACACCGAGGCGTTCAGTCGGCTGGTGCTCGACTTCCTCGCCGGCTGAACCCTTCGACCGGCGACAGCTCGGGACGCTTGGCCCCGAGGTCGGAGCCGGAGGACGTGCCGCGCAGCCTGCGCTGCACCCAGGGTGCGGCGTGCGTGCGTGCCCACGTCGCGTGCTGCCGCATCTCCTCGCGTCGGGACGCCCGTTCCGCCGGAGGCAGCGGGACCCGCCAGTCCGGGTCGGTCTCGGGCAGGCCGAGGGCCAGGAGGGCGGCCTGGGTGATCCGCTCGTGGCCCAGCTCGGAGGGGTGGATGCGGTCCTCGCCCCACATCCGCCAGTCCCGCGTGGCCGTCAGTCCCCATTGGTTGATGATGTAGGCACCGTGGTTCTGGGCGATCGTGAACAGGTTCGCCGCGTGGATCGCGTGCCGGGACCGCAGCGCCTTGAACAGGCCCGCGTCGCGCGGGTCGGTCGGGGTGGAGAGCAGCACGTCCGCGCCCGTGGAGCGGATCTCGATGACCGCCTCCTCGAGCCGGCGGGCGAGGACGTCGAGGTCCACCGAGGGTCGCAGCATGTCGTTGCCGCCGCCGATCATGGAGACCAGGTCGGGCTCCATCGACAGGGCCCGCTGCAGCTGCGAGCCGACGATGTCGTCGAGCTTGCGCCCGCGGACGGCGAGGTTGGCGTAGCCGAAGTCCGCGCCGTGGTCGGTGGCCCGTTCTGCCAGGTGCTCCGCGAGCCGGTCCGCCCAGCCGCGGTAGCGCGTCGGATCGGCCGGGTCCGGGTCGACCATCCCCTCGGTGAAGGAGTCGCCGATGGCGACGTATCGCCGCCACACCCGGGGGGTCGCGTCAGGGGAGGAGAGGGTCACGGAAGCCTCCAGTCGATGGGGTCGGCGCCGAGGCGGCGGAGGTGGTCGTTGGCACGGCTGAACGGCCGCGAGCCGAGGAAGCCGGAGTGTGCGGACAACGGTGACGGGTGGGCGGACTCGATGCACGGTATGCGCTGGAGACGCCCCCGCAGGCCGCGGGCGTCGCGTCCCCACAGGATGGCGACGAGAGGTCCGCCGCGCTCGGCGAGCGCGTCGATCGCGGCGGCCGTGATGTCCTCCCAACCCCGGCCGCGGTGACTTGCCGGGCTGCCGGGGCTGACGGTGAGCACCCTGTTCAGGAGCATGACCCCCCGCTCGGCCCAGGGAGTGAGGTCGCCGGTGCTCGGGCGGGCCAGGCCGAGGTCGGTGCCGAGCTCGGTGAAGATGTTCGCGAGACTGCGCGGAACGGGGCGGACGTCGGGGGCGACCGCGAAGGACAGCCCGATCGGGTGCCCGGGGGTCGGGTAGGGGTCCTGGCCGACGATGAGGACCCGGACCTCGTCGAGCGGCAGCTCGAAGGCGCGGAGCACGTGCGGACCCGCCGGCAGGTAGCCGCGGCCGGCGGCGACCTCATCGCGGAGGAACTCGCCGAGCGTCGCGAGGGTCGTCTCGTGCGGGCGCAGAGCCGGGACCCAGGAGGGGTGGACGAGCTCGTCGAGAGGGCGGGTCGGCATGGATTCCAAACTACCTCCGGCCCGTCCGAGGGTGTCGAGAACCCCGAGCGGCCGGAGTGGGGGTGGTCGTTCGAGCCGGTCGCGACCGGGCAGGATGAGGCCATGGCCTACGACGTCGACGCGATCCGATCCCACTTCCCGGCGCTGCGCGAGGGCGCCGCGCACTTCGACGGCCCAGGAGGCACCCAGACCCCCGTCGTCGTCGCCGCCGCCGTGGCGGACACGCTCACGGCCGCCATCGCCAACCGCGGTCTGGTCACTGCGGCCGAGCGCCGTGCCGAGCGCGTCGTCACCGACTGCCGCGAGGCGCTCGGCGACCTGCTCGCGGTCGACCCCGGCGCAGTGGTCTTCGGCCGGAGCGCCACCCAGCTGACGTATGACCTGTCGCGCGCGATGGCCAAGACCTGGGGACCGGGGGACGAGGTCGTCGTCTCCCGGCTCGACCACGACAGCAACATCCGGCCGTGGGTCCAGGCCGCCGAGGCGGTCGGCGCGACGGTGCGGTGGGCCGACTTCGACCCGCAGACCGGCACCCAGCTCGAGGACCACTTCGCGCCGCTGCTCTCCGAGCGCACCCGGCTCGTCGCGATGACCGCGGCCTCCAACCTGATCGGGACCAGACCTCCCGTGCGCACGGTCTCCCACCTCGTCCACGACGTCGGCGCGCTGCTCTGGGTCGACGGCGTGCACGCCACGGCGCACGACTCGGTCGACGTCACCGCGCTCGGCGCCGACTTCTGGACCTGCTCGCCGTACAAGCTGCTCGGCCCGCACTGTGGCGTCGTCGCGGCGGCCGAGCGGTCCCTGCTCGGGGGGCTGCGGCCGGACAAGCTGCTGCCCTCGACCGACGACGTGCCGGAGCGGTTCGAGCTCGGCACCCTGCCCTACGAGCTGATGGCCGGCACGACGGCCGCGGTGGACTTCATCGCGGGCCTCGCGCAGAGCGGTGGTCCCTCTGGCCGACCCGACACGGAGGCCAGGTCCGGCACGAGGAGGGAGCGCATACTCGCGTCCTATGCCGCCCTGCACGAGCACGAGGCGCGGCTGCTCGCCCGGCTCGAGGGCGAGCTGCGCGCGATGCCCGGTGTCCGGGTGTACTCGAACGCGGAGAGCCGCACGCCGACTCTGCTGTTCACGGTCGACGGCCGCGACTCCACCGAGGTCTACTCGGCCCTCGCCGAGCAGGGGGTCAACGCACCAGCGAGTCACTTCTACGCCATCGAGTGCTCCCGCCACCTCGGTCTGGGCGACGCGGGGGGCGTGCGGGTCGGGCTCGCGCCGTACACGAACGATGACGATGTCGACAGGCTGATCCGGGCTCTTCACGACGTGACGCGGTGCTGAAAAGCGGATGGAGCAGCATATATAGATGAAGGTAGATATTGACAGATGTCGATAGAGATGCTTCCATGCTGCCATGGCACGCATCCAGATCGCCCTCAACGTCAGTGACCTCGAGTCCTCCGTCGCCTTCTACACAGCCCTGTTCGGCGTCCAGCCGCACAAGCGCCGGCCCGGCTACGCGAACTTCGCAGTGTCCTCCCCGCCGCTGAAGCTCGTGCTCATCGAGACCGCCGCCGAGCAGCGCGGTCACGGGACCGTCGCCGCCCTGAACCACCTGGGCGTCGAGGTCGAGACCGAGGCGGAGGTCGGCGAGGCCCGCGACCGGTTCGCGGCCGCCGGCCTGGCCGCCTTCGACGAGAACGACACCACCTGCTGCTACGCGCTGCAGGACAAGGTGTGGGTGCATGACCCGCACGGTGCACCGTGGGAGGTCTACACGATCAAGGACGACGACATCGTCGTCGACGACTCGGCCGGCCTGGGGGGCGACAGCCGAACCTCGCTGCCGGTCACGGTCGCGGCGGCGTCCGTGGCGACGTCGGCGCCCGCCCCGTCCGGGTCGGTCTGCTGCGGCGGCTGAGCGCCGCCCGAGAACCCGCCGGGGTCAGCGGAAGATCGCGGCGAGGTCGTCGAGGCGCCCGGGGACCAGGGCGAACCACGCCCACGTCCCGCGCTTCTCGCGCCGCAGCAGGCCCGCCTCGGTCAGGACCTTGAGGTGGTGGCTGATCGTCGGCTGGCTCAGCCCGATCGGCGCGGTCAGGTCGCAGACACACGCCTCGGCGCCGTCGCTGTCCCGGATCAGGGCGAGTAGCTGGAGCCGGGTCGGGTCGGCGACCGCCTTGAGCAGCGCGGCGGTCCGCTCGGCCTCATCGCGGGACAGCGCGAGCTCGGGGGTGATCCCGCAGCAGGCGGGTGCTGCTGTTGCTCCCGTCGCGGGAGTCGTCGTCGCGGTGCTCATCGGCCCAGCATAGACGTTGTTCATTCATCGGCGTCGATATTGACAGAGGTCGATAAATGGTGTTCGGATAGCGGTATGCCCGACTCGTCCGTCTGCTCCGAGAAGGCCATGCCCGAACGGGACCTGTCCCCACTCTGCCAGTCGGACCGGCAGGTCACAGGATGAGCACCCCCGCCCCGGGCCCCGCTGCCACGCAGGAGGCTCCCGGCCCCCACGTCGTGGACCGGCTTTCCACGCTCGACCGGTTCCTGCCTGCCTGGATCGGCCTGGCGATGGTCGCCGGGCTCCTCCTCGGCCGCCTCGTGCCGGGCCTCGATGAGCACCTCTCCGCCGTCGAGATGGACGGCGTCTCCCTGCCGATCGCGATCGGCCTCCTCGTGATGATGTACCCGGTGCTCGCCAAGGTGCGCTACGACCGGCTCGACACCGTCACCGCCGACCGGCGCCTCCTCGTCTCGAGCCTGCTGCTCAACTGGGTCGTCGGACCCGCGCTGATGTTCGCGCTGGCGTGGATCTTCCTGTCGGACCTCCCTGAGTACCGGACCGGCCTGATCATCGTCGGGCTCGCCCGGTGCATCGCCATGGTCATCATCTGGAACGACCTCGCGTGCGGAGACCGCGAGGCGGCGGCGGTGCTCGTCGCGCTGAACTCCATCTTCCAGGTCTTCGCCTTCGCCGCGCTCGGCTGGTTCTACCTCACCGTGCTGCCCTCCTGGCTCGGTCTGCCGCAGGCCGACCTCGACGTCTCCTCCTGGCAGATCGCGAAGTCGGTCCTGATCTTCCTCGGGATCCCGCTGGCTCTCGGCTACCTGTCGCGCAGGGTGGGGGAGAGGCGGTGGGGGCGCACCGCATACGAGACCTCGTTCCTGCCGCGGATCGGGCCGTGGGCGCTGTACGGACTGCTGTTCACGATCGTCATCCTCTTCGCCCTCCAAGGTGACCAGATCACCTCCAACCCGCTCGATGTCGCCCGCATCGCCGTGCCCCTCCTCGTGTACTTCACGGTGATGTGGGGCGGCGGCTACCTCGTCGGCCGGCTGCTGTCGATGAGCTACGAGCGGACGACGACCCTGGCCTTCACCGCCGCTGGCAACAACTTCGAGCTCGCCATCGCCGTGGCCATCGCGACCTTCGGCGTGACGTCGGGCCAGGCCCTCGCCGGTGTCGTCGGGCCGTTGATCGAGGTGCCCGTGCTGGTCGGGCTCGTCTACGTCAGCCTGTGGCTGCGCCGCCGCTTCCCCCACCCTGTCCCCGCCGACCGGGAGGTCTCTCGATGACGAACCCGCCTCACCGACGACAGGAACGACCGTGACCACGACCGACCGACCCTCCGTCCTCTTCGTCTGCGTCCACAACGCCGGCCGGTCCCAGATGGCGGCCGCCTACACCCGGGTCCTGTCCGGCGGTGCGGTCGAGGTCCGGTCCGCCGGCAGTGCACCCGGTGATCGCGTGAACCCGGCTGCCGTCGAGGCCATGCTCGAGGAGGGCATCGACATGAGCGCGGAGGTGCCCAAGATCCTCACCGTCGACGCGGTGCAGGCCTCCGACGTCTGCATCACGATGGGCTGCGGGGACACCTGCCCCGTCTTCCCGGGCAAGCGCTACGAGGACTGGGTGCTCGACGACCCGGCCGGCCAGGGCGTGGACGCCGTGCGACCCATCCGCGACGAGATCCGCGAGCGGGTCGAGCAGCTCATCGCGTCGTTGGACGTGACGGTTCACGCGGCTCCGGCCGACCCGGCAGACTGAGGGCATGTATTCACTCCCGGACGCGGACGCCGAACGCATCGTCGAGAGCCTCCATCTGCGCTATCACGAGGCCGCCGACCGGGAGACGGTCGAGGCCATCGTCGCCGAGGCCCGCACCGGGCTCGAGCTCGTCACCAAGCACCCGGAGTTCCTCGCCATCCTCGTCGAGAAGCGCGCCCGCTCCGCGCTCCTCGCGCGAGCCCGAGAGGCGGGTGCCGACGTCCATCGGGTGCCCGACATCCTCTTCGTCTGCGTCCACAACGCGGGCCGCTCACCGATGGCGGCGGCGTTCGCCGAGCACTATGCCGGGGACCACGTCCACGTCCGCTCCGCAGGGATCGAGCCGGCCGACCGGATCAACCCGCTCGTGGTCGAGGTGATGGCGGAACGGGGCATCTCGGTCCACGACTTCCCCTCGGCCGTCATGGACGACGTCTTCCACGTGCCCGATCTCGTCGTGCACCTCGGCGACCGGATCCCCGACCTCCCGGGTCTGCGGCAGGTCACCTGGTCGGTTCCTGACCCGGAGGGAGAGCCGGTCGAGACCGTGCGTGCCATCGCCGACGACCTCGACAAGCGGGTGCGGGACCTGCTCGTCGACATCGGCGTCCCCCTGGAGCGCTGAGGTGGCGCTCGCCGAGGATGCCCCCGATGCAGGCGCCAGTCGTGGTCCGCTGCGGTGGAAGACCGTGTTCTTCGACCTCGACGGCACGCTTGCGGACACGATCCCGCTGATCATCGCCTCGTACCAGCACGCCTTTCGCGAGGTCATGGGCGTCGAGGTGGACGAGGCGAAGGCGCGCTCGTGGATCGGCCGACCGCTGCTCCCGGCACTGCTGGAGGTCGCTCCGGACCACGGTCACGAGCTCGATCGGGTCTACCGGGAGTGGAACCTCGCCAACACGGCACGGCTGATCCGCGCCTACGACGGAATCCCCGAGCTGCTCGGGGCGCTGGACGCCGCAGGCGCTCGGGTCGCCGTCGTGACGAGCAAGCGGCGGGAGACGGCCCTCCTCGCGCTCGAGCACGTCGGTATCGCGGGCCACATCGAGGTCGCTGCGGCTCTCGAGGACACGGCCGACCACAAGCCTGACCCCGCACCGCTGCGCCACGGGGCAAGACTCCTCGGTGTCGACCCGGGCGACTGTGTCTATGTCGGTGACGCCACGGTCGACATCCTGGCCGCCCGCGCTGCCGGGATGGCCGCCGTCGGTGTCACGTGGGGAGCAGGAGAGGTGGACGACCTGGTCGAGCTCGCCCCCGACGCGCTCTGCCGGAGCGTCGCCGAGCTGTCCGGGGTGCTCCTGTCGGGTCACGTGTGACCTGATGGGACAGGTGTGGCGGAAGGGATCAGCGCACGTCACGGCACGCCCGGCGGTAGTTACACCCGTGTAGTTCCGGCTGTTATCGTGGGCGGCACGCCAGGGTCGCGCAGCGGCCGGTGGGCACCGCCTCAGGGTCGGGCGGTCCGCCATCGACGTCAACCGGGAGCACAGAGGGTCACGCCGTGGAGAACCTCCAGCAGCAGGTCGCATTCGTCAGCACCGAGCTGAGCGATCGCGACCTGCAGATCCTCCAGTTCGAGCGCCAGTGGTGGAAGTACGCCGGCGCCAAGGAGGCGGCGATCAAGGAGCTCTTCGACATGAGCGCCACCCGCTACTACCAGGTCCTCAACGCCCTCATCGACAACCCGGCGGCGCTCGCCGCCGACCCGATGCTCATCAAGCGACTGCGCCGCCTGCGTTCCCAGCGCCAACGCACCCGCCAGGCGCGTCGCCTCGGCGTCGACGTCTGAGCCGGCTGGGGAGCTCCGGCTTCCGGCGGCAACCTTCCGAAAGTACTCCTCCGGCGCGTCTCCTGCCGCCCAATGGCGCAAAGGGTGTCCGAACGGGTCGACAGGGCGATCCGGCGCGACACGCGGGGCCGCTGGTGTCACTGTGCTGATAGCGCTCGTCGGATGACGGTCGTTCCGTAGCAGGGCGGTTCGACCCCGACGACGTCGTGGCAGGGGGTCCTCACATGCGACAGCACCCGATCCGAGGTGGTCTCGGGTTCTGGTGTCGGCTGCGCTCCTCCATGCGTGCCACGGATGCACCGGCCGGGCGGCCACCCGGAGCGTCCCTGCACCGCACAGAGGAGAGCACCATGAGTTCACCACTTCGACGGATCGCCGCCGCCGCGTTGGCCATCCCACTGGCAGTCGGAATGGCCACGTCCGCCGACGCCAAGAGCACGTTCCAGGCCAAGTCGTCGGGCAACTACGCGATCGTCTACTGGGACGAGCAGGAGGACCTCGGAGACAGTGTCCGCTACACCTACGGCGGCATCGACGCCTTCGGTGACCGCAACGTCGAGCTCTACGGGTACCTCGAGGTCATCACGTGCCTGAAGGAGTTCCCGGATGAGACCGACCCCTGCACGTACGAGTACAGCTACGTCTACGCAGACCCGGGTGCGGTGACGCTCGACCTCGGCAAGAAGAACACCGGCGCGAGCCTCAGCGGGCCGGTCGTACTCGAGGGCGAGCTCGGTGACAGCGAGACTGTCCAGCTCGACATCAGCCTGGTCGGTACAGGCGCCACGATCAAGTCGCGCAATTCCTTCACCTACCGCGACCCGGACGGCGTCCGGTACTCCGTCCGGTCGTCGCAGACCGGCCGTGAGGCCGACGCAAGCGGTTCGATCGGTGACATCGTCCTGTCTGCGTCCGCCTCCGGTGAGTTCGGCACCTACCGCCAGATGGAGCGGGAGATGATTCCCTGATCGACCCCGACACAGC
>JBAUUB010000092.1:0-1766 GCA_049582485.1 Dermatophilaceae bacterium
GCCACTGGCAGCCGCAAGGTACAGGCCGGCTTCGAACCGCTGGTCGCGGGCTTCGTGCGCGTGCCCTTCGATGACCTCGAGGCCGTGCGCCGGGTCGCCGAGAACAACCGCAACGTCGTCGCCGTGCTGGTCGAACTGATCCAGGGCGAGGGCGGCATCAATATCTGCCATGACGACTACCTGCACGGGCTGCGCGAGATCTGCACCGCCAACGGCTGGCTGCTGATGCTCGACGAAGTGCAAAGCGGCATCGGCCGCACCGGCAAGTGGTTCGCGTTCCAGCATTCCGGCGTGATGCCCGACGTGATGTCGCTGGCCAAGGGCCTTGGCAACGGCGTGCCGATTGGCGCCTGCCTCGCCGCCGGCCCGGCCGCCAAACTGTTCAAGCCCGGCAACCACGGCTCGACCTTTGGCGGCAATCCGCTGGTCTGTGCCGCCGCGTTGTCCACGCTCGCCATCATCGAGGACGACGGGCTGATGCAGAACGCCGCGGCCATCGGTGACTTCATCCGCACGCAGTTCGGCGAACGGCTGGCCGGGCTGCCCGGCATCCGCGACATCCGCGGCCAGGGGATGATGATCGGCATCGAACTCGACAAGCCGTGCAAGGACATCGTCGAGCGCGCGCTGCACGCCGGTCTGCTGATCAATGTTACGGCAGACAACGTGATCCGGCTGCTGCCGCCGTTGACCTACACACGCGAAAACGCGCTGCACCTGGTCGACCACCTTACCCCGCTGATCAAGGACGAGCTCGCCAGGCAGGCGACGCAGCAGTCGGCTGCCGCCTGAGCCATCGCGGCAACGCGCGACCGGAATATTTCATGCAACTGCGTCATTATCTTCAATTCAAGGATTTCAGCGCCGGGGAATACGGGTACGTGTTCAACCGGGCGCGCTGGATCAAGGACCGGTTCAAGCGCTACGAGCCCTACCTGCCGCTGCACGACCGCACGCTGGCGATGATTTTCGAGAAACAGTCGACGCGCACGCGCGTCTCGTTCGAGGCCGGCATGCTGCAAATGGGGGGTTCGGTGATCAACCTGACTTCCAGCGAAACCCAGATCAGCCGCGGCGAGCCGATCGAGGATGTGGCGCGGGTGATCACGCGCATGGTCGACCTGGTGATGATCCGCACCTTCGAGCAGGCCATCATCGACCGCTTCGCCGCCCATTCGCGCGTGCCGGTGATCAACGGCCTGACCAACGAATACCATCCCTGCCAGATCCTTGCCGACATTTTCACGTTCATCGAACACCGCGGTTCGATCCGCGGCAAGACCGTGGCCTGGATCGGCGATTCGAACAACGTCTGCAACACCTGGCTACAGGCGGCGGAAGTGCTCGATTTCAATATTCACGTGTCAACGCCGCCCGGGTATGAAGTCGAACCCGAGCGCGCCGGCCTCTACGGCACCGATCATTACGAAGAATTCAAGGACCCGATGGATGCCGTGCGTGACGCCGACCTGGTCACTACCGACGTCTGGACCAGCATGGGTTTCGAGGCCGAAAACGAAGACCGCAAGCGTGATTTCGAAGACTGGTGCGTCGATGCCGACATGATGCGCGCGGCCGGCAACGATTCCCTGTTCATGCACTGCCTGCCGGCGCACCGCGGCGAGGAAGTCACCGCCGAAGTCATCGACGGACCGCACAGCGTGGTCTGGGACGAGGCGGAGAACCGCTTGCACGCGCAAAAAGCACTGATGGAATTTCTCCTGCTTGGCCGCGTCGATTCCTGATACCTGCGGCCACCGATCACT
>JBAUUB010000093.1:0-1831 GCA_049582485.1 Dermatophilaceae bacterium
GCCATACTCGAGCCCATGGACTGCGTGTTCTGCACGATCGTCAGGGGCCAGGCCGAGGCGAGCGTCGCATACGAGGACGAGCGTGTCGTGGCCTTCATGGACACCGCTCCGGCGACCCCCGGTCACCTGCTCGTCGTGCCCCGGCGGCACGCGCCGCACCTCGCCGACCTCGACCCCGAGGACGGGGCCCAGATGTTCCGGGTGGCGCAGCTGCTCGCGGCAGCCGTGCGTCGCTCCGCCATCCCGACCGAGGGGGTGAACCTGCTGCTCGCGGACGGCGCGGTCGCGATGCAGGAGGTCATGCACGTCCACCTCCACGTCCTGCCGCGCACCGAGGGTGACGGACTCTCGCTCAGCGCCGCGTTCCACGAGCCGGACCGGGGCTCCCTCGACGCTCAGGCAGCCGAGATCGCCGCGTCCGTGCCAACGCCCTCCTGATCCGCCCTGCCTGCGGTCGAACACCCGCCTGACCTGCGGATTCCAGTTCCTGTCGGCGGGACGGGACGGCCCGCTACGACTAGCGTGGGCCAGATCAGCAGGTCCACTCTGAGCGGAGAAGGCTATGTGGTTCAAGAAGGACAAGGACAGCAACGGTGATAGCGGTGACTCCTCGAGAGAGCAGGACGCCGTCGCCGATGACGGCATGAGCGGCGTCACCGGTGACGAGAGCGCCGTCGAGCGCGTGGGGGAGACCGCAGGGATCGGTGACACCGGCGACGGCGTCCCCGACAGCGGCGCGCGGGTCGAGGACGTCGAGGACGGCGAGCGGGTCGACCGCGGGGAGAGCCTGGTCGGCCCCGCCTCCGTGGACGAGGTGCCGCCGGCCCCGCGCGAGCCGGAGCCGACCGACCGCGTCGGCGAGGAGCCGATCGACGCCGAGACCGGCGCATACTCCGACGAGCTCGGCCAGGCTCTCGAAGACGCCAGGGGCGCTGACGAGGCAGCCGACGACGGGTCGCCCGCAGGCAGCTACGAGAGCCGTCACGCCGGCGGCGTCGACGACTCCGGCGTGCTCGCGGACGCGCCGGAGGACTCGTCGGGTGGCGGCAGCGTGCTGCCGCGTGACGGCGCGGTCACCGACGAGTCCGCCGTCGAGCAGACACCCGAGGCGGCTGCCTCAGGTGAGGGCGACGCGCTACGTGACACGGACACGACCGACAGCCTCGAGCAGGACGCCGGCACCGACGCCGACCGGGAGCAGCGCGAGGCGGAGGAGTCTCGCGACGACGAGGCGGACGCAGTCCTCGAAGAGGCCGAGCGTCGCGAGGCCGAGGAGGCCTTCGCCCGGGAGCACGACCCCGCCGACCACGACCTCGAGGCCGGAGAGGAGTTCCGGCAGCGGGGCGACTGGACCGCCGACGAGCACGGCGGCCCGCAGGTCCAGGAGCCGGACGGCACCGTGCACGATCCCGGCACCGACGGAGCCGACGATGCGCAGGCCGGCAGCGGCTCCGGTGCCAGCGATTCGGGTGGCGATGGGTCATCGCGCGGGGAGTCAGGGCTCGAGGACGTCCGGGACGGCGGGCACGGTTGGGGCTCGGCGGCGCCGATCGAGGGTGGAGCCCAGCCGCTCGGGCACCCGGTCAAGGCGTGGCACGACACGATGACCTACGTCCTGCCCGGCGAGCCCGGATACGATGCCGACCCGCACGAGTGGTTCGTCGACGGCGAGACCGCTGAGCGGGCGGGGTTCCGGCCCGCGCACGGGAGCTGACCGGGCGACTCGACGTCGGGTTGGGCATCCGAACCCAGCCGTAGCACCCGAACCCAGTCGTAGCATCCGAACTGCGACCTGACGCCTGCAGGTGCAGACGTCAGGTCGCAGTTCGGG
>JBAUUB010000094.1:0-19590 GCA_049582485.1 Dermatophilaceae bacterium
CGCCCGCACGGGTGCCCGGACCGGTTCCGTGGGCGGTGCGGTCGGCCGCGACGGCGACCTCCTAGAGCCCCCCATCCCGCTGCTGCCTCCGTCCGCGGCCGAGCCACTCAGCCGCGACCAGTCGCGAATGGCGATCGGCATCATCGTCGGCTTCCTCGCGCTGGCCCTGGTGCTCGCCATGTGGGGTCTCTCGCGCATACCGTCCCTGCCCACGCTCGCAGGCTCCAACGACGCCGAACCGACCGCCACCGCGACCCCCACCGCAGGTGCCACCGACGGTGCGACCGAGGGTGCCGAGGACGGGGCCACAGACGGCGGCGACGCTCCCGCGGCGGGGCCCCTGGCGATCGCGGCGGTGAGCGACTACGACCCGCTCGGTGACGGCGCCGAGCGTCCCGAGGAGCTCGACCTCATCGTCGACGACGACGAGTCGACGTTCTGGGCGTCCGAGGGCTACCGCTCCAGCGACTTCAGCGGTCTCAAGAGCGGCCTCGGCGTCATCCTCGACCTCGGCGAGTCGGCGGCCGTGCGCGAGGTCACGCTGGATCTGCCCAGCGAGTCCAGCGGGACGATCCACGTCACCGACGACGAGGGCTACGCCGACGGCAACGAGCTCGGTGATCTGGCCGCCGGAGGCAGCTTCAGCGGGGACGGATCGGTCACGGTCACCCTCGAGCAACCTGTCACCGGACGCTACGTCATCGTCTGGTTCACCGAGATCTCCGACGGGGGCGAGCAGTGGTACCGCGCCCGGCTCGCCGGGGCCACGGTCACCAGCTGACCACGGTGGACACGCCGAGGGAGGGCGCCGGGGTCCAGGACCCCACCGAGGCCACGGACGCCGACCTGCTCGCGCGGCACGTCGCCGGCGACCCGGACGCGTTCGGAGAGATCTTCCGGCGGCACCGGGACCGCATGTGGGCCGTGGCGCTGCGCACCGTCGGCGACCGGGAGCTCGCGGCCGACGCGGTCCAGGAGGCGTTCATCGCGGCGTTCCGTCGGGCCGACCGGTTCCGCGGCGACTCGGCGGTGACGACCTGGCTGCACCGGATCACCGTCAACTGCGCGATCGACCGGATGCGTCGCCAGCGGCCCACTGCACCGCTGCCCGAGATCGACCCCGCCGACCGGCACGACCGCTACGCAGAGGCCGACACGGCGCTGGACGTCCACGCGGCGCTCGCGACGCTGCCCGAGGCGCAGCGTCTGGCACTCGTGCTCGTCGACATGCAGGGCATGTCCGTCGCCGAGGCGGCCGCCGTGCTCGAGGTGGCCGAGGGCACCGTGAAGTCCCGCTGCTCCCGCGGCCGGGCCGCTCTGGCGCCCCTCCTCGCGGGCCGCGCGGCGACGCTGCAGCGGACCGGCAGGGAACCGGAGAAGCCATGAGTTCGTCAAACACCTCGTGGGAGGTGGTCGACCGGTCCCCGGACTCGGTCGGTCCCGGTCCCCCTCCACGGACCGGCCGCAGACCGGTCGGTCCATCGCCCCACGCACGCAGAGATCGCCAGTGCACAGACAGCCGCACGGACGGTCCTAGCCCAGACAGTCACAGCCCAGCCAGTACCCGCCCAAGCACTAGAGACACCCACACGCCGCCGATGCCCCACACGACTCGAACCGGAAGGAGCCCGAGGTGAGCGCCCCCCGCGACATCGACCCGCACACCCCGGGCCCCGGCGACGAGGAGCACGACCCCACCGGAGTGCGCGCCCTTCTCGCATCACTCCCCGACCCCGGTCCGATGCCTCCGGAGCTGATCCACCGGATCAGCGAGTCCCTCGCCGCCGAGCAGAACGGCCGCGTGCACGCCGACACCGCGACCGATCGGTATGCGGGGGTCACCCACCCCGGTTCCACCCCCTCGGCCGACGGCGCCTCGAGCGGCGCATCCCCTGAGGACGCCCGAGGCGGGAGCGGGATCCAGGATGTCGGCCCCGGGGACCGCGAAGGTCGCGACGAGGGTGGCGGTCGCGTCGAGGGCGGCACGGTCCACCCCTTCCCCGCGTCGTGGGCCCGCCGGCAGGGAGCGAGCCCGCTGCGCCGTCTCCCGGCGATCGCCATCGCCGCCTCCGTCGCCGTCCTTGCCGGAGCGGTCGTGCTGGGCGTGCTGGCCACCCGGACCGGGCTGGGCTCGGACTCCCTGGACGCGGCGGTGCAGGCCACGATGAGCGGCGCCGACGCGGGCTCCCGCGACGACGGTGCCGCCGGCGGTGCGACGGAGGAGGCGTCGGGACCGACGGCCGAGTCCGAGGCCGCCGAGGGCACTCCGCTGACGAGCCCGCAGGACGGCGACGCAGCCGCGATGGTTGCGCCCTCGGTTGCCTTCCTCAGCAGCGGCGCGATCGTCACCAGCGCCAACCTCGCCGGCCACGCCAAGGCGATGCGCGACGGCAGCATCGGTGTCGTCGACGAGGCGTCCCAGGCCGTCATGAGCGACAGTCCGGTGGGCTCGCCCGAGGGCGCAGCCGACTGCATCGGCGATCTGCTCGACCGTCCCGTGGCAGAGATGGCCGGGCTGCTCATGGCCGTCGACTTCGTCCGTCACGACGGGTCGGACGCGGCGCTCATCCTGGTGCGGGACCCGCTCGAGGCGAGCCCGGGGAGCGGCCCAACGGGCGACGCGACCGGGTCCGGGGAGGCGAGCACCGCATACCTCGTGCCCGTCGACTGCGGGGCCGGGCGCGCCTGGACGCTGCAGGGTCCGGTCCGCGTCGACTTCTGAGCCATCGCGGGCCGTGAGCCGGACTGGGGTCGAACCCCAGTGCTCGACCTGAGGGCAGGCGGTCTGAGTCACCGGGGACCGAGGCCGGACGGGGTCCACTCCCCCGGACGAGGAGCGGGCCGGAGACCCGGTGCGCGGAACAACGGGGCCGTAGGATCGGTTGCAGAGTCCGTCTCCCGTTCCATCGCGATCCTGCGTGTCACGCAGATCCACAGACCTACCCCTAGGACGATCCATCGTGAGCACAGAGCCACGCAACGTCATCATCATCGGCTCCGGCCCGGCCGGCTACACGGCCGCGGTGTACGCAGCCCGCGCCAACCTCCAGCCGCTGATGTTCGAGGGCGCCGTCACCGCCGGTGGCGCCCTGATGAACACGACCGACGTCGAGAACTTCCCCGGGTTCGCCGAGGGCATCATGGGCCCGGACCTGATGCTGCAGATGCGGGCTCAGGCGGAGCGCTTCGGGACCGAGATCATCACCGACGACGTCACCGCCGTCTCGCTCGAGGGTGACCTCAAGACCGTCACGGACGGATCGGGCACGATGTACTCCGCCCACTCAGTCATCCTGGCGATGGGGTCGGCCTACCGCGAGCTCGGCCTGCCGAACGAGAAGCGCCTCTCCGGGCACGGTGTGTCGTGGTGCGCCACCTGCGACGGCTTCTTCTTCCGCGACCAGGACATCGTCGTGGTCGGTGGTGGGGACAGTGCGATCGAGGAGGCCACCTTCCTGACCAAGTTCGCCCGCAGCGTCACGATCGTGCACCGGCGCGACGAGCTACGCGCCTCGAAGATCATGGCCGACCGCGCCCTGGCCAACGACAAGATCGCCTTCGCGTGGAACTCCGAGGTCATCGGCATCCACGGCCAGGACAAGCTGACCGGCGTCACGCTGCGCGACACGGTCACCGGGGCGACGCGCGACCTCGACGTCACCGGTCTGTTCGTCGCCATCGGGCACGACCCACGGAACGAGCTGGTCAAGGGCGTCGTCGACCTCGATGCCGACGGCTACGTCCTGTGTGAGGGACGGTCGACGCTCACCTCCGTGTCCGGCGTCTTCGCATGCGGCGATCTGGTGGACCACACGTACCGTCAGGCGATCACGGCCGCCGGCTCGGGGTGCGCCGCCGCCCTGGACGCCGAGCGCTATCTCGCCCACCGTGAGGACGTCGCCGAGGTCAGCTCGGCACAGACCGCCACTGTCTCCGTCTGATCGCAAGCGGTCCAGTCCGTGACGAGCCGCCCGTGCAACCCGGCCCGCGTTGCGTCCCGGCCTCGACCATTCTGCGGATCATGATCCGCCCGACAGCCGCCCGCTTCGATCGGCGCGACTGATCCCCTAGCATCACCCCTCATATCGACAGCCCATCTCGACCGAAGGATTCCGACCCCATGGCTGACCTCAAGTCCACCACCGACGCGACGTTCGACACCGACGTGCTCAAGTCCGACGGGGTCGTCCTCGTCGACTTCTGGGCTCCGTGGTGCGGGCCGTGCCGCACCGTCGCGCCGATCCTCGAGGAGCTCGCGCGCGACCACGGCGACAAGATCGAGGTCGTCAAGCTGAACACCGACGACAACCCGGGGGTGACGGCGCGCTACGGGATCATGAGCATCCCGACGATGCACGTGTTCATGGGCGGCGAGATCGTCAAGACGATCCAGGGCGCCCAGCCCAAGCCGCGTCTGCTCAAGGAGCTCGAGCCGTTCCTCAACCGGCCGTGACGCTCGCCTTCTGCGCTTGCCGGTAGCCTGAGACATCCGCCTGAGGCCGCGAATCTCCCGTACTGACAACGGGATTCGCGGCCTTCGGTGTCTCTGTGGGAGCTGCGCAGCCGGGTGGTCGGGGTGACGACTCGCAGCGATACGAGTCGCGTCGCGCGGCGGTGACACCGGGCGCGGGGTGGAGGCTGCGGCGCCCCGAGAAGGCGGAGGGTCAGGCGTCGCTGTGGTCCTCGACCGACTCACGGGCGTCCCGCAGACCGAGCAGGTCGAGGATGCGGTTCAGGTCCTCCATCGATGCGAACTCGATGGTCATCTTGCCCTTCCGCTGCCCGAGGCTGATCCCGACCCGCGTGTCGAGGTGGTCTCCGACCGCAGCCGAGATGTCGTCGAGCTGGGGGTTCAGCCGCCCCGGGCGGGGCCGACGCGGCCGAGGCCTGGGGCCATCGTCGCCGAGAGTGACGATCTCCTCGACCGAGCGGACCGAAAGTCCCTCCGCGACGATCCGCTGAGCGAGGCGCTCCATGGCGGCCGCGTCCTCGAGTGACAGAAGGGCTCGGGCGTGCCCGGCGGACAGCACGCCCGCGGCAACCCGTCGGGCGACCAGCGGCGGCAGCTTGAGCAGGCGCAGCGTGTTGCTCACCTGCGGGCGGGAGCGGCCGATTCGGCTGGCGAGCTGCTCCTGCGTGCACTGGAAGTCCTCCAGCAGTTGTTGATATGCGGCTGCCTCCTCGAGCGGGTTCAGCTGGCTGCGGTGCAGGTTCTCCAGCAGCGCATCTCGCAGCAGGTCGTCGTCCTCGGTGGCCTTGATGATGGCCGGGATCGCCTCGTGGCCGGCCTGCTGGGTGGCTCGCCAGCGTCGTTCGCCCATGATGAGCTCGTAGCGCACCCCGTCGACGTGGTCTACCAGGGGTCGGACGACAACCGGCTGGAGGACGCCGATCTCCCGGATGCTGTGCACCAGCTCGGCCATCTCGTCCTCGTCGAAGACGGTCCGTGGCTGTTTCGGGTTCGGCCGGATCTGGTCAACCGGGACCTCGGCGTAGCTCGCCCCTGGGACCGGTCGCAGCTCGTTGTCGTCCGCACCGTCAGTGACCGTGGTGGAGGTGTCAGCCGGTCGTCGGGCCTCCCATCGCTCTGGCGCGTCGCTCTCCCCGTGGTGCTCTCTGCGGGACTGGTCGGCCTCGGCAGACGCGGCCGTCGTCTCCCCGGGGAAGAAGACGTCTACGGGTCGGGTCCCGGTGGCTCCGGTCGACGTCGGGATAAGTGCCCCGAGTCCACGTCCCAGCCCACGACGCTTGTCGCTCATCGAACATCCTCTCCATCGGGTCCACCGGCTGCGATGGCCGCATCCGGTTGGACCGCTTCGTCGCCCTGCTCGTCGTGCGGCTTCCCGGTCCGGGGTCCACCGACGTGCGTCGCGACACCTCTGTCCGCCAGCTCAGCCGCCGCCTCTCGGTAGGCGAGGGCACCTGTGCTCATGGGGTCGTAGGTGATGACCGTCTGGCCGTGGCTCGGAGCCTCCGACACGCGCACCGACCGCGGAACCGTGCTGTGCAGCGTCTCGGACCCGAAATGGTTTCGGACCTCATCCGCCACCTGGGCCGACAAGCGGGTGCGGCCGTCGTACATCGTCAGCAGGATGGTCGAGACGTGCAGCGTGGGATTGAGATGGGTACGGATCATCTCGATGTTCTTCAGCAGTTGCGACAGTCCCTCGAGCGCGTAGTACTCGCACTGGATCGGGATGAAGACCTCATCTGCCGCGACGAACGCGTTGACCGTCAGCAGCCCGAGGCTCGGCGGGCAGTCGATCAGCACGTAGTCGATGCGCTCCTCCCGTTCGGCGAGGTAGGCGGTGAGCGCCCGTCGCAGGCGCATCTCGCGGGCGACGAGCGAGACAAGCTCGATCTCGGAACCGGCGAGGTCGATGGTCGCCGGCGCGCAGAGCAGCCCGTCCACATCGGGACAGGGCTGAACGATGTCGGCGAGGGAGGCTCCGTCAACGAGCACGTCGTAGATGCTGGTGACTTCCGAGTGGTGCGGAACGCCCAGGGCGGTGCTCGCATTGCCCTGTGGATCGAGGTCGACCACCAGCACCGAGAGACCTGCGAGCGCCAGGGCGGCGGCGACGTTGACCGTCGTCGTCGTCTTGCCGACGCCGCCCTTCTGGTTCGCGACCGTGAGAATGCGCGTTCGGTCGGGACGCGGCAGGACGCGGTTGTCCAATGCGTTCTTCTGGCGGGTCTCCTTGACGACAGCACGCATCAGAGGTGTGTCGGTCAGTGGAGTTTCACGTGAAACGTCAGTGCCCTCCTCGGACCCTCGAGTCCCCGTTTCACGTGAAACGGCAGTGCCGCCTGATGGGATGCGCCGCGCGTCGCCCGACAGCGGATCGGCCTGCTCTGGTGAGCCGTTCTGGGTGTCGGTCTCGCCGAACTCCGCGTCTGATGTTTCACGTGAAACGTCGCCCAGTCCGCGGTCGACTGTCGCTACCGATGAGGCGTCATCGGCGTTACCGCGAGCCGCTTGATGCTCCTCATCGTCTGTGGATAACTCTGTGGAGTTCTCCTCCCCAGGGGCCTCATCATCGCTCTCGCTCCGCGGGTGCTCACCCGTGGACATAACGTCGGCACCTGCCGTGGCAGCACTCTCGGAGTGCGCGGCCGAAGCCGGCCAACCCAGGCGGGAAGCATGTGGATCCCCGCTCTCTGAGCGTGCAGGGAAGCCCAGTCCCTTGGCGACGCGTCGCCACAGTGGCTTGTCGGGAACCTGGTCGAGATGCTCGGAGGTCACAGCGGATCAGCCTAATGGTTCGGGTCGTCGGGGGCGCATTGCGCGACATAACACCCTGTGGATAACTCTGTGGACACCGAATGGAGTCATCACTCGACGGTGAACACGATCTTGCCCACGACGTCGCCGTGAGCCATGGCAGCAAAGCCGTTGGCCGCCTCCTCGAGTGGCCGGACGGAGTCGATCAGCGGCTCGATCCCCGCTGTCGTGACGAGCTGGGTGAGCCGTTCGAGCTCGATGCGTGAACCCATCGTCGAGCCGACCACCCGCAGCTGCTTGAAGAAGATCTTCGTGAGCTCGGCCTTGCGGGGCGCATCACCCGACGTGGCGCCCGAGATCACGATCGTGCCCCCGGGGTTGAGCGAGTTGACGGAGTGCGACCACGTCGCCGCCCCGACCGTCTCCATGACCGCATCGACCCGGGAAGGCAGCCGCTCTCCCGACGCAACCGCGCCCACTGCGCCCAGTTCGAGCGCACGCTCCGCCTTCGCCTCGTCCCGTGAGGTCACGATCATCCGGTAGCCGGCCGCGGCACCGAGCTGGATCAGGGCCGTCGCGACCCCGCCGCCGGCGCCCTGGACAAGGATGCTGCCCCCCGGAGTCACCCCGGAGTTGATGAACAGCATGCGGTAGGCAGTCAGCCACGATGTCGGGAGGCACGCGGCCTGCTCGAAGGACAGCTTCGCTGGCTTGGGCACCACATTTCGAGCCGGAACCCAGACCTCCTCGGCGAGGGTGCCGGGGTAGACCTCCGAGAGGAGGGAACGACGGGGGTCCAGGGTCTCCTCTCCGGTCCAGTCGGGATGCGAGATCACCGCGTGCACGAGCACTTCGGTGCCGTCGTCGAGCACGCCGGCAGCGTCACAGCCGAGGATCATCGGGAGCCGATCGGCTGGGAGTCCGACGCCCCGCAGGCTCCAGATGTCGTGGTGGTTGAGCGCGGCAGCCTTGACCTGCACGCGGACCCACCCGTCCGGGACGCCGGGGCGGTCGATATCCCCGACCTCGAGGCCGGACAGTGGATCGTCAACGGACTGGCGGGCGGCATAGGCGGCGAACATGGGCCCACTGTATGCGGGCGATGCGGTCTTTCGGCCGGTGGGTCGCGACGTCCTACGTGCCAGGAGGGAGGCGACACCCGTGGGGACCAGGCCGTTCCAGCACGGATCGGGGCCGGGAGCAGGTCTGTGTCGCGCCCGGTGCGGCTAGGTCACCTGCCCTGACGTGCTGGCGTCAGCATCCGCACCCGGGAGGCCGTGTGGTGGACCGCGCGCCCGGGCGTCACAGCGTTGCCGGGGGCCCGATCACCGCTTGGTCTTCGTGCGAGGTCGTCCCCGGGACGGTTTGGCCCCGCTGCGCCCAGATGAGCGGACTTCGGCGACCTTGTCGATGACGACGACAGTGGTGGGGCTGTCGAGAATCACCGCACCGCAGACCCGGATGTGCGGCTCGCCACCTCCCAGGCGGTTGACCACCCTCCGAGCATCTTCGATCTCCCGGTCGGCCGAGGATCCCTTCATCGCGACCAACCGTCCGCCGACCGCGACGAGCGGAAGACACCAGCGCGCCAACCGTTCCAAACCTGCCACCGCCCGTGCGGTCACAACATCAGCCGTCAACCGGCCGTGCACCTCCTCCGCACGAGCCCGCACAACGGTGACCGAATCCAGTCCAAGGTCGGAGATGACCGTGTCGAGCCATGACGTCCGTCGCTCCATCGGCTCGATGAGCGTCACGGTCAGGTCGGGCCGGGCAATGGCGAGCGCGAGGCCAGGGAGGCCGGCACCGCTCCCGACATCGATGACCGACGCCCCGCTCTCGATCTGCTCGGCGACGACCGCGCAGTTGAGGATGTGTCGGTCCCACAGCCGCGGCACCTCGCGGGGTCCGATCAGACCGTGGCTGATCCCGGTGTCGGCAAGATGCCGAGCGAATCGATCGGCCAGCTCCAGCCGCTCGCCGAACACAGCCAGTGCTGCTTCAGGGGGCGGAGGCGGGACGGCACCGGCCGGCGCGTCCATCCCGGCGGACGAGTCACCGTCTGAGGCCCCCGACGGCTCTGCCTCCGACTGCCGTGCTCCCGACTCATCTACCCGCGACTCCTGCGCCCCCTGTTCCCGACTCTCGTCACCCGCCTTGCTCATGTGTGCAGTATGTCAGGGGCCCCCGCCCTGGGACGTCGTCGAAGACGCAAGACGTTTCACGTGAAACATGCCCCGGCGCCGAGTCGTGCTGCTTCGGTCAACGGTTCGCCTCCCGACCGATTGGCGGAGTGCCCGCGACGAAATCTTCAGCATGTTTCACGTGAAACGGAGCGTCACGGTCATTCCGGAGTAGATGGCCAACGTCAGCCAGCGGCCTGTCGCGGGTGCTCCGCGGGGTGGCGTCGAGGCTGTCGAATGACAAGCGGGGACTGGCCGTCCGGCCAGTCCCCGCTGTGTCAGAAAAGTGCGCCTCTACTCCGCCGGCATGACGACAACGAATCGATGCGGCTCGACACCGTCCGACTCCGAGCGGAGGCCGGCAGCGAGCACCTCGTCGTGAACGATCTTGCGCTCGAAGGCGGTCATCGGCTCCAGCTCGACCTGGTTCCCGCTCTCCTTCACCTCGCCAATCACGCCGCGCGCCACCTCGACGATGTCAGCGCGCCGTGCCGCGCGGTGTCCAGCCACGTCGAGCATCAACCGGCTGCGCTGTCCGGTCTCGCTCTGGACCGCGAGCCGCGTCAGCTCCTGCAGCGCTTCGAGGACCTTGCCGTCGGGCCCCACCAACCGGCGCGGCACCCTGCCGTCCTCGGAGTCGACGAGGGAGACGGCCGCCCTGTCGCCGTCGACGTCGACATCGATGTCACCGACGATGTCGCAGATGTCGAGGAGCGCCTCGAGGAAGTCTGCGGCGATGTCGCCCTCCGCTTCGAGCGCATTGCGCCGCGACGAACCAGAGTTCTCGCCGGTCGACCCCTCACCGCCCTCATCGGCGCCAGACTCGTCGCCGCTGGACCCATCGCCGCGTGCTGCACCGCTCTCGCCCGTGTCCGCGTCCTTGGCGCCGGCTTCCACCGTCTCGACGTCGTCGGTGTGCTCGGCCTCGGTGCCGAAGGTGTCAGTGCTCATGCTCTCTCCTTGCTTGGTCCATCGACTGGGTCAGCGGGGCTGCTACGAGCTCGATCCGCTGCTCCCGCCGGAGTCGCTCGCGCTCTTCGCGCCGCTCTTGTTCTTTGCAGTCTGCGGTGGCTTGCCCTGCTGCGGTTTGCCCTGCTGCGGTTTAGCCTGCTGGGACGCGTTCTGCTGGGGACGGGGCGGTCCCGCGGGGCCGGATCCCGCCGGCTTGGCCTTCCCCTTCTTGGCGCGCTTCTTGGACTTGGGCTGGGTCCGCTGCCGCGGCACCTGCTCCTCCTCGATCTCGGCCGCCTCGTCCTCGTCCTCGTCGGAGGACGATGACAGGCCCGGAAGCGACAGCTCCTTCATCGGCTTGCCGCGGCGCTTGCGTCGTTCCTGCAGCGCCTTCTCGGCCGGGGATCCGGGAGCGGGCATGCGCCGGATGACGTAGAACTGCTGGACCATCGACCACAGGTTCGTGGTGAACCAGTAGATCAGGACACCGATCGGGAAGTTGACGCCGGTGACCGCGAAGACGATCGGAAGGATGTACAGCAGCAGCTTCTGCTGCTTGGCGAAGGGGTTGTCCAGCGCCGATGCCGGCATGTTCTTGCGCATCAGCTGGTACTGCGTCATGAAGGTCGTCGCCGACATGAGGATGATGAGCACGACCGTGACGACGCGAGTGTTCCAGCTGTCGGCGGTCATGAAGGTGTCCGAGAGCTGGGCACCGAAGATCGTCGCCTGGTCGAACTCGATCGCCACATCCTGCGTGATCGGCCCGATGGGTTCACTGGTGCCGGCAGCGATTCCGGAGACGCCGTACAGCACTCGGAACAGGCCGAAGAAGAACGGCGACTGCAGGAGGATGGGCAGACACGAGCTGAACGGGTTCGTCCCGGTTCGCTTGTAGAGCTCCATCGTCTCCTGGGTCATCGCCTGCCGAGACTCGGGATCGCTCTTGCCCTTGTACTTCTTCTGGATCTTCTGCGGCTCTGGCTGGATCAGCTGCATCTTGCGGGAGGCATGGATCTGCTTGACGAACAGCGGGATCATCGCCGCTCGCATGACCACGACGAGACCGACGATGGACAAGGTCCAGGTCCACCCCGAGGCCGACGGCATCCCCAGGTTCGTGAGCAGCGAGTGGAAGCCATACATGATCCACGCCACGAGCCACTCGATGGGCTCGATCAGTGAAGTGAAGAAGTCGATCACGACAGTCCTTTAGGGGTGGTGGTGGTCGGGCGCTCGCTCTGCGGAGCGGGAGCTGGTGGTCGTGTCTGTGGTCTGCCCGTATGCGGTCGTTCCGGAACGTGGTCGACACCCCCGGGCGTCCAGGGGTGGCATCGGAGCAACCGCCGGACCGCCAACCAGGTTCCCTTGAGCGGACCGAACCGCTGGATCGCGGTGAGCGCATAGGCGCTGCAGGACGGGTAGTACCGGCAGGTCGGTGGTGTGAGAGGGCTGATGACCAGCTGGTAGGCCCGGATCAGCCAGATCAGGGGAAGGGCCGCGACGCGCCCAGCCTGTCCGAGAATCCGACGTACGGTCGAATCCGCAGGAGCCTCGAACGCGGGAGCCGCGGACGCGGGAGCCTGGAAGGCAGGAGTCCCCGACGCCGGCGCCTCGGAGGCAGGACTCTCTGGAGCTGAGTGGACGCCTTCGGCCGCCTTGCCCTGATCGTGCTCGGCGCTCACGGAACCGACACCTCCACCACCGGGCGGGCGACCCGGGGGAGGGCGGCCCGCAGCAGTCGCTCGAGCTCGGAGCCCAGCTCGGCCGAGCTCATGTCGGACGCGGCGGGCTGGGCGCGCACGACGACGTCCACGCCGGCGGGAACACTCGGCAGCAGGCGAGTCACCTGGGCCCGCAGTCGGCGCTTGACGCGGTTGCGGACGACGGCGCCACCGACGTTCTTGGACACAACAAAACCGACCCGCGGCGGTCGGGCCGCTCGCGAATCGGTCTGGTTGGCGTGCACCACGAGAAGTCGTGATCCCGCTCGGGCCCCGCCGGGGCGCCTTGTCACAGCAGTGAACTCGGCGCCGGTGCGCAGCCGGTGTCGGGCCGGCAGCACGGGATCCCCGTCAGGCGGAGAGCTCGGTGCGGCCCTTCCGGCGACGGGCGGCGAGAATCGCCCGACCGGCGCGGGTGCTCATCCGGTGGCGGAAGCCGTGCGTCTTGGCGCGACGACGGTTGTTCGGCTGGAACGTGCGCTTGCTCACGGTGATTGGCTTTCGTCGGGTCGAGGCTGTCTCGACGGTCGTGTCAGAGTCTGGTGTCTGGTCCGCGGACCCGGCCGGACGTGCGGACCGGCCGAGATCGTCAGGCGACACTGTCGAGAACGGTCCACTCGGACTGTCCCGTGTGTGCACCGGACACGCGCATCAGCGCGGGCTACGGTGGCAACAGTGTCAGCAGGCGAAAACGGCCGGGACGTCCCAGGAGCCGTCGCACTGGTATGCGCGACCCACCTGATCGTGTCCAGCCAGACTGGTCAACGGTACGCGAGCGCACCCGGCAGGGTCAAACGCCGACGCCCTCGGTGCGGCGCGGTCCATTACCCTGCTCGGGGTCATCCCGAACAGTCGACACGCCGGTCCGAAACGGACGAATGGCCGACATCTCACGCTTGCGATTGCGATCGGTGCGATGGGCCGATAGCCTCCCCCTGATTGTGGATAACCCACAGACGTGTCCCCAAATGTGGACAAGTCTGTGGAAAGGTACCCCCAGAGAGCGCCGACTCGGCCCGCTAGCCGGCCTACGTCCAGCAGGACCGTGTCGAGCGCGCCCCTCGTCAGCAGCCGGCCAGTGGCAACAGCTGGCCAGTGGCGGCAGCAGGACGGGCAACAGCAGAACCGTGACGTATGCGGACCGAAACATGTACGGACCGAAACATGTACGAAACCGAAACCGAGACATGTTCAGACCGAGATATGGCCGGACTGCATCTGAAGGGGACCGGGTCGACGGCAACGAACAGGTAAGGGTGAATGAGCGTGCCGGATGGGGACATCGACTACGGCCAGGTATGGCGCCAGGTGCATGAGCGACTCGACGCGGTCGGCCTTCCGTCCCAGCAACGGGCCTTCCTGCAGCTCGCCTCGCTGCGCGGCATGCTCGAGACGACCGCGCTGCTGGCTGTGCCGAACGACTTCACCAAGGACATCATCGAGCGCAACCTTCGCGAGCCGATCACGGACGCACTGACCGTCGTCCTCGCCGAGCGCGCTCCCGCGGGCCAGATCTCGATCGCCGTCACGGTGGACGCAGCGATGTCGGGATCCGAGCTCGGCTTCGACCAGCCGTCCGCTGCGCAACCGACGGACGTCGATCCGACGAGTCGGCCGGGAGTCGGCCAGGGGCAGGGATCCGCGCAACCGGTCAGGATGAACGGCGCCGGCTCAGTGCCCGAGGGGCGCCACGATGATGTGACGACCGCGGTGGACGACGCGACGATCGAGGTGGCCACCACCGAGCGGTTCGCCGAGCATGGCGCCGGACCTCGACTACGGTCCGCGGCGGCCGGCCTCGACGGCCTGCCGAGGGACCGGACCATCTCGGACAGCGGACCACAGTACGACGGTGACGTCATCGACTTCATTCCCGGCCCGCGCGCGCACCACGGTGAGCTCGAGCCCCTCGAGGCCACTCACCTCAACCCCAAGTACCTCTTCGAGCGTTTCGTCATCGGCTCGTCGAACCGCTTCGCCCACGCGGCGGCGGTCGCGGTCGCAGAGGCCCCGGCCAAGGCGTACAACCCGCTGTTCATCTACGGGGAGTCGGGTCTGGGCAAGACCCATCTGCTCCACGCGATCGGCCACTACGCGCGGATGCTGTACTCCCACGTGCGCGTCCGCTACGTGAACTCCGAGGAGTTCACCAACGACTTCATCAACAGCATCCGCGATGACAAGGCCGCGAACTTCCAGCGCCGGTACCGCGACGTCGACGTGCTCCTGATCGACGACATCCAGTTCCTCTCCGGGAAGATGCAGACGCAGGAGGAGTTCTTCCACACCTTCAACACACTGCACAACTCCAACAAGCAGGTCGTCATCACCTCCGACGTGCCGCCGAAGTCGCTCAACGGCTTCGAGGACCGGATGCGCAGCCGCTTCGAGTGGGGTCTGATCACCGACGTCCAGCCGCCGGACCTCGAGACCCGCATCGCGATCCTCCGCAAGAAGGCGATCCAGGAGAAGCTGAGCGTCCCCGACGACGTCATGGAGTTCATCGCCTCGCGGATCTCGAGCAACATCCGCGAGCTCGAGGGCGCCCTGATCCGCGTCACCGCCTTCGCGAGCCTGAACCGGCAGCCGGTCGACATGGCACTGGCCGAGACGGTCCTGAAGGACCTGATCCCCGGCGACGGCGGAAGCCAGATCACCGCGGCGCTGATCATGGCTACGACGGCCGACTACTTCGCCCTGGCGCTCGAGGACCTCAAGGGGCCGTCGCGCTCGCGCGTGCTGGTCACCGCCCGCCAGATCGCCATGTATCTCTGCCGGGAGCTCACCGAGCTCTCCCTGATCCAGATCGGCGAGCACTTCAACGGCCGCGACCACACCACGGTCATCCACGCCAACAAGAAGATCGGCCAGCTCATGACGGAGCGGCGCGCGATCTACAACCAGGTGACGGAGCTGACGAACCGGATCAAGCAGCAGGCGATCTAGCGCCGATCCGGCAGGAGTTGAGGATCCGCAGCTGCATGTGACCGGCATCACACCAACCCCACTCGTCACACACTTATCCACACAGTTCTCCACCCCGGTGTGGAGAACTGATCGACCGTACGCCCAGCGGGCGTCCACAGATGTGGACAGCACTGTGGAATCTCTGGCGGCGCCGCTCGCGCCGGGCGGTGTGCACGACCTGCTCGTGACCTGTGCGTAACAGCGGATGACGTGTGGGTGAATACCCCCACCCTGTGGATCACGATGTGGATGAAAGTCGGGCGTCAACATCGCCGACGACGACACCGGGTGGCGGTGCCCACCTCGTCCACAGCCGCGACACGCGTCCTCACCTGGGAAAACGCCGGATGTCCACATCATCCACCGCCCCGATGATGACTACGAGACCTATAGCCAGATATCCCGGTGCTCCGAGAACGACAGGCCGGGCGGGGTGCCGGCTCGGAGGGCTGCGTCGACGAATGACAACTTCACGCCCCGAACGGGAGAAACCGTGCAAGACTGGCCTGCCACCCGTGTCCAGCTCGGGCGCTCCGCGTTTCGTACCGCCGTCATTTCGTACCACTGTCATTCCGGACGAACTGGCAGTTGGCACCGAAGGCAGAGCGTCCCAGAGGACCGGGTCACCACGCCTGGCGGGATCACCCATCGCGGTGCTCCCGCACCTGCCGGCGAATGCCGGCGAACGCAGACTGTGATCGCCTCCGGGCGACCCATGGACTGCGTGACTGACGACTGTGATCAGACGAAGGACGGTCCTCGTGAAGTTCAGGGTTGAACGCGACACCCTCGCCGACGCCGTGACCTGGGTCGCGCGCGGCCTGCCGGCCCGCCCGCCGGTGCCGGTGCTGGCCGGTGTGCTGCTCTCCGCGGACGCCGAGGCCGGCACCATCACGTTGTCCGCGTTCGACTACGAGGTCTCGGCCCGCATCGCCGTGCCGGCCGACGTCGAGGAGGGCGGCACCGTTCTCGTTCTCGGCCGCCTGCTGGCCGACATCTCGCGCAACCTGCCCAACAAGCCCATCGACGTCGCTGTCGCCGGCAACAAGGTCGAGGTGGCCTGCGGCTCGTCGCGGTTCAGCCTGCTGCAGATGCCCGTGGGCGACTACCCGAGCCTCCCGGTCGCACCCGAGGCGAGCGGTTCGATCGACGGTCACGCGTTCACCCAGGCGGTGGCGCAGGTCTCGGTCGCGGCCGACCGGGGCGACACCCTGCCGATCCTCACCGGGGTCCGCCTCGAGATCGACGGCGACAAGATGACCTTGCTCGCCACCGACCGCTACCGCCTCGCCATGCGCGAGCTGAACTGGCGGCCGTCGTCCTCCGACGTCTCCTACATCGGGCTGATCCCGGCCCGCACCCTGAGCGAGACGGCCCGGGCACTGGGCGCCTCCGCATCGGTCGACCTCGCGCTCGGCTCGACCTCCGGGTCGGACGGCCTGATCGGCTTCGAGGCCGGCGCGCGTCGCACCACCTCACGTCTCCTCGACGGCGAGTACCCCAAGGTCACCTCGATCTTCCCCACGTCGACCGACACCGAGGCGGTGATCCGCACGGCCGACCTCGTCGAGGCGGTCAAGCGGGTCTCCCTCGTGGCGGAGCGCAACACGCCTGTGCGCCTACGGTTCGCCGAGGGCCAGGTCGCCATCGAGGCGGGCACCGGCGAGGACGCCCAGGCCTCCGAGGCGGTCGGCGCCGAGATCACCGGCCCAGATATCGAGATCGCGTTCAACCCGCACTTCCTCCTCGACGGGCTCGGCGCCGTGGGCACCCAGTTCAGCCGGCTCTCCTTCACCCAGCCGAGCCGGCCAGCGGTGCTCTCCGGCCAGGAGGAGGAGGACGGAGAGCCCGACACCTCGTACCGCTACGTGCTCATGCCGGTCCGCTTCGCCGGCTGAGCGGCGCGCCCGCGATCTGCGCGCCCCACCTTCGCGAGGACTAGCCTGCTGGAGAGGTATGCGGTGCGCACCGCATACGGCACGCACCACACACGGCACGCACCGCGTGCGGCAGGAACAGCGTGCGACACGGCAACGTCAGCGACGACACGAAGGGGCATCATGCAGCTTGGTCTGATCGGTCTGGGGAAGATGGGCGGCAACATGCGGGAGCGGCTGCGCCGCGCCGGTCATGAGGTCGTCGGCTACGACCGCAATCCGGAGGTGTCCGACGTCAAGAGCCTGGCCGCGATGGTCAAGGCGCTCGACGCGCCCCGGGTCGTGTGGGTGATGGTGCCGCACGGCAAGCCGACCCGCGACACGATCGCCAAGCTGGCCGACCTGCTCGACAAGGGCGACCTCGTCATCGACGGCGGCAACAGCCGGTTCACCGACGACTTCGAGCACGAGAAGCTGCTCAAGGCCCAAGGCGTCGGATACCTCGACTGCGGTGTCTCGGGCGGGATCTGGGGTCTGGACAACGGCTACGGCCTGATGGTCGGCGGCACCAAGGCGAACGTCAAGAAGGCGATGCCGATCTTCGACGCGCTCCGGCCGGAGGGCCCGCGTGAGGAGGGCTTCGTCCACGCGGGCGAGACCGGTGCGGGCCACTACGTGAAGATGGTGCACAACGGCATCGAGTACGGCCTGATGCACGCCTACGCCGAGGGCTACGAGCTCCTCATGAAGAAGGACATCGTCAAGGACGTGCCCGGCTCGTTCAAGGCCTGGAGCCGGGGCACCGTCGTGCGGTCCTGGCTGCTCGACCTGATGGCCACGGCGCTCGAGGACAACCCCGGGCTCGACGACGTCGCCGACTACGCACCCGACAGCGGCGAGGGCCGCTGGACCGTCGAGGAGGCCATCGAGCTCGCGGTGCCCATGCCGGTGATCTCGGCGTCGCTGTTCGCCCGGTTCGCCTCCCGGCAGGAGGTCAGCCCGACGATGCAGGCGGTCTCCGCGCTGCGGGGCCAGTTCGGCGGGCACCAGGTCATGACGGTGGCCGAGGCAAAGGAGCTGCGGGCCGAGGCCGCCGCCGGTCCGGAGACCCCGGATGAGGCGCGAGCCAAGGTCGAGCGCAAGGAGGAGGGGCCGGACGCGCGCAAGCCGTCGAAGAAGGCCGTCAAGAAGGCCGCGTCCAAGGGTCGCGAGGCCGCCGACGCCGGGCCGTCGAGCGGCTCGGGCTCGACACCGCGCACCGGCCGAGGTCCCGCGGCGGCCGGCCCGACCAGCGGCTCGGGCTCGACGGACGAGTAGCGGACCACCGCATACCCTCGGGTTCGTGCACGTCCGTCATCTGTCCCTCGCGAGCTTCCGCAGCTACGACCGAGCCGAGCTGCCGCTCGTGCCGGGCGTGACGACGCTCGTGGGCGAGAACGGGCAGGGCAAGACGAACCTCGTCGAGGCGATCGGATACGTCGCCACCCTGGCCAGCCACCGGGTCGCCACCGACGCCCCGCTGGTCAAGTTCGGCGCCGACCAGGCCATCATCAGGTGCGCGGTCGTGCGCGCAGCGCGTGAGCAGCTCGTCGAGATCGAGATTAACCCCGGTCGGGCGAACCGGGCCCGGCTCGGTCGGGCGGCGCAGACCCGGCCGCGGGACGTGCTGGGCACGCTGCGCACGGTGCTGTTCGCGCCGGAGGACCTCGCGCTCGTCAAGGGCGACCCGGGCACGCGGCGACGCTTCGTCGACGACCTGCTCGTCGCGCGCCAGCCGCGGTGGGCCGGGGTGCGGGGCGACTACGAACGCATCGTCAAGCAGCGCAACGCCCTGCTCAAGTCCGCCGCCCCGGTCCTGCGTCGTGGCAACCGGGGCGCGTCGCGGCCGCGGCGGCCGGAGCAGGAGCCGGTCGACGAGGCCCGAGCGAGTGCGCTGCACACTCTCGACGTGTGGAACTCCCATCTCTCCCAGGTGGGTTCGCAGCTGCTCTATGCCCGGCTGCGGATCCTGCGCGACCTCGGTCCGCACCTGGCGGAGGCGTATGCGCAGGTCAGTGACGGGGCCGGCGCGGCTCGGGTGCGCTACGAGTCGTCGCTGCACGATGAGGCGGCCGCGCGGATCGCCGGCGGCGAGGTGCCCGAGCCGGCCGACCTCGCCGAGCTGCTGCTCGAGTCCTTCGAGCGGGTGCGGGCCCAGGAGGTCGAGCGCGGGGTCGGGCTCGTCGGTCCGCATCGGGACGACATCGTGCTCACCCTGGGCGAGCTGCCCGCCAAGGGGTATGCGAGTCACGGCGAGTCCTGGTCCTTCGCCCTGGGTCTGAAGCTGGCCGCGTATCGCCTGCTCCGTGCCGATCTCGACGACGACCCGGTGCTCATCCTCGACGACGTGTTCGCCGAGCTCGACTCCGGCCGGCGGGAGCGGCTGGCGGCGATGATCGGCGACTGTGAGCAGGTGATCATCACGGCCGCTGTCGGTGAGGATGTGCCGAGCTCGCTTGGGGGGCAGACGTTCTGGGTGCGCGACGGGGAGGTGACTCTGTCGTGAGCGGGCGGGACGAGCGAGACGTCGCCGGCCCCGGGGGCGTCGAGGATGTCGACGCGGCAGCGGCCGCGCTGGCCCGCGCCCGGGCCAAGGCGGCCGAGGCGGGGCTGCGACCCGGCTC
>JBAUUB010000095.1:0-1602 GCA_049582485.1 Dermatophilaceae bacterium
CGAAGTGACACCAGGCCCGGTCATGACCCAGCCGGTGATCCGCGGCACGGGCGAAGGAGTATTCGGCTTCGTCGACGAGTCAGGTCCACACTGCCTGACCGGCCACCGTCGGATACGGATGATGAACCCTCAGGGCTCGGCATCATCAGCCTGCACATCCAAGGACGTCGAACCGGCTCTGGCCGACGCAACCCGTCGGTTCCTGATGTCGGCCCGCTGGCGGGGACTCTTCATGGTCGAGATCCTGCGCGACGCCGACGGCACGCCTTGGTTCATGGAACTCAATGGCCGCGCATGGGGGAGTCTCGCTCTGGCGCGCCGGAGAGGGTATGAGTACCCGGCCTGGGCCGTTCAGGCCGCGCTGGGGCGGGCGATGGCCCCCCTCCCTCCGCCGAATCCCCCCCAGATCCGCGCCCGACACCTCGGGCGTGAGATAGCGCATCTAGCTTTCGTGCTCAGGGGGCCTCAGTCTGTGTGCACCATCGATGAGTGGCCCGGTCGGGCAAGGACCATTGCGGATCTCCTCAGCGTTGATCGTCGAGACAGGCTTTACAACTTCGACGGCCGGCATCCGGGCGTTCTGGCAGCGGACACGTGGCAGTCCGTGACCGACCTCGCTGCGCGTCGTCGCCTCCAGCGACACAGACCAGTCCGCCCCTGTCTGACGGAGTGTTGATGACAACCTGGGGACCATATCCGAGGCCGCACGAGCTGCCTGCCTGCCCTGATACGCGTGCCGCGACGGGTAGAGAACTGCCAGGTCGGGCGATTCTTCGCAATCGAGAGCGCTCGTGGGGACGATGGCCTCGGAAGTGAGGGCCTCCATCGATCAGATCAGCCGCCCGGAATGGGACCGGCTGCTTCCGGAATTCCATGACGCGACGATATACCAGACCTGGAGTTACGGCGCGGGCCGCTGGGGCGGTTCCTCGCTCAGCCACCTTGTGCTGATGCGAGCAGACGTTCCCGTCGGGCTCGCACAGGTCGCGGTGCGCCGTGTCCCTCTCCTCGGCGCCGGGATCGCCTATGTCCCGTGGGGGCCCTTGTGGAGACGTGATGGCACCGACCCAGAGGTGTTCCGGGCGCTCGTGCGTGCGCTCCGCGTCGAATACTCCGAACGCCGTGGGCTGCTCCTGCGGATCGCTCCGCACGAGCCGGTGGAGCCCACCAGTCCCGTGGCCGCAATCCTCATGCAGGAGGGGTACCGGCGCACCGCCGACTTCTACCGCACTCGGTTGGTCGACCTCCACCAATCGCCAGAGGAGTTCCGTCGTCAGATGTCCAGGCGGTGGCGGCGGGCATTGGACAAGGCACAGCAACGAGGGCTCCAGATCGAGGAGGGCACCGGCGACGACCTCTACGCGATCTTCAAGGGCATCCACCGCGACATGGTCCGACGTAAGGGCTTCGTCCCAGCGGTTGACGTCGACCAGTTCCAGCAGATCCAACGCGAGCTGCCAGACGCGCTGAAGATGCACATCATGGTCTGCCGGCAGGATGGCAGGCCGACGGCTGCGTTGACGGCTTCTGTGGTCGGCGACACTGGAGTCGGGCTCCTCGGGGCGACTGCAACCGAAGGCCTCTCTTCGGGCAGCTTCCACC
>JBAUUB010000096.1:0-7480 GCA_049582485.1 Dermatophilaceae bacterium
GACCCCGATCTGGTCGTCCTCGATGTCGATGCCACGATCGTGGTCGCCCACTCCGAGAAGGAGAACGCTGCGGCCACTTTCAAGCGCACGTTCGGGTTCCACCCGCTCGGTGTCTGGTGCGACAACACCTCCGAACTGCTCACCGTCGCGTTGCGTCCGGGCAACGCCGGTTCGAACACCGCGGCCGACCACATCGAGGTCCTGACCAAGGCCGTCGCCCAGGTCCCGCGGGCGCACCGCAAGAAGCTCCTCGTGCGCGTCGATGGGGCGGGTGCCTCGCACGCGCTGCTGAAGTGGCTCACCGACCAGGACGCCAAACGTGGCCGCAGTGTGGAGTATTCGGTCGGGTTCGCGGTCACCGAGAGCGTGCGCACCGCTATCGCTGCCATCCCTGCGGAGGGGGTGTGGTCCCCGGCGCTGAAGGCCAACGGCGAGACGCGGGAGAAGGCGGACGTCGCCGAGATCACCGGGCTGCTCCCGCAGTCGTTGCTGTCCGAGTGGCCGGTCGGGATGCGGGTGATCGTGCGCCGCGAACGACCCCACCCCGGCGCCCAGCTCTCCCTATTCGAAGAGAACGACGGGTGGCGCTACCAGGCGATCGCGACCAACACCACGATCGGCGCCTTGCAGTTCCTCGAGGCCCGCCACCGCGCCCATGCCCGCGTCGAGGACTGGATCCGGCACGCCAAGGACACCGGCCTCGGACGGTTGCCATCGAGGGAGTACGCGATCAACGAGGCATGGTTGGCGACCGTCGCGATCGCCGCCGACCTGGTCGCCTGGCTGCGGCTGCTCGCCCTGCCTGAGCGGCTCGCTGCGTGTGAGCCGAAGGCGTTGCGGTACCGGCTGCTGCACGTGCCCGCCCGGATCACCCGAGGAGGCCGGCGCCGACGGCTGCGGTTCCCGAAGACCTGGCCCTGGGTTGACGACGTCGTCGCCGTCTTCGCCCGCATCACCGCCATCCCATGAGCTGCCTGACCGTCCCTGTCCACCCTCGACCCGGAGCCCCTTGGAGACCCGCACCGCAGCGCCACGCGGCGCTCCGTTGTACCCCCACTCCGCTTCGTCATCCCAGCCCTCGCCCAACAACCTCAAGGCACCGGCGTCACGGACTCATGAAAGACGGAGGCTAGCGTCGCGCCGATCGGACCATGGACCTTCGGCCCGGGATCACATACCTGGATCGCTACATAGCGACCGAGGGTGGTTTCACGCAGGTTCGTCGCTTGCCGACTCGGCCGGCGCGAAGCCATGGGCGGCTCCCTGCGGGATGACTCTGTTCGCTCGGCGCCCTCGGGGAGTTGAGCTTGGCGTGGTGGCGGGAGGGATTGGGTGGGCCGAGGCCGTGGTGGCCTCTCCCTTCACCCCTAGACGGGTGGACGGCGCATCTCATATGCGAGGATCCCGTAGGGGACCGAGTGCCACACGACGAATCGCCGCTGAGTCCGGCCGACCGGACCCGGTGTCACACCCAGTGGCTCGCGGGGCTCGCAAAAGTTGTGCCAAGTCATCATCGCGAGATCGACGCAATAGTCCTCGTCGCTCCTAGGTCCAAACGAGGCGTCGATGTCGCGCTGTACCCCTTGCAACGCCCGCTGGGGCGGGCCCCACTCCTCCACAATCCCTCCACTGATGATCGGCATATCGCCATGATGCCGGTGCCCTCCCTAGACGCGGGCGCCATCCGCAAATGCCGCGATCCGGGCGGTCGACAGGCGGCGGTATGACGCGGCTGGCCCGGTGTCGGGAATATCCCTTCTCAGGGCGGCAGGTCTTACTGACTCTGAAGTTGGTCCTTTAGCGGTGTGAGCTGGTTGTCGACGATGTCGAGGATTAGCTCCGGGTTGATGCGGAAGTACTCGTGCACCACGACGTTTCGTAGCCCGGCGATGGCAGCCCACGGCACGTCCGGATTGCGCGCGCGTGTCTCGGATGACAGGGCCCGCACGGCCTCGCCGATCACTGCGAGGTTGCGCAGTATCGCGTCGTATGCCATCGCGGTGTGCTCTTCGGTGTGCAGATACGGGGCGTACTGCTGACATCGCTCGACGGCATCGATGATGTCGGCAAACCGTTCTTGGTCCGATCGGCTCACACGGGCACCGCATCGGCCAGCGCGGTCGCGGAAACTTCGCTGCGCAGCAGGGAGGATGTCACGACATCGACCCTGCGCCCGAGGAGCAGGCTGAGCTCCTCGGCAATCCCGGAGACACGGAGCAACTCGTTGCCCCCACCCGGTTGCAGGTCCACGAGCAGGTCCACGTCGCTGCTCGCCGTGGCCTCGCCACGGGCGACCGAGCCGAACAGTCGCGGATTGGTCGCGGCGTACCGATCCAGGATCGCGTCCAGGTCGCCACGTCGAGCCGCGATCCCGGCTCGGAGCGTGGCGCTCTCGGACGTGATGGTGCTCATACATCCAGCGTAGAGCCCTTCGACGTCCGAGGGCGGCACTCCATGGGACGAGAGGGCAGACCCCTCTTTCGGGTCAGACGCCAGCGACGTAGGCGGTAAGGAAGTGCACCCCGTGGCGGTCGAGGTTGCCGCGGGCCCGGTCGTAGTGCTCGGTGGTGCGCGGGTCAGCGTGCCGGGCCAGGATCTGCGCGTCGCGCAGCGGGACACCGGCGTCCAGGGCGTTGGTGATCGCGGCGTGCCGCAGCGAGTGCGGGCTGATGTGCCGCGGGATGCCCGCGGCCTTGGCGATCCGGGCGACCATCCGGTACGCATCGCGCCGGTCGATCGGGTTGCCGGTGAGCGGTCGCAAGATCAGCGGCCCGCTGGCGCGTTGTCCGCGGCAGGCTTCCAGGACGCGCAGGACGGGGACGGTGACGGGCATGGTCGCGGGCTTGTTGCCCTTGCCGACCAGGTGCAGCACCCGGTGTCCGCGCATCGTCTCGGCATAGTCCTCGATCCGCACCGCGGCAGCCTCGGAGGCACGCAGCGCGTTGATGCCGAGCAGGAACGCCAACGCACCATGGTGCACCGTGATGGTCTGAGCGACCTGCAGGAACCGGATCAGCTCGAGCCGGTCCAGGCCGTGCGTGCGGGACTCATCGCGGTGCACCTTCGGAAGCCGCGCATACACGGCAGGATCCGCGGCGATCAGGCCGTCGATATGCGCGAACCGGAAGAACCCGCGCACCGCATGCATCATCGTCACCACCGAGGAGTCCATCAGGCCTCGCTCGCCGAGGCCACGGATGTACAGCTCGATGTGTGCTCGCTGGACCCCGACCAGCGGGTCGATCCCGTTGTTCTGGCACCAGGAGAACCACTCCCTCAGCTGGTACTCGTACAGCTCGTGGGTACGCCCGCCGTAGCGCGCCAGGAACGAGACCGCCGCCAGGTGCGCCGTCGACATCGTCGCCGGCTGGAACGGCTGCAGAACCTTCGGTTCAGACATTGGAGATCACCTCACGCGGCGACCAAGGACTGCGCCTGAACCTCGCCCGCCGCCACCGCGGCCAGGCAACCCGAACCCATCGACGCTAGACCCGACCGCGACCCGTGGATAGCCCAACAGCCGGCGGAGAGAGTGTGAGGATCGCTTTCGCAGCCTGATGGTGGTGGGCTGTGGTTGGTGACCACGAGCGTGACCCCCGGAGAGACCGGCCACTTGTGCCTTCCTGCGACTTGTCCGCTCGTGGTTACCGGCCCCGGCCCGGTTGGAGGAGCTGGCCTGATCAGGAGCTTGACCACCCTGGCGTTAGCGGCGCCTGGCGTGTCTCATCACAGTCCTGCCGAACCTCCGTCTCGGACCGGAACCACGTCCCGTCCCGGCGAAGGAGAGAACGCAATGGCCAGTCTGACCGATCTACGTGAGGTGGTCGATGTTGTCATCGGCGTCGACACCCACGTCCACACCCACTCCGCCGCCGTGGTCGACACTGCGACCGGTGGTGTCCTGGCCGAGATCACCGTCGAGGCGACCACCGAGGGCTACGCCGAGCTGGTGGAGTTCGCCAACACCCACCCGATGTTGCGGGCCTGGGCGATCGAGGGCACTGGCGGGCACGGCGCCGGCCTGAGCCGTCACCTGCTGCAGGCCTGCGAGATCGTCATCGAGCTCGACCGTCCCAAGCGGGCCGCGCGCCGTAACGGCGCGAAGTCCGACCCGCTCGATGCGATCCGAGCCGCGCGTGAAGCGATGACTCGACCGCGGCTGGGGACTCCCCGCACCGGAGGCGAACGCCAAGCACTCTCAGTGCTCTTGGCCGCTCGCCGCTCCGCGGTCAATGCCTCCACCGAGGCCCAGCTGCAGCTGTTCAGCCTCGTCATCGCCGCCCCCGAACCGATCCGGGCCCGGTTCCGCGGTCAGAAGCTCGCCGCGATGCTCACCACCGCCGCGAACCTGCGCGTGCACTCCACCTGGGACATCGAGACCACCAGCACCGTCGTCGCGCTGCGCACCCTGGCTCGCCGCGCACACACGATGCTGAAAGAGGCACGCGAGCTGGAGAAGGCGCTGGTGGCCATCATCCGCTCCTGGCGCCCTGACCTGCTCGAAGAGTTCGGCGTCGGACCGATCGTGGCCGCGACGGTGTTGTGCGCCTGGTCCCATCCCGGCCGCGTCCACTCCGAGGCCGCGTTCGCGATGCTCGCCGGCGTCGCACCCATCCCCGCCAACAGCGGCCAAGTCACCACCCGCTATCGGCTCAACCGGTACGGCGACCGCCAGCTCAACACCGCCCTGCACACCGTGGTCGCAGCCGGATCCAGTACCAGCCAGCCACCCGCGACTACGTCGCTCGTCGAACTGCTGAAGGCAAGACCAGCCGAGAGATCAAACGCTGCCTCGCCCGCTACGTCGCCCGAGACCTCTACCGGCTACTTGAAAGTGCTGCTCCAGCTGCTTGACAAAGCATAGGAGCGTCGCAGGTGGAACGACCCGGTATGGCCGGTCTTCGCACGGCTTGTCTTCACGGCCGGACGGGCTCGCGGTCGCCTCGCTGGAATCGTTGGGCGGCGTCTTCTCCAATCAGTCCTTTGCTACCAACCACTGGACGGCCCGGACCCGTGCCTTGGCATCACGTCCCAGTCTGCAGCGGGACGGGGTGACGCTCTTGCTGTTGGCGGTCGGTCAGTGGCGCACCGCGTCGGGGCAGCCCCCGCCATACCACCCACGTAGTCGCTCGAACCCGGCGTCTAAACCCACCCGGGGCGACCATCGGAGCAGGGTGCGGGTGCGACGCTGGTCGAACCAGTGCGCGGTGGTCAGTTGCTCGGCGAGGAACCGCGTTATCGGAGGGGTGTCGGTGCGTCCGGTCCTCGCCCAGACCGCGTCGGCGACCGAGCCCGCCAGTAGGCCCAACGCCTGGGGCACGTGCCGTCGCGGGGGCGGTTCTCCCGCCGCCCGGCATACCCGGTCGAGGATCTCGAGCACCGTGCGGGGCTCACCCCCACTGACGACGAGAGGCTCGCCGTGAGCATCGGGCCCGCAGGCGTCGACCGCCGCGACCAGTGCGTCCACCGCATCCGCGACGTAGGTCGTGTCGATCAGCGCCGCACCGGTGCCCAGCACGAGCAGCCTTCCCGACCGGGCCCGCGAGACCAGTCGCGCCAAGAGTTGGGTGTCACCGGGGCCCCAAACCAGATGGGGTCGCACAGCGAGCACCGCGAGGTCAGGGGAGTCGGCGGCCAGCGCGAGGAGCTCGGACTCGGCCTTGGTCCGTGCGTAGTGGCCCCGGGCAGCCCCCGGGTCGGCACGCTCCGCCGCTGCGCCGAACAAGGGTCGACCGGCATTGGCCACTGACGGCGAGGACACCTGGACCAGCCGGCCCACCCCCTGCGTGCGGCAGGCGTCGACGATGCTGCGGGTTCCCTCCACGTTGGTCCGGACGTAGTCCGCGAGCGGCCCGACCACGTCGACCTTCGCCGCCAGGTGCAGCACAGCATCCTGCCCGCTAACCGCGCGGCGGACGACGTCGGCGTCGGCCACGTCGCCCAGCACCTCGCGGCAGGCGATGCCCGACGTCCGACGCTGCAGCACGGTGACCTCGTCACCGCGCTCCGCGAGCAGCGTGGCGGTGCTGCGCCCGAGCAGCCCCGAGGCCCCGGTCACCAGGACCCTCACCAGGAGCGCCTCACGGGCCACCTCGACCGGCGAGCAGACGGGCGGCCTGACTGGCGACCTCGAGGCGATCCACCTTGGAGGCGTGGCGGATGTCGAGCGGTAGCCGGTTGGCGGTGAGCACGGCGGCGACGGGCGTCCCTGCGATGCTCCGCACGGCTTGCGCCAGGTCGTGACCGGATGGCCTGAGCCCGAGCGAGCCGGGCATCCGTAGATGTGGTGATCCGCCCGAGTCGGGTACAACCACCACGACGAGCACCTGCGCCCCGATCGGGCCGACCCCGACCGCGGCTGCAGCGCTCACGCCATCGACGGCCTCGACGCGCTGCTCGACGCCGACTGGTGTCACCACGCCGTCGGCGGTGTGCACCACGTGGGCGAGCCGGCCCTCGACCCAGAGCCGTCCCTTGTCGTCGAGGTGTCCGACATCACCGGTGTGGTGCCAGCCCGGATGCCGTGAGGCCGACCGTTGCGTCATCCAGAGCGCGTCGTAGCGGTCCTTCACGTGCGCAGCCCGCACGCAGATCTCACCCGTGACGTCGGGCGAAGAGCTGAGCTCGTCACCACCCTCGGAGCCGGACAAGGGCGCGAGCGACACCTCGACCCCCGGCAGCGGACGGCCCACGCACACCCCCTCGTCCGGACCCGCCGCGCGGATCTCCTCAAGCGAGACGTCGGTGACCGGGAGGACCTCCGTCATGCCGTAGGGCGTGTGCAGGCTCGCTCCGGGGAGGACCTCGCCCACCGACGCCAGCAGGGTGGCGGACACGGGCGCGCCGGCCGACATGAGCAGCCGGACCCCGGAGAGCGCGTCTCGCTGGGCCGGGCCGAGTCGGTCCTTGGTGTGCACGACTCGGCGCAGCGCGGCTGGCGACGCGAAGACGATGCGGGCATCGACGGCGGCGACCGCGTCGGCCAACAGCGTAGCCGTCAGGGTCTGCGGGGCGGTGACGTCGATGTCTGGCACGGACGAGCCGAGACCGAGGGCGGGGCCGAGGACGGAGAAGGGCGCGAACGCCGCGACGAAGGTGTCGTCCGGCTGCAGGTCATAGGCAGCCAAGACCAGGTCGACCTGCGCGCGCACCTGACCGTGACGGTAGACGACCCCCTTGGCCGGCCCGGTCGCTCCGGAGGTGAAGACCACCGCGCAGTCCGCGTCGGCCCCAGGCTCCTCGGGGAGGGGCGTGTGGCGGCCACGCCGCGCCAGGGTGTCGAGGTCGTCGGTGACCCCCAGGATTCGGCGGACCGCTCCCGGCAGGGGCCGGACCGCAATCCGGGAGGCCGGGAGTCCCATCGCGCGGGCGGCGACCAGGCCGGCCCGACCCGCCACGACGTGGTCGAGCGCGGCACCGCGCAGGGCGCGGCGCATGCCGGCGAAGCCGAGCCCCTTGTCGGCGACCACCACGACGGCAC
>JBAUUB010000097.1:0-5214 GCA_049582485.1 Dermatophilaceae bacterium
GCGGATGACCAGGCGGGGTATGACCGGACTGGCGTACTACTACGGCAACGGCGGCATGTCCCATCTCGCCAGGCTCATCTATGAGGAGGTCCTGCGCCGCGACGCGACCGGGCCGGTCTCGCGGACCGTGGACCTGTCGAACATGTCGGCGGCCTGGATGACCGAGGACGTCGAGCGCGCGGCGGAGTACGGTCGCGAGGCGTTCCGCCTGGTCGAGGAGCTCCATCTGGTCAGCAGTCTCGACGTGGTGACCGTCAACTACGCCAACGCACTCTTCCTATCCGGTGACTGGGACGCGGCCTTCGAGGTGGCCTCGCGTGGTGACACGCTCGACCGCCCGATCAGCGCGGCGGCGCGCACCTTCGTCCCGACCGCCATTGCAGTCGCCCGCGGTGAGACCCCACCCGAGGTGGGATGGTCCGCCAGTGATGTGGCGGATTCGGCGACATGGTTGCGTGCCTACGCGGCCACCGAGCTCGCGATGAGACTGCCGAACCCACCGCCCGCATCCGCCGTGGCCGACGCCGTGTCCGCCGTCCGTGAGTACTTCGACCAGGTGGGACTCTCCGATGACCATGCCGTCATCTGGTCGGAGCTGCTCGGCCTGGTCCGATCCATCGGTGACGACGGTGCGGTCCGCGAGCTGGTCGACCTGATCACCGACGATGCCGTCGACCGCAGCGTTGCCGTGGCCTTCAGGGGCCACCGGCATCGGGCCATGGGCCTGTCCGCCGCAGATCTGCACGACGACGAGCGTGCTGTCGACCATCTGCGTCGTGCAGTGGAGCACTACGACGCGTGGCGGGCGGTTCCGCTCGCGGCCCGCACGAGGGGCGAGCTCGGGTCGATCCTCATCCGGTCCGCATCATCCGAGGAGCGCGCTGAAGGCGCCGACCTGGTCGCGACGGCGGGGAAGGCCTTCACCGTGCTGAGGGCGAGAGCCTGGCGAGAGGAGCTCGACTCGGCGCTCGAGTCGGTCGGCTCCGATCGGTACTGACCTGTCAGCCCTGACCTGTCAGCGCAGCCGCGCGGCCAGCCCCACCCGGTCCCGCACGACGATCCGGCCGCGGGTGAGCTCGATGAGACCCCGCTCCTGAAGGCGCTGGAGTACGGCGTTGACCGAGGGGCGCGTCCCCCCGACGAACTCGGCCAGGGTCTCCTGCGTGAGAGGGACGGTGACGGGCCCGCCCCCGGCGCCCTCCGCATACACCTCGCTCAGGTAGACCAGCTGACGGAAGACCCGACGGTCCAGACCGTCGTACATCGCTTCGAGCAGCCGCCTGCTCAGGTCCTCGACGCGCTCCGCGAGCGCGGTCATGACCATCTGCTGGATGTCGGGGTGCTTGGCACGCAGGGCCTGGAACGTCGCACTCGAGATGCTCCATGTCTCTGCCGGTTCCAGGGCGATGATGGTCGCGCTGCGCCGGCTCTCCTCACGGTCCAGGAGCGCCACCTCGCCGAAGTACTCACCGGGGGTGATGAGCCGCAGCATCGCCACCTGACCACCGGGTGTGGAGACCTGGACGGCGAGACGGCCCGAACGCACCAGGTGCAGGCTGTCTGCGGGGTCGCCCTCGTGGACGATCACCTCACGACGCGCGAAGGTGCGGCGGCGGACGCTGCCGAGCAGCGTTCGCCGCGCCTCCTCCGGCAGGGACGCCAGGAGTGAGAACTCCATGGTCCGGAGTCAACCACAGCGGTGCGCCTAATCGGCTCGGGAGTGCACCTCAGCGGGACAATGGGGCATGGAGACCCGCCCCGACCTGACCCCCGCCGTCGCCGCGGTGCGCGACCTGTTCGGAGCGGCCGCCGCCTCGTGCGCACTCGTCGGTGAGGACGGCGACCGGCTCACCTTCGTGGCCGCCTCGGGCGCCGGCGCGGCACGCATCCTCGGGGTGGGGCTTCCAGTCGGCCGAGGGATCGCAGGGTGGGTGGCGATGACCGACCAGGCGATCGCGGTCCGTGACGTCACCAAGGACACCCGGTTCGCCCGCGACGTGGCGGAGGCGACCGAGTACGTGCCGAGGGCCGTCCTCGCCGCACCGGTGAGCACCCCACACGGTGATGTCGCCGGCGTCCTCGAGGTGCTCGACCCGGCGACCGACCTCTCGACCGGATGGCCGCTCGCGGTCCTCGGCACCTGCGCCTCCCTGCTCGGACTGCTGCTCGACCGACCGCCCGACCGGGGTGGGACATCGGCCGATGCAGCGGGCCTCGCCGCTGCGCTGGCTGAGGGCGATCAGCAGTCGGCCCAGCACGCTGCCGACGTCCTCTCAGCGGTCGCCGAGCATCTGCGCGGGAAGCGCGGATGACCGCCCTGCCGCAGTGGTCCGCGGACTTCGGAACCGAGCGTCTCGCCCCGGTCAGCGCCCTGCCCATCGCGGAGCTGCGGGACTGGGCGCTCGGCGGGGCGACGGGCGCGTCGGTCCGGGTGGCCGTCGTGGACAGTGGGGTCGATGCGGCCCACCCGCGGGTCGGGGGAGTGGCGGGTTGGGCCACGGTGGTCAGTGATGCGCACGATCCCGAGCAGCACCGGGTCGTCGAGGAGCCGCACGAGGACGTCGTCGGTCACGGCACCGCGTGTGCAGGCATCATCCGCAGCCTCGCTCCCGATGTCGAGATCTGGAGCGTGCGCGTACTGGGTGAGAACCTCCGCACCCGCGGCACCCGTTTCCTCGCCGGCCTGCGGTGGGCGCTCGACCATGGCATGCACGTCGCGAACCTGTCGTTGTCGAGCCGGAGCGACCTGCTCTACGGGCCGCTTCACGCGGTCTGTGACGACGCATACTTCAGGGGCGTCCCGCTGGTCTGCGCGGCGAACAACGTTCCGGGGCCGACCTATCCGGCGCAGTACTCCTCCGTCCTGTCCGTCGCCGCCCGAGAGGGTGCCGACCCGTGGGCCCTCGCCTACAACCCGTCCCCACCGGTCGAGTTCGGGGCGGCGGGCATCGACCTCGAGGTGGCCTGGTCAGGCGGAGGATCGATCGTGGCGACCGGCAACAGCTTCGCGGCGGCGCACGTGACGGGAATGGCGGCAGCCCTGCTCGGCAAGCATCCATGGCTGACACCGTTCCAGGTCAAGGCAGTCCTGCAGGCGCTCGCCGAGAACGCCGTGCCCGGTTGAGGGCTCTGTTCATAGAAGGACGCGGCTTGTGTCGCCGAGCCGACAGTCTCAGGGGCGCACTTCGGCCACGATTGAGGCATCGCCGGACACCGAGTCCGGCCAGTGCCGAGGAGGAGACCATGGAAAGCATCGACACCGGCGACCAGGTGGTCGGGCGCAAGCGTCGGGCGGCGGGACCGGAGGGTGTCGAGGACACCGAGGGTCACGTCTTCCGCCGTGGCGAGGGCGAGCGCCGTCGTGTACCCGTCATGTCGCAGCCCTCGGATGAAGTCGAGGACACCGAGGGTCACGTCTTCCGCACGTACCCGGGTGCCTCGCCCGACGAGCCGCCCGAGTGCCGCTCACCCCTCCCCGGGGACGAGGAGGATCGGTTGGGGCGGATCTGATTCCGCCCCGGTCGCAGGGGACAGGACCCGCCGTGTGCACAGGCGCGCACACGGCGGGTCCTGCACGTCGGTCCGCTGATCTGCAGGAACGACATCCGTATGCGCTGGTCACCGCCTATTCGCGAAATCGTCCCCTCGTGGTCTCGTCAGGGGCGCTAGTGGAGTGCTAGGTTCAGGCGCACTCACAGATATCGCTCGGCCCCCTGAGCAGCACTTTTGTCCAACGGAGGACTCCATGGCAGGTCGCCGGATTCGGCGCGCATTCGCGCGGATCACCGTCGCAGCACTCGCACTCGCAACACCGGCCGTCCTGGCCGCTCCCAGCGCCTCGGCGGTTCCGGGTGGCTCGTCGACGGTGTTCGTCAACGAGTTCCACTACGACAACTCCGGGACGGATGTAGGTGAGTTCATCGAGGTCGCGGGTCCGGCGGGTACCGATTTGGCCGGGTGGAGCCTGGTCCTCTACAACGGGTCGAGTCCAGGGACGGCTGTCACCTACGCCACCATCCCACTGTCCGGAGTGATCGCCGATCAACAGGGCGGATACGGCACGCTCGCCGTCTCGGCTCCAGGTCTCCAGAACGGAGGCAATGACGGTTTCGCACTCGTCAACGGGACCACCGTCGTGCAGCTGCTCAGTTACGAGGGGGCCTTTACTGCGTCCAATGGGCCGGCCGCAGGCGGCGTCAGCACGGATGTGGGCGTCTCGCAGTCCGGCACTGAGGTGGTGGGGTCGGCTCTCCAGCTCACTGGCACAGGTGGCACGTACGCCGACTTCACCTGGGCGAGCACGTCAGCCAACACCCAGGGCGCCCCGAACACCGGCCAGACGTTTGGTGCGGGAGGACCCGCCGGCCCGGTGATCAACGAGTTCGTCGCCAACCACGTCGGCACCGACACCAACGAGTACGTCGAGATCAAGGGCTCGCCCTCGACCGACTACAGCGCCTACAGCATCCTCCAGATCGAGGGCGACTCCAGCGGCGCCGCAACCGGCGTGATCGACTCAGTTCACCCGGCGGGTACCACGAACGCGACCGGCCACTGGTCGACCGGCATCCTCAACAACGCTCTCGAGAACGGCACGATCACCCTCCTCCTGGTCGAGGGCTTCACCGGGGTCGTCGGCGTCGATCTCGACACGAGCGACGACGGGACGCTCGACGTGACACCGTGGTCGTCGATCGCCGACTCCGTCGCGCTCACCGACGGTGGTTCCAGTGACCTGACGTACGGCGACCCTGTTCTCGCAGCGTCATTCGACGGTGGGACATTCACTGTCGGTGGCGCCTCGCGCATCCCGGACGGCACGGACACCGACGCCGCATCCGACTGGGTTCGCAACGACTTCGACCTCGCGGGCATCCCGGGATTCACCGGTTCGCCACTAACCGGAGAGGCTCTGAACACTCCCGACGCGCCGAATGCTCTCGCGGAGACTCCGCCAGCAGAGGTGAAGATTCACGCGGTGCAGGGTTTCGGCTCCGAAAGCCCTCTGGATGGCTCGACCGTCATCGTCGAAGGAATCGTCACGAGCCTGTTCACGAGCAATGACGCCCCTGACGGGTTCTTCCTCCAAGAGGAGGAGTCGGACTGGGACAACGACCCTGCCACCTCGGAGGGCCTCTTCATCTTCTGCCGGGGGGAGTGCCCCGCCGAAGGTGACCTCGCCGTGGGTGACACGGCTCAGGTTCAGGGCAGCGT
>JBAUUB010000098.1:0-1601 GCA_049582485.1 Dermatophilaceae bacterium
CACCACCGCGTCTCCATCACCGACAGCGCGCTCGTCGCCGCCGCGACTCTCGCCGACCGGTACGTCAACGACCGCTTCCTCCCGGACAAGGCGATCGACCTCATCGACGAGGCGGGCGCGCGCCTGCGCATCCGCCGGATGACCGCCCCGCCGGACCTGCGCGAGTTCGACGACCGCATCCAGAACGTCGTCCGCGAGAAGGAAGCCGCCATCGACGGCCAGGACTTCGAGAAGGCCGCCCGCCTGCGCGACGACGAGAAGCGGCTGCGGCACGAGAAGGCCCAGCGTGAGGCCGAGTGGAAGTCCGGCGACATGGACGTCATCGCCGAGGTCGACGAGGAGCTCATCGCCGAGGTGCTCGCCGCCTCGACCGGCATCCCGGTGTTCAAGCTCACCGAGGAGGAGTCCAGCCGCCTGCTCCACATGGAGGACGAGCTGCACAAGCGGATCGTCGGCATGGACGATGCCATCAAGGCGCTGTCGCAGGCCATTCGCCGCACCCGCGCGGGCCTGAAGGACCCCCGCCGTCCCGGTGGGTCGTTCATCTTCGCCGGCCCGACCGGTGTGGGCAAGACCGAGCTGGCCAAGACGCTCGCCGAGTTCCTCTTCGGGGACGAGGACGCGCTCATCCAGCTCGACATGTCCGAGTACTCCGAGAAGCACACCGTCTCGCGGCTCTTCGGCAGCCCGCCCGGATACGTCGGCTACGAGGAGGGCGGTCAGCTCACCGAGAAGGTCCGGCGTCGGCCGTTCTCCGTGGTCCTCTTCGACGAGGTCGAGAAGGCCCACCCGGAGATCTTCAACAGCCTCCTGCAGGTGCTCGAGGACGGCCGCCTCACCGACTCCCAGGGTCGGATGGTCGACTTCAAGAACACCGTCATCATCATGACGACCAACCTCGGCACCCGCGACATCAGCAAGGCCGCGATGGGCTTCTCCGCCGGGCCGGACACCCGCAGCGACTACGACCGGATGAAGGCCAAGGTCACCGACGAGCTCAAGCAGCACTTCCGCCCCGAGTTCCTCAACCGTGTCGACGACGTCATCGTCTTCCCGCAGCTGACGCAGCAGGAGATCGAGACCATCGTCGACCTCGAGATCGCCAAGCTGGCCAAGCGGCTCAAGGACAAGGACATGGGCATGGTCCTGCAGCCGGCGGCCAAGTCGCTGCTGGCCAAGCGGGGCTACGACCCGGTGCTCGGTGCGCGCCCGCTGCGTCGCACGATCCAGCGCGAGATCGAGGACTCCCTCTCCGAGAAGATCCTCTACGGCGACCTGCGCCCCGGCGACGTTGTCACGGTCGACGTCGAGGGCGAGGGCGGCGAGGCGATCTTCACCTTCGTCGGCAGCCCACGCGTTCCCGACGACCTGCCTCTCGTCGAGGCGGGCACCGGGACGGGCGACTGACCCGACCCGCCGAGCGCCGCATACCCCTTGTCGGGTATGCGGCGCTCGCCGTCTGCGGCCCGGTCACCGAAGGGCGGTCACAGGGGCCGGCTCCGCAGTGGGCCGGCGACGGGAACGGCGGCGCACCGCGACCGCGAGCGCGGCCGCGGTGAGGATGAGGGCCATGGCGGCGGCCACGAGGCCGGCGCCGAGCC
>JBAUUB010000099.1:0-4748 GCA_049582485.1 Dermatophilaceae bacterium
AGCCCGGGATGCGCGAGCGCTTCGACCAGCTGCGCCGGATGGGCATCCGTACGGTGATGATCACCGGCGACAACACCCGGACGGCGGCAGCCATCGCCGCCGAGGCAGGGGTCGACGACTTCCTAGCCGAGGCCACCCCCGAGGACAAGATGGCACTCATCCGGGCCGAGCAGGAGGGGGGTCGCCTCGTCGCGATGACCGGCGACGGCACCAACGACGCTCCGGCACTGGCCCAGGCCGACGTCGGCGTCGCGATGAACACCGGGACCTCGGCTGCGAAGGAGGCGGGCAACATGGTCGACCTGGACAGCGACCCGACGAAACTGATCGACATCGTCGCGATCGGCAAGCAGCTGTTGATCACCCGTGGGGCGCTCACCACGTTCTCCATCGCCAACGACGTCGCGAAGTACTTCGCCATCATCCCCGCGATGTTCGTCGGGATCTACCCCGGCCTGCAGGAACTCAATGTCATGGGCCTGGCCAGTCCCGAGTCGGCGATCCTGTCGGCCGTCATCTTCAATGCCCTCATCATCGTCGCGCTCATCCCGCTCTCGCTGCGCGGCGTGCGATACCGCCCGGAGTCAGCCCATCGGATGCTTCGGCGGAACCTGCTCATCTACGGTGTCGGTGGTCTGATGGCGCCCTTCATCGGCATCAAGCTGATCGACCTCCTCGTCTCACTCCTCCCGGGACTCGGGTGATCATCGTGGTCGTCTCTCGTCAGCTCACGGCAGCCGTCAAGATGCTTCTCGTCCTCACGCTCCTCGGGGGTGTTCTGTACCCGGCCGCCATCACCCTTGTCGGCCTGGCAGTCCCAGACCGCGCCAACGGCTCACTCGTTCGGGTCGAGGGCTCAGTCGTGGGCTCCAGCCTGCTCGGTCAGGCCGCCGACGGGCCACAGTGGTTCCAAGCACGCCCATCCGCATCCCGACACGCAGGCGACGCGAGCGGAGGATCCAACCTCGGCCCCTCCGCTGCCGAGCTCGCTGCGACCGTCAGCAAGCGGACGGCAGCGCTGCGCGCCGCCAACCCCCATGCCCCCGCATCGATTCCACCCGATGCGCTGACCGCATCCGCCAGCGGGTTGGATCCGCACATCTCGCCGGACTACGCCCGATGGCAGGCGCCCCGCATCGCCCGCGCGACCGGTATCCCGCTGGAATCACTCCTCGAGATCATCGGCGCACACACGGAAGGCCCGGCTCTCGGGTTCATCGGGACCGACCGCGTCAACGTCACCGAGCTCAACGCGTTCCTTGCGGCCGCGCGGACCGTCGCCGCCGGTCGGTGACAATATGGGTATGGCGCGCGGACGGCTGCGGATCTATCTCGGGGCCGCCCCGGGGGTGGGCAAGACCGTGGCGATGCTCGACGAGGCCCACCGACGCAGAACGCGCGGCACCGACGTCGTCGTCGGATTCGTCGAGGACCACGGCCGCTTGCACACCGCGGAACTCGTGCGCGGCCTCGAGGTGATCCAACGGGCGAGACTGAGCCACCGCGGCGCGACGCTGGAGGAGATGGACCTCGACGCGGTGCTCGCCCGGCAGCCCGGCGTGGCGCTCGTGGACGAGCTGGCCCACACCAACGCTCCCGGGAGCCGCCACGAGAAGCGATGGCAGGACATCGACGAGCTGCTGGACGCTGGGATCGACGTCATCTCCACAGTGAACATCCAGCACCTCGAGTCGCTCAACGACGCCGTCGAGTCCATCACCGGCATCGCCCAGCGGGAGACTGTGCCGGACGAGGTGGTGCGTCGAGCCGACCAGATCGAGCTCTGCGACATGACCCCCGAGGCATTGCGACGACGGATGGCCCACGGCAACGTCTACCGCGCGGAGAAGGTCGACGCGGCGCTCGCCAACTACTTCCGGGTCGGGAACCTCTCGGCGCTGCGCGAACTCGCACTCCTATGGCTCGCTGACCGCGTCGAGGAAGGCCTGGCCCGCTATCGCGCCGACCACGGTATCGACTCGACCTGGCCGACCCGCGAACGGGTGGTCGTCGCGCTCTCGGGAGGAGCCGAGGGAGAGACGCTCCTGCGGCGTGGCGCCCGGATCGCTTCACGCGGTGCGGGCGGCGAGCTGCTTGCCGTGCACGTGGCCCGTTCCGACGGCCTCACCGGCCCCAACCTGCCCGGCCTCGCCCATCAGCGTCGGCTCGTCGCCGAGCTCGGCGGCACCTTCCACACCGTCACCGGCGAGGACATCGCAGAAGCCATCCTCGACCTGGCCCGCGCCGTCAACGCGTCCCAGGTCGTCGTCGGCAGCACCCGGCGCCCCCGATGGCGCACCCTGCTTGCGCCGAGCACGACGGAGGAGGTCATCACGACCTCCGGCGACATCGACGTCCACGTCGTCACCCACTCGCTGGCCTCTGGCCGCGGCTGGCGCGTCCCCCGGGCCGCGCTGCCCGCTCGCCGGGTCCGGCTCGGGTACGCCGCCGCTCTCCTCGGGCCCCCGCTGCTCACCGCGCTGCTCACCCTGATGTCCGACGGTCCCGGTCTGCCCCTCACCGTGCCTCTGTACCTGCTGATGGCAGTTCTCGTCGCCCTGCTCGGCGGGATCGGGCCTGCTTTGGTGGGCGCGGTGTCCTCAGCACTGTTCCTCAATTGGTTCTTCACCCCGCCCACCGGCACCTTCACCATCGCTGAGCCCGAGAACGCCGCCGCACTGGCCGTTTTCGTCGCCGTCGCGGCGGCCGTCGCGTTCCTCGTCCACCGCAGCGTCCGACGCGCCGAGACCGCGATAGCGGCACAGCAGGAGTCCGCGGCACTCGCTGAGCTCACCCACACGCTCCTCGGCTCCACCGACCAGATGGCGCTGCTGCTCGAGCGAGCCCTCCAGATGTTCGGCGCAGACGAGGCTCTCGTGGTCCGCCGACCCACTGCGGACACTCCGGTGCTGGTCGTCGCCCGATCAGGCGACCCTCCGGACGACCGTGACGTCCCCTCTGGCGATCACGTCACCCGCGCCGAGGCAGACGACGAGCACGACCTGATTCTCGTCGGCGTACGCCTCCCGGCCGACCGCAGGCGTCTGCTCGAGGCGTTCGCCGCCCATGCCGGCGCCATCCTCCAACGACGCGCGTTGCAGCATTCGGCCGGGCAGGCCACCGCTCTGGCCAGGGACAGCTCGGCCCGAACGGCCCTGCTCTCGGCCGTCTCCCACGACCTTCGGACTCCCCTGGCAGGCATCAAGGCCGCCATCGGCAGCCTGCGCTCCAGTGAGGTGACCTTCTCCCCCGAGGACGAGGCGGAACTGCAGGCCGTCATCGAGGACTCGGCCGACCGGCTCGAGGCTCTCATCGCCAACCTGCTCGACATGTCGCGCCTGCAGGCGGGCGCTCTGGTCGCCGCCCCCAGACCCGTCGACCTGGGCGAGATCGTGCCGGCCGCCGTCGCCGCGGTCACCGCACCCGACCGGGTCGAGTGGACCCTGGACCCTCGCGCGCGGCTCGTCCTCGCCGACCCCGGCCTCCTCGACAGGGTGCTCGACAACCTCATCGAGAACGCTCTGCGTCACCAGCCGACGCCCGGGCGGGTGCGCGTCACCACCAGCGGACTCGGGCCGACCACCCAGATCCGGGTGGTCGACACCGGCACGGGCGTGCCCGAACATGCTCGCGACCGGATCTTCCTGCCCTTCCAACGGTACGGAGATGCACGCTCCGGGGACGGTGTCGGACTTGGTCTCGCGGTGTCCCGCGGCCTCGCCGAAGCCATGGGGGGCCACGTCAACGTCGAAGAGACGCCCGGTGGGGGCCTGACCCTGGTCATCGCCCTGCCGACCGCCCAGGAGGAAACCCGTGCCTGAACGTGTCCTCGTCGTCGACGACGACCAGACCATACGCCGCACCCTGCGCATCAACCTGCGAGCCAGGGGCTATGACACCGAAGAGGTCGCAACGGGTCAGGATGCGCTCTCCACCCTGGACGATGCTCCTCCTGCGCTGGTGATCCTCGACCTCGGCCTTCCCGACATCGACGGAGTCGAAGTCCTGCGACGCATACGCGCCTCCTCCCGCATACCCGTCATCGTCCTCTCCGCCCGCCAGCAGTCCGACGACAAGGTCGAAGCCCTGGACGAGGGAGCCGACGACTACGTGACCAAGCCATTCGGTGTCGACGAGCTCATGGCCCGGGTTCGCTCAGCCCTCCGGCGCGCGGGTGAGGACGTGGACACGCTCAGCCAGATCCCGCCCCTGGTCACGGACGCGTTCACGGTCGACTTCGCCACACTTGCCGCGACCCGGCACGGTGAACCCGTTCACCTGACCCCGACCGAGTGGCGACTCCTCGGTGAGCTCGCTCGACACCGTGGCCGCGTCGTCCTTCAGGCCGACCTGCTCCGCGCTGTCTGGGGGCCGGGCTACGGCCGCGAGTCCAACTACCTCCGCGTCTATGGCAACCAGCTCCGGCGCAAGCTCGAAGCCGACCCCTCCCGGCCCACCCACATCGTCACGGAACCCGGAATCGGCTACCGCCTGATCGAGTGACCTCGCCCTCCAGTCCCGGTGTCCCCGTCTCCGCATGGCCCGCGCAGACGGTGAGGCGCAGTCTCAGTCCTCGATGTCGGCCTCGCCGCGCTGCTGAAGTGCGGCCAGGCCCTCGCGCATGGCCTGAATCCGCTCAGTCGGGTGACCGACCCAGTCGACGATCTCTCCCACGACGCGCACCGGCTCGCGGGAGCGGAAGGACCGGGTCGGATTCCCGGGGAACCTCTTGTCGGTGACGTTGGGGT
>JBAUUB010000100.1:0-3615 GCA_049582485.1 Dermatophilaceae bacterium
GCGCCGAGCCCGGCGCGGACACCCCTCACGGCACACCCACGATGACGTTGGTCGCCTTGATCGAGGCGATCGCGACCGAGCCTGGCTCGAGGCCGAGGGCGTCGACCGCTTCGCTGGACATGAGCGAGACGATCCGGAACGGCCCGCACTGGAGCTCGACCTGCGCCATGACGGTGTCCTTGACGACGCGGGTGACGATGCCCCGCATCCGGTTGCGCGCGGACTCGTCGGTGACCGGGCCGGCCGGTGCGGGGACGGCGATCTCGACGGCGACCTGTGCCAGGTCAGCACCCTCGACCACCAGCCGGCCCGATCCGTCCTTGCCGGCCTTCAGACGACCGGAGTCGACCATGCGTCGGACGGTGTCGTCAGAGACACCCAGCAGCATGGCGGCGTCAGAGATCCGCAGTTGCGACATGAGTAGCAATATAGCGCCGCATCTGCGGTTGGACGGCGGTCGTCGCGCAGATCAGGAACCGTCGACCCAGAACCCGCGTCCACCGAACCAGTCGCTCGCGACGCTCCCGCTGGGGTGCCGCGCGCCGAGGTAGGACCCCACGACAGCGGCACCGAGGTCGTCCAGCTCCGGAGCGACCACGCGACCGTCGACCCGCCGGGCCATCTGCTCGATGAACCGGGCCAGGCCGGGGTCCTCGCCCAGCCGGAAGAACGTCGTGCGGGCGCCGAGCCGGCGTGCGGCCTCGAGCTCCTCGACCGTGCGGGTGATCGTCTCGGGGTGCGGCGGGTAGTCGAACCACACGTGTCCGTCGGGCAGCAGGTGGGCGGTGGGCTCACCGTCGGTGACGACGAGGAGGACGGGCTGCTCGGCGGAGTGCTTGCGGAAGTGGCGGTTGGCGAGCAGCAGCGCGTGGTGCAGGTTGGTGCCCTTGTCCCAGAGCGCGTCGAGCGCCGTCAGCTCCTCGATGCCCATCGTCCGCGCGTGCCGGCCGAAGGCGATGAGCGAGAGGTGGTCGCCGCGGAAGCGTGAGGAGATGAGGTGGTGCAGCGCGAGCGCGGTGCGCTTCATCGGCACCCACCGACCGTCCATCGCCATCGAGAAGGAGGTGTCGACGAGCAGTGCCACCGCGGAGCGGGTGCGGGCATCGGTCTCGGTGACCTCGATGTCGTCGACGGTGATCCGGATCCCGGCGCGCGGGTCGGCACCCTCGCTCACCGTGCGGGTCACGGCATTCGTCACGGTGCGGGTCACGTCCCATGGCTCGGTGTCCCCGAACTCCCAGGCGCGGGAGGCGCCACTGCGCTCGCCCGCGGCGCCGGTGAGTCGCGTGTCGCGCTGCCCGGCCCGGGTCGACAGCCTGGTCGAGACGTCCTTGAGCAGCTCCTTGCCGAGCCGGCGCATCGCCTTCGGCGACAGCCGCAGGGCGCCGTCCGAGTCCCGCCGGAGGTACCCGGTGTCGCGCAGCGTCTTCTCGAGCTCGGCGAGCGTCCGGGCCTCGACGGCGGCCCCGCCGCCGAGCTGGCGCGCGAGTGCGTCCAGGTCGATGTCCGAGAGACGGGCCCCGGCATACGACTGGGACAGCTGCTCGGCCAGGCCGTCCAGCTCGGCGATGTCCTGCAGCATCCCGGTGCCGTCGCCCAGCCCCAACCCCTGCCCCTCCCCGAACCGCTCGGATCCGCCCCAGTCCTCACCGGGGCGCAGACCTCGCAGGGAGGCGTCGAGGCGCGACAGGGACTGGGCCAGCTGCGGCGAGCCGAAGGCCTGCGCCGAGAGCTGCATGAGCTCGCGGCGCTGCTCCTCGGTCATCGAGCTCAGCATCCGCTGGGCGGCCGCCGCCCGCTGGGACAGCGCGTCGATCAGCTCATCGACCGACTGGGGATTCTCCGGGAAGTGCTGCCCGTGCTTGTCCATGAACCGCTCGAAGTCCCCGTCGGTGTCCTCCCCCCGGGCGTGCTTGTCGAGGAGGTCGTTCAGGTCGTCGAGCATCTCCTGGATGCGGGCGCGGTCCTCGTCGGTCGCGTTCTCGAGCGCCTGCTTCATCCCGGCGAACCGCTGGTCGAGCATCTCCCGTCCGAGCAGGTCCTTGATCTCCTCGAAGGTCTGTCGCGCCTCGCTCGAGGTCCAGTCGTAGTCCGCGAGGTCGGACACCGCGGCCGCGGTCGACGTTGGGAGGTTGTCGAGCCGGGTCTCGCGAAAGGCCCGGTCCATGTCCTCCATCGTCACGTCGCGAGCGAGCTGGCCGCGCTCCTGGAGCACCGCCGTGTCCACCAGCTCGCGGATCTCGTCGAGCGTGCGACCCAGCGAGTGGTTCTCGAGCAGCTCCCGGCGGCGCCGGGCGACCTGACGGGCCAGCTCGTCGAGACCGACCGTGTCCCGGCCGCCGCGGCGGAGGAACTCACGCATCGCCCGCTCGGGGGAGTACCCCGCCATGACGTCCTCCCCGATGGCGTCGAGCGCCTCGGACAGGTCGACCGGCGGCGCGAGCGGGTCGGGGCCGCCGGCGTACCTGCCGTACCGGGACCGGTGGGCGTCGCGCCGGTCGCTCACCCGTACACCGTCCGGTCGCCGTCGGACTCCTTCGAGATCTTCCGCGCGAGGTAGAGACCCTCGAGGGCGAGCTCGAGGGCGCTGGCGCGCTCACCGGTGCTCGACGCCCGCAGCCGGTCGCAGATCTGGTCGTAGAGGTCGCTGTCGTCGAGATCGGGCAGCTCCCCGAGCAGCTCCTCGGCGGTGACGCTGTCGCCCGTGACGACGAGCACACCGGCCTCCATCGCGCCGACGAGCGGGGCGAGGTCGATGCCGCGGAAGTGCTCGCGAACGGCCTCGGCCGTGGCGGTGCGCAGGAGGTACTGCAGCACCTCGCGCTCGCGGCCCTCCTCGCCGGCCTCGAACTCGACCTTGCCGCCGAGCACGTCGACCGCCGACTCCAGGTCGACGACCCGGGCCACGGCCTCGGACTCACCGCGCGTCGTGGCCCGGTGAAGTGCGGCGGCGGCGACCGTCTCTGCGCCGGCGATCGAGAAGCGTGCCGAGACGCCGGATCGCTGGTCGACGGCGGAGGACTCGCGCAGGCCGCGGGTGAACCGGGCGAGGATCTCGATCAGGACGTCCGGCACGGTCGCGACCAGATGAGCCTCCTGGCGGATGACGGCGACCTCGTCGGGCAGCTCGACGGGGTAGTGCGTGCGGATCTCGGCCCCGAAGCGGTCCTTGAGCGGGGTGATGATGCGGCCCCGGTTCGTGTAGTCCTCCGGGTTGGCGGAGGCGACGACGAGGACGTCGAGCGGCAGCCGCAAGACATAGCCGCGGATCTGGATGTCGCGCTCCTCCATGACGTTGAGCATCGCCACCTGGATGCGCTCGGCGAGGTCGGGCAGCTCGTTGATCGCGACGATGCCCCGGTGCGAGCGCGGGATGAGGCCGAAGTGGATCGTCTCGGGGTCACCCAGCGAACGTCCTTCGGCGACCTTCATCGGGTCGACGTCGCCGATCAGGTCGGCCACCGAGGTGTCCGGCGTGGCGAGCTTCTCGGCATACCGCTCGGTGCGGTGCCGCCAGGCCACCGGCAGGTGGTCACCGAGCTCGGCCGCCCGTCGGGTCGACACGGGTGTGATCGGGTGGAACGGGTGCTCGCCCAGCTCCGAGCCCTCGATGAC
>JBAUUB010000101.1:0-1840 GCA_049582485.1 Dermatophilaceae bacterium
CGGTGGCCGGTCAGGGCGAGGGTGCCGCCGAGGCCGACCATCATCATGCCGCCGCTCGCGCGCAGCCCGGCGAGGCGGCTCGGGGAGCGCGCGAACCACTCCTGCGCCGAGCCGGCGACAAGTGCCCAGATCCCGTCGGAGGCGAGCGCGATGAGGACGAACACCGTGCCGAGCGCGATCATCTGCAGTGGCACGGCACCGGCCTGAAGGCTGACGAACTGCGGCAGCACCGCGACGAGGAAGACGATCGTCTTGGGGTTGCTCACCCCGACGACGAAGCCCTGTCGCAGCAGCGTCGTCGGGGCCAGGTCGGTGTGGCCCGAGCCGCGCAGCTGCGCCCGGGAGAGCCCGCGGTGCCGGATCGCCTGGATCCCGAGGTAGATCAGGTACGCCGCCCCGGCCAGCTTGATGGCGGTGAACACGGTCGCCGAGGCGGCGACGACGGCGCCGAGTCCGAGCGCCACGGCGATGACGAGCGGCAGCACGCCGAGGGCGTTGCCGACGACGCTGAGAAGGCCGCCACGCCGGCCGTAGGCCAGCGACCGACCGATGACGAACAGCACGCTCGGTCCGGGGATGACGATGAGGATGAACGACGCGAGGGCGAAGGCGCCGAGCCGCTCCGCGGGGGGCATGCGCCGAGCGTACCCAGTGCGTTCAGCCGACGCGCTCCCACACCGCGGCCAGGCCCTGACCGCCGCCGATGCACATGGTCTCCAGCGCATACCGACCCTTGCGGCGGTCCAGCTCGCGCGCGAGGGTCGTGAGGATCCGGGCGCCGGTCGCACCGATCGGGTGGCCGAGGGAGACGCCGGAGCCGTGCACGTTGAGGCGCTCGCGGTCCGCCTCGCCGAAGTCCCACGCGCGCAGCACGGCGAGGACCTGCGCGGCGAACGCCTCGTTGAGCTCGACGAGGTCCATGTCGGCCAGGGTGAGCCCGGCCCGGCCGAGGGCCTGCTCGCTCGCGCCGACCGGGCCGAGGCCCATCCGGTGCGGGTCGCAGCCGGACAGCCCCCACGACACGAGCCGCACCAGCGGGCGCATGCCGTGCCCCTCGGCGTAGTCGCGTGTCGTCACCAGGCACATCGCGGCAGCGTCGTTCTGCCCGCTGGCGTTGCCGGCGGTGACCGTCGCCTCCGGGTCGTCGCGGCCCATGATCGGCCGCAGGCGCCCGAGCGACTCCATGGTCGTGTCGGCGCGGGGGTGTTCGTCGATCTCGACGACCGTCTCGCCGCTGCGGGTGCGCACCGTCACCGGCACGATCTCCTGCGCGAACGTGCCGTCGTGCTGGGCCCGGACCGCCCGCAGGTGCGACTCGACCGCGAGCGCGTCCTGCTCGTCGCGGCCGATACCGAAGTCACGGCGGAGGTTCTCGGCCGTCTCGATCATCCCGCCGAGGACCGGGTATGCGCTGCCCCCCGCCGTCACGCGTGCTCGCGCGAGCTGGTCGACGAGCTCGGTGGGCCGGCCCTGGGCGCCCCAGCGCAGGTCGCGGCTGTAGTAGACGGCGTTGCTCATCGACTCGGTGCCGCCGGCGGCCACGACCGCACCGTTGCCGGACGCGACCTGCATCGCGGCGTAGAGGACGGCCTGCAGGCCCGACCCGCACCGGCGGTCGACCTGCACCCCGGGGACGGAGACCGGCAGTCCGGCGTCGAGCGCGATGACCCGGCCGATCGCCGGCGCGTCCGCGGACGGGACGGCGTGCCCGACGACGACATCGGCTATCGCCTCGGGGTCCACCCCGGACCGCTCGATCACCGCGCGCAGCACCGTCGAGCCGAGCTCGGCTGCGGTGACGTCCTTGAGCGCACCACCGTAGCGGCCCACCGCGGTGCGC
>JBAUUB010000102.1:0-29134 GCA_049582485.1 Dermatophilaceae bacterium
CGCGATAGGGTCCCAGCCCCGAGTCCTAACCAGTCCTACCTCACGGAGGTGGCTCCGCTGTCTGACATCAAGTCCCCTGAGCGTGCCGGCGCGTCCACGGACGACGCAGAGGCCCGTGCCCACACCCCCCCGGTCAGCAAGAGTGCGCTGGCCGTGGGCATCGTCATGATCCTGGTCTTCGTCGGGGTCGTGGGGATCATCGCGGCGAGTTTCTTCAGCGCCGTACCTGAAATCAGCTGGCCCTCGTTCCTCGTCGACTCGAGCACGACGATCGAGAAGCTCGCCCTGATGCTCTTCGTCGTTCTGCTGTTCGTCGGCGTCATGGCGCTGCTGCTGTTCATGGTGGACAGCCGCAAGCGGGTGCCGAACTGGACGGTGGCGTTGGCCTTCGTAGGCCCCGCTCTCGCGGCGCTGCTCCTCGGACTGATCTGGCCGGGCGTCAGCACGATCATCCAGTCCTTCTACGGGCGCTCGCCGTGGTCCGACCCCGAGCGGAGCGAGTTCGTCGGCTTCGACAACTTCGTGACCCTGTTCACGACATCGGAGTTCCAGATCGTCCTGCGCAACACGATGATCTGGGTGATCCTGGTGCCGCTCGTCGCGGTCGGACTCGGTCTGCTCTACGCCGTCCTGATCGACCGGACGCGCGGCGAGGCGATCTCGAAGAGTCTGATCTTCCTTCCCATGGCGATCTCGCTGGTGGGCGCATCGATCATCTGGCGGTTCATCTACGAGTACCGGGCCCCTGCCCGTCCGCAGATCGGCCTCGCCAACCAGATCCTCGTCTGGCTGGGACTCGATCCCTACCAGTTCCTCCTCAACAGCCCATGGAACACGATCTTCCTCATCGTCGTCATGGTCTGGATCCAGACCGGATTCGCCATGACGATCATCTCGGCGGCGATCAAGGCCATCCCCGACGACATCATCGAGGCGGCCCGCCTCGACGGCGTGTCCGGCCTGCGGATGTTCCGCTACGTCACCATCCCCAGCATCCGTCCCGCGCTGCTGGTGGTCTGGGTGACGATCACGATGACGACCCTCAAGGTCTTCGACATCGTCCGGACCATGACCGGAGGCAACTTCCAGACCAGCGTGGTGGCCAACGAGTTCTACACCCAGAGCTTCAGGCAGTTCGACTTCGGCCTCGGCGCCGCTCTGGCCGTGCTGCTCTTCGTCATCGTCATCCCGGTCGTTGTCTACCAGGTGCGCCAGCTTCGACTCTCGGAGGACATCAGATGACCACCTCGAACCCGCCTGTCCCGCCCCCCGCGGTGGACAAGAAGCAGGCACCAAAGGGCCCACGCAAGCTCACCAGGGCCGAGATCCGCGCGACCGAAGCCAAGACGAAGCTCACCTCGCCGTGGGCCACGGGCATCGCCATCGTCATGGCGATCCTGTGGACGATCCCCACGTTCGGTCTGCTCGTCACCTCGATCCGCCCTCAGGCCTCGATCCAGAACAGCGGGTGGTGGACCTGGTTCACCAACCCTGAGTTCACCCTGGACAACTACGAGACCGTCCTGACCGGGAGCAGCACGGCTTTCTCCACGTACTTCGTGAACACGCTGGTGATCACGGTTCCCGCCGTCGTCATTCCGATCACCATCGCACTGTTGGCCGCGTACGCCTTCTCGTGGATCGAGTTCCCTGGACGCGACCTGCTGTTCGTCGCCGTGTTCGCTCTCCAGATCGTCCCGCTGCAGGTCACCCTCATCCCGCTCCTGTCGATCTACGTCGACATCGGGCTGGCCGGCTCGTTCTGGACGGTCTGGCTGTCACACTCGATCTTCGCGCTACCACTGGCGATCTTCATGTTCCACAACTTCATGAAGGACATCCCACGGTCGCTGGTCGAGGCCGCCCGGGTGGACGGCGCCGGCCACGTGCGAATCTTCTTCCGCGTGCTGCTGCCGCTGCTCGTCCCCGCCATCGCCGCGTTCACAGTGTTCCAGTTCCTCTGGGTCTGGAACGACCTCCTGGTGGCGCTGACCTTCGCGGGCGGCACGCCGAACGTCGCGCCTCTGACGGTCCGGCTGGCCGAGCTGTCCGGTTCACGGGGACAGGACTGGCATCTGCTGTCCGCGGGTGCGTTCGTCGCACTCATCGTTCCGCTGGTCATCTTCCTCTTCGGGCAGCGGTACTTCGTCCGCGGCCTTCTCGCCGGAGGCGTGAAGGGCTGATCGAGTCCGGCGGGTCCTGGAGACGGGGCCCGCCGGAGTCGAACTGTTCGAGGGTGTCATGGAGGACCGCACCGGGCCCAGCACCATCGTCGACGTCGCCCGAGCCGCAGGGGTGTCCGTCGCCACCGTGTCACGCGCCCTGCGTGGACTGGATCGGGTCAGCCCCGACACCCGTGCGAAGGTCCGCCGGGTGGCTGATGAGCTGCACTACGTCGCCTCCCCCACCGCGACGTCGCTCGCCTCCGGACGGACCCGGATCGTCGGGGTCATCGTCCCGTTCGTGAGCAGGTGGTACTTCGCCTCGATGGTGAGCGCTATCGGCAAGGCGCTGCGCGAGCGCGACTACCAGGTGCTGCTCTTCGATCTCGAGCAAGAGGTCTTCGGCGCGCGCCTGCCGCTGACCCGCACCATGTTGTGGAAGCGCGTCGACGGGGTCATTTCCATCAATATCCCGATGAGCCCCGAAGAGCTCGAGCTGCTCAGCGGTCTGCACGTGCCGGTCGTCTCCGTCGGCCACCATCTCGACAACCGCTCCTCCGTGGGAATCGACGACGGCGCTGCGGCGCGCACGGCGGTCGCGCATCTGCTCGAGCTCGGTCACCGTGACATCGCGTACATCGGCGCAGCGATCGAGGCATCCGCGCTCAACGAGACCCCTCGATCCCGCATGGCCGCGGTCGTGGCCGCGATGACGGACGCTCAAGCCCCCCTGCGCCCGGAGTGGGTGCTCCGCTCCGACTGGACGGCTGAGAACGCCCGCGACCTCGCCCGCGGCCTGCTGGCTCCCGAAGGGTCACACCCCACCGCCATCGTCTGCGGGTCGGACGAGATTGCCTTCGGGGTGCACGTGGCCGCGCAGGAACTCGGGATGCGCATCCCCACCGACCTGTCCATTGTCGGCATCGACGACCACCCTCTTTCGGGGCTCTTCTCGTTGACGACCGTGCGTCAGGACATCCGCAGGCAGGCGGACCGGGCCGTCACTCTCCTGCTCGACGAGCTCGTGACCGCTGCGGAACTGGGCTCAAACCACCTCGACGACGAGCGCAATCTCACCATCGAGACCGAACTCGTCGTGCGGGGCAGCACCGCGCCGGTTCGCGGATGACCACGATCCGAGCCTGCACCTGAGCCTCAGGCGTCGATGCGTTCCCTGTCCATCGTGGCGGCCGAGGAGACGATGAAGTCCTTGCGGGGGGCGACCTCGTTGCCCATGAGCAGCTCGAAGGTGCGCTCCGCGGTCGCCGCAGCCTCGACCGTGACACGTCGCAGGGTCCGGTGACGCGGGTCCATCGTGGTCTCGGCCAACTGATCGGCATCCATCTCACCGAGACCCTTGTACCGCTGCATGGGCTGCTTGATCGTCTTGCCCCGGCGCGTCAACGACGTGACCGTGGAGCGCATCTCGGCCTCGGAGTAGGTGTAGATGAGCTCGTTCTTGCGCGAACCGGCGCCGACCACCTCGATGCGGTGCAGCGGGGGAACGGCGGCGAACACCCGGCCCGCCTCCAGGAGGGGCCGCATGTATCGGAAGAAGAGCGTGAGCAGGAGGGTGCGGATGTGCGCACCGTCGACGTCGGCGTCGGTCATGATGATGACCTTGCCGTAGCGGACGGCGTCGATGTCGAAGCTGCGCCCAGATCCCGCGCCGATGACCTGGATGATCGCGGCGCACTCGGCGTTCTTGAGCATGTCGCCGATCGAGGCCTTCTGCACGTTGAGGATCTTGCCGCGGATGGGCAATAGCGCCTGGTGATCCGAGCTGCGGGCGAGCTTCGCGGTGCCGAGCGCGCTGTCTCCTTCGACGATGAAGAGCTCGGTCCGCTCCGTGTCATTGCTTCGGCAGTCGGCGAGCTTCGCCGGCAGGCTGGAGGACTCGAGCGCGTTCTTCTTGCGTTGGGTCTCCTTGTGCTGGCGCGCACTGATCCGAGACTTCATCTCGGCGACGATCTTCTCGAGGACGAGGGATGCCGCTGCCTTGTCCTCGCGTTTGCGGGAGGTCAAGAAGGCGGTCAGCTCCTGCTCCACGACCCTGCTGACGATCGCGCGCACCGCGGGAGTTCCGAGGACCTCCTTCGTCTGCCCCTCGAACTGAGGCTCGGCCAGCCGCACGGTGACGACCGCGGTCAGCCCGGCGAGCACGTCGTCCTTCTCGACCTTGTCACCGCCGACCTTCAGACGCCGGGCGTTGACCTCCAGCTGCTTGCGGACGACCTTGAGCATGGCCTGCTCGAAGCCGGCCAGATGGGTGCCGCCTTTGGGGGTGGCGATGATGTTGACGAACGACCGGACAGTGGTGTCGTAGCCGGTCCCCCACCGCACCGCGACATCGACGCCGCACTCGCGCTCGACCTCGGTCGACACCATGTGGCCGGCGGAGTCGAGCACGGGCACGGTCTCGGTGAAGGTGTGGGTGCCCTGCAACCGCCAGGTCGGCGTGACAGGAGAGTCTGCGGCGAGAAACTCGCAGTACTCGCTGATCCCGCCGTCGTGCAGAAACGTCTCCTCGTGCGGGCCGTCGGCCCCGGGTGTCCCCGGGAGGCCACGCTCGTCCCGGATGACGATGGCCAGACCCGGGATGAGGAACGAGGTCTGCCGCGCGCGGTCGCGCAGGCCTGCGTCGTCGAACGCCGCGTCCTTGGTGAAGATCTGCGGGTCGGCCCAGTAGCGCACCCTGGTGCCGCTCACCCCCCGGCGCACCTTGCCGACGACGGCGAGCTCGCTGGTGTTCACATAGGGCGTGAAGGCGTGGTCCGGAGACGGCTCGTCCGCGCTGCCCGCGTCGTCGCTGAAGACGCCCGGCTCACCTCGGCGGAAGCTCATGGCATAGGTCTTGCCGCCCCTGTCCACCTGCACGTCCATCCGCGCGGAGACGGCGTTGACGACCGAGGCCCCGACCCCGTGCAGCCCCCCGGAGGCGGTGTAGGAGCCACCCCCGAACTTCCCGCCCGCGTGCAGCCGGGTGTAGACGAGCTCGACGCCGGTCAACCCGGTGCGCGGCTCGATGTCGACGGGCACACCACGGCCCTCGTCCCGGACCTCGACCGACCGGTCAGCGTGAAGGATGACCTCGATCCTGCTGCCGTGCCCACCCAGAGCCTCGTCCACCGCGTTGTCGATGATCTCCCACAGGCAGTGCATCAGGCCCCGGCCATCGGTGCTGCCGATGTACATGCCGGGGCGCTTGCGAACCGCCTCGAGGCCTTCGAGCACCTGCAGATGGTGGGCGGTGTAGTCCTGGGCCGACTTGCTCGTGGCGGCCTTCTTCGCGGTCGTCACGGACCTCACTCCTCTGGTGGCACGGACGTGCGCCGGCGTGCGCCGGCGAACGAGTCTCTCCCCAGCAGGCTAGTGGTCCGCTCCGACACCGCCGACGGACGCCACGCCCGAGAGACCGGTCGGTGGGCGAAACTCGGTCGGGAACACTGCACCGTGTTTCACTGTTCTTCTGGATCGAGACACGAACGGACATACAGACGCAAAGGTTGATCACGTGAACGCTCTGCTGACCCCCACCCCGCTCAGTGCCGCGGACCGGTGCGACCGGTGTGGCGCACAGGCATACGTGCGGGCCACGCTGCATGGCGGCGGAGAGCTCTTCTTCTGCGCTCACCATGCTCGCAAGCACATCCCCGCCCTGCGCGAGGTCGCCCACATCCACGACGAGAGCGACCGGTTGGCCGCGCCCGGAACAGCCGAGCTCGAGGAGCGTTGATCCACCCCGCGGTCGCTGTCCGTCCACTCGCGTCAACCGCTCGGCGTCTCAGTCGATGAACGACGGGGTCGTCGTCGCGCTCTGCGCGATCCTCATCGTCGTCGGCATGATCGGCATCGTCGTGCCCGTCCTGCCCGGGCTGCTGCTCGTCATCCTCGCCGTCCTGATCTGGGCGATCGCCACCGGAGGCACGACAGCCTGGGCCGTCTTCGGGGCCGCCGCCGTCGTGTACGCCCTAGGCGTGGCGGCGCAGTTCCTCATCCCCGGACGCCGGCTGAAGTCCCAGGGCGTCGGAATGGGAACGATGGTGGCCGCGATCGTCTGTGCGATCGTCGGGTTCTTCGTCATCCCGGTCATCGGCGCGTTCGTGGGCTTCGTGCTCGGCATCTTCGCCGTCGAGGCCACGCGCAGTCGTGACAGGCAGCAGGCATGGGCCCGCACCAAGGCGGCTCTGCGAGCCATCGTGCACAGCATGGGCATCGAGCTCGCCACCGCCTTCTTCATTGCGGTGATCTTCACGGTCGGCGTGCTGTCGACCTGACGACGAGGTCGACCTGACGACGAGACCGTGCGTCCGGGGACACCCTCTGTCGGTGACGTCTCAGGCCGATGACGCGTCAGGCACGGGCCGTCGATCTGCGCTGGTGGACCGTGCCGTCGTCCTAGAACCCACCCTCGTCGCGGCGCTGCTCCCAGCGCTGCTCCAAACGGGACATGAAGGTGCCGGAGCCGCTCTGCTTCTTGCGACCCCGCGGTGCAGGCCGCTGCGCCTGACCGGGGCTGGGAACGGCTTTGACGGGAGTGCGTCGTTCGGTCACGGCGTAGACGACGGCGGCGACCATCAGTGCGAAGCCGATCGCGCCGACGATGACCAGCTTGGTGGTGACCCCGAGGAGAATGACGCCGAGTCCGACGAGCACGCCGCCGATGCCGATGGCCAGCCTGCGCCGGTTGCGCGCCTGCCCGGGACCACCTCGCATGGATGTCGCGAAGCGGGGGTCCTCCTCGATGAGGGCACGCTCCATCTGCTCGAGCAGCTGCTGCTCACGGTCACTGAGCGGCATATCGGACCTCCAGAACGAACATTCAGCACTCCATGTGGGACAACTCTAAGTCGTGTGTGAGCGCCGTGGGAAGTGCCGGTCCACCGAAGTCAGCAGCGTTGCCGGTGTCACACTCCCCCGCCCGAATCGCGCAGCGGCCCGGTCGACCGCACGGTCCGCATCCCGCCACCCGTGATCCGGCTCGTCGAGCAGTCCCTGGACGGGTGCCGACGCTGTCTCGACCACGGAGCTCAGACGCACCCCGACGAGCCGGATCCTCGCTCGTTGCAGGCCCAGGGCGTCGTACAGGGCCAGCGCCGATCCGAAGATCTCGCGGCTCACATCCGTCGGGTCCTTCAGGGTGCGCGAGCGGGTGATGGTCGTGAAGTCGGCGAAGCGGACCTTGAGCGTCACGGTCCGTCCGCTCAGACCGGCGGCACGCATCCGTGACGCGACCTTGTCGCTGAGCCGCAGCAGCTCGCGGCGGATGTAGTCGGGGTCATCGACGTCGTAGGGGAAGGTCTCGTCGGCGCCGACGCTCTTCTCCTCACGGGTCGGCTCGACACGTCGAGGGTCCCGACCCCACGACAGCTCGTGCAGATGGCCACCGGCTGCCTCACCGAGGGCGCGACGCAGGGTGGCGACCGGAGTGTGCGCGATGTCGGCCACGGTCCGCAGACCGAGGCGTCGCAGAGCCTCCTCGGTGCGGTCGCCGACACCCCACAGCGCCCCCACGGGCAGCTGGTGGAGGAAGGGAACCACATCGGCCGACGGGACGACGAGGAGGCCGTCCGGCTTGGCGAGCCCGGAGGCCAGCTTGGCCACGAACTTCGTCGGTGCCACGCCGACCGAGCAGGTCACCCCCTGCTCGTCGGCGATCCTGGCTCGGATGAGCTCGCCGATCTCGGTCGGTGATCCGAGCAGCCGCCGGGCGCCCGAGACGTCGAGAAAGGCCTCGTCGAGCGAGAGCGGCTCGACAAGGGGTGTGATCGAGGCGAACGTGGCCTGTACCGCCCGGGACACGTCGGCGTAGCGCTCGTGCTCGGGAGGCAGGACCGTGGCGGTCGGACAGAGCCGCAGTGCTCGGGACATCGGCATGGCCGATGTCACACCGGAGGCCCGTGCCTCATACGTCGCACTCAGGACGACCCCACGGGTGCCGGATCCGCCGACGATGACCGGTGAGCCGACGAGCTCTGGGTGGTCGAGCAACGAGACCGACGCGTAGAAGGCGTCCATGTCGACGTGCAGGATCGGGCAGCCGGTGTCGTCCGGTGGGCCGGATGAGACCTGCGCCGGAGCGGAGTACTGACGTCTGCTCATGGGAGCCGATCAGTCCGCGGTCAGGATCGACGTCTGGCCACGATGTGGGTCGCGGCTCCGAGCTGACCCAGCAGGGGATAGTCCGGATGGGCTGCTGCCGCGGTCTCGAGCTCGAGCAGTGCCCTCCGGTCGGCCTCGGTATCGATGTACGCGGAGGGCACCAGATCGGAGAAGATCCGGACCCCGTGGACATCCTCGATGGCGAAGCCCGCCGAGATGAGCAGGTCGGTGAGGGTCTCGATGTCGAACCTTCGCGGCATCGGGTCGGCATCACCCCACCGGCCGTCGCGGCTGGTCAGAGCCCGTTGCGCCTGGGCGAACCGGCCTGCGAGGACGCGGTGGAGCACCGCCGCGAGGCGACCGGCGGTCACGAGCGAGAGGGCACCACCGGGCACGAGAATGGCGGCCATCGCCCGGATCGTCGCTCCGGGGTCGTCGACCATCTCGAGGGCGTCATGGCAGCAGATCAGATCGATCGGCCGCCCTCCGACAAGCTCGCTGACCAGTGCCGAGTCGGTGATCGTGTCGGCGTCGCCCTGGACTGCTGTGACACTGCCTCCCTCTTCACCGTCTCCACCGGAGCCGGCACCCAGACCCTGCTCGCTGGCCCTGCGCTGCAGGGAGGCGAGGGCATCGGGGCTCGGGTCGAGGACGTGCACGTGGTGTCCCGCCAGTGCGAGCGGCACCGCGAGGCCGCCGGTTCCACCACCGAGGTCGAGGATGACCAGAGGGCGTCCGAGCTCGCGCGCTCGGGCTGCCGCGAGAGCGTGGACGGAATCCCAGATCGCAGCGGTCCGCAGGTTGGTCGCGGCTGGATGACCGGTCGGGCGACTGCGCGGGAGGTCGGTCATGACGTCAACTCTAGTCGCCGACCGGTGCCCCACCCCGAGGACGGAAGTCATCGCCCGGAGCTTCCCGGAGATGCGTGCCATATCTTGCGGGTCGGCCCGGCGGGCGCGGTCCACCGATCGGTGCCTCCATCGGAGATGGGCCATCGTGACGTGCTCGTTCCGGCCGGGGCGATATCCGCATACGGTGACTGGCGGAAGCCGGAGGCGTGCACCAGAACCCGGCGACGATGCCGGCGACCACCCTGGCCGGCTCCGTCGGCCTCGAGTGCTGCGATCAGGTCCGTCTCGGCGATCCTGCGCTCGACAGCCGGCATCCCGCCGTCCCGCCACGCCTCTTCCAGGACCGAGAGCTCCCACGCACCGGTGGCCCGCACCGAGACCCCACGGTCGCCGGTGCGCCGGACGACTCCACGCACGAGCAGCATCCAGGAGTGGAAGATCACCTCGGCATAGGGCCCCTGCACGTCCTCGAAGAAGGTCGTGTCGGCGGGGCCCGTGCCGTCGTCGATGGTGAGGAACACGACCCGCCGGCCGGAGCGGATGGGCGGCGTCTGAGTGGCGACCTTGGTGCCGGCGAGCCAGACGACCGAACCGCTCCGGCACGAGAGGAGATCCGCAGCGCGGGTGACCCCGATGGCGCGGGTGAGCGGGCGGTAGAAGTCCATGACGTGGGCGCTCGCGTCGAGGCCGAGGATCTCGAGCTCGGCCTGGACCCGTTCGACACCGGTGAGCTCGGGCAGTCCGTGAGCGACCAGCCGGGGTGCGTCGCCGAGATCGAGGCTGAGCTGGGTGCGCTCCCCGGTTCCGCGGCTGCGGGTGTGCCGGTCCAGGGCGGCGACGTGGAGCAGGAGGTCGCGCCGGGTGACCTGGCCACGACGACCCACGGCACCCGCTCCGATCCCGTGGAGCCGGTCGAATGCGCCGACGGTCACCAGGCGTTCGACAACCGGCCGGCTCACCCCGGCGCGGTGCCAGAAGTCGTCGAGGTCGAGGAACGGTGCGGCCGCAGCGACGCGGTCGACCTCGGCCGCACTGATCCCCTTGATATCGGCCAGACTGAGTCTGATCCCCGGCCGGGCGCGATCTTCGTTCTCGTCACCGACCGGCTCGACGACGTAGTCCGCTCCGGAGGCGTTGACGTCGACCGGCAGGATCTCGATCCCGAGCGTCCGGGCGTCGTCGAGGATCAGGCGCTTCGGATACATCCCGGGATCGTGGGTCAGGACCCCGGCGAGGAACGCTGCGGGATGGTGCGTCTTCAGCCACGCCGAGTGGTATGTGGGGAGGGCGAACGCTGCGGCGTGCGCCTTGCAGAAGCCGAAGGAGGCGAACGACTTGAGAACCTCCCAGATCCGGTCGATCTCTTCGGAGGTGTAGCCACGCGCCGCCGCGGCGGGCCGCCACCACGCCTCGATCTCCACCTGTCCCGCCGGGGTGCCCATGGCGCGCCGCACCTCGTCGGCCTGGGCGAGGCTCACACCCGTCGTCACGGCGACGATGTGGAGCACCTGCTCGTGGAAGACGACGACTCCTTCGGTCTCCTCCAGCGCCGGAACGAGAGACGGATGCAGGTAACGGGCCGGTCGCCATCCGTGCCGGCTCTCCAGATAGGGGGTGATCATGTCGGACTTGACCGGCCCCGGCCGGAAGAGCGAGATGTCGACGATGAGGTCCTCGAACCGGGTGGGTCCGAGCTTGCCGATGAGCTCGCGCTGCCCGGGGCTCTCGATCTGGAAGCACCCCAGGGTGCGGGTGGTGCGGATCATGGCGAAGGTCTCCTCGTCGTCGAAGGGAACCTGGGCCTGGTCGTCCAGGTCGATCCGCTCCCCCGTCGTCCGCTCGATCTCACTGACGGCGTGCGCCATCGCCGACTGCATCCGGATGCCGAGGACGTCGAGCTTGAGCAGGCCGAGCGCCTCGACGTCGTCCTTGTCGAACTGGCTCATCGGGAACCCGAGCAGGCTGGGCTCGACCGGCGTGCGGTCGAGCATCCCGGCACCGGACAGCACGACCCCGCACGGGTGCAGTGCGATGTGACGGGGAAGCCCGTCGAGGCTCTCCACGAGATCGAAGAAGGTCTGCAGATGGGTGGCGCCGAACCCCCGGGACCTCAGCTCGGGGAGATCCGCGATGGCCGCCCTGGCGTCCCTGGCCCGGATGTGGGGGAAGGACGTCGCGATCTCGTCGACGTCCCGCGGCGCCATGCCGAGCGCAGCCCCGACGTCCCGGATCGCGTGGCGGACCCGATAGGTGTCCATCATCGAGACGCAGGTGACCCTCGAGGCGCCGAACCGCTCGATGACCGCTTCGTAGATCTCGATCCGGCGTGCCGACTCGACGTCGATGTCGATGTCCGGGAGCTCTGCGCGCAGCGGTGAGCAGAACCGCTCCATCAACAGGTCGTAACGGATCGGGTCGACCCCGCTGATCCGGAGGAGGTAGTTCACGAGGGACCCTGCACCGGATCCTCTGGCCGCGACACGGACGCCACGGTCCCGGATCAGGTCGGTCACCTCGGCGACGGTGAGGAAGTACGTGGCGTAGCCCAGGCGGGCGATGACGTCGAGCTCCTCGGCGAGGCGATGCTGGACGCGGGTCCAGAGGGTCTCGTCGGCACCGGGGTACCGCTCGGCGACCGCTCCTCGACAGCGTGCCTGGAGGACGGCCTGCGGATCGGTCCCGGCGGGGATGCCGAGCACACTCGCCTCGGGAAGATGCACCGACCCGATGCCGAGGTCCCGACGGGGATCGAGGGTGCACTCGGCGGCCAGGGCAACGGTGTCGTGGAGCAGCTGGGCAGCCCGGACCGGACTCACGGCGACGATCTCGGCGAGCTGGGCCATGGTCTCCGTCGACGCGAGATGGGCGGCGTCGGTGGTGCGGTCGAGGTGTCGACGGTCGAGAACGACGAGTCGCCTGCTGGCATCGAGGACGTCGACGACTCTGGCCTGGTCGCGGTCCCGGTGCCGGACCGCTGCGCTGAGGATCGCCGGGGTGCCGGTCGCATCGGCCAGTGCGAGCATCCGGCGGGCATGCTCCCGGCACCCGGGGGTGCCCGGTGGCCCGTCGTGGCAGACGACCTCGACGACGACGGCGCCCGGGAGACTTCGACGCCAGCGGACCAGCCGGTCGTGCGCCTCGCGGTCGCGGCGCGCGAGGACGGCTCGTCCCACGTCGCTGTCCGGTCCGAGCAGGACGACGAGAGCATCCGTCTCCTGACCCCAGGACCGGATTCGCTCCCGCGAGGTGACCGGCCGGCCCCGGTCCCCGCGGGACAGCGCGTCGGCGTGGGCCTCGCTCACCAGACGGCACAACGCTCGCCATCCGGCCGCGTGCGGCACACCCGAGACCACTCCACGACCAAGGACCGTGACCCTCGGCAGCCGGGCATCGACGTAGGACCCGCCGCGGACCGGGGTGCGCTGTCGTGACTTCGGACCCGGCCCGGGATGAGGAGGATCTGCACGGGCCGGGTCTGTATGGGTCGTCGTATGGACTGAATCTGTATGGACTGAATCTGTATGGACTGAATCTGTATGGGCCGAATCTGTATGGACCGAATCCGTATGGACCGAATCCGCACAGGCCAGGTCGACACCGAGCACCGGAGCGATACCGGATCTCGTGGCGGCGGTCGCGAACCGGACGGCGCCGTACAGCCCGTCACGGTCGGTGAGCGCGAGCGTGTGCTGGCCGTGCTGAGCCGCTCGCTCGACGAGATCCTCAGGCATCGAGGCGCCGTAGCGCATGGAGAAGCCCGAGGCGACGTGGAGATGGGCGAAGTCGAGGGTCATGGGTCCGGCCTGGTGTGGTGGGTGAGGTGATGCGTGCGGTGGCGTGTGGTCCGGGTCAGCGGGTCAGCGGGTCAGCGGGTCAGGGAGTGTGCGACGAGCTCGAGGAACCGCTCGGCATCCCGAAGGAGGTCATCGGCCTCGCGAGCGCTGACCCGGCCGCGTCGAGAGGCGCAGCGGGCGAAGACCTCCGACCACTCGGACAGCTCCGGGGCGAGAGCGGGGATGAGATCCCAGACCGTGACCATCCCCCGGACCCGGGCGGAAGGGCGGGAGCGGGCGGCGAGAACCGCCGCCCCGGCCCGCAGGGCGGCGAGGTGGGCGATCTGGTAGCGGCGGTCGACGGTGGTCTCGTGCCGGGCGTCGATGAGACTCTCGCGGGAACGGTCGAGAAGGTCGAGGACGGCGGTGGCGGACATGGGTCTCTCCTTGGGTCGGTCTCAATGGCTGTGAACCGTCAGTCGATGACACGGACCGGTCGGTCGTGACAGGACCGGTCGGTCGTGACAGGACCGGTCAGTCGATGACGGACAGCAGGTGCCAGACGCCGTCGGCGTCGCAGGCGAGGTCGACGACCGATGTGCCACTCGCCATCCCGGCGCTCGCCTCGACCCGCCAACAGCGTCGGACCGGCGCCTGCCCATCCCGCCACCATGGAGCCTGGTCGAGCCAGGTCGCGACGACGGACCGGACGGCGTAGTGCCGACCGCGCCAGAGGAACGCCGACGGCGGTCCGTCGACCGGCGCCGACTCGCTGTGCGACGTGGACTGGTGAGATTCGGACTGGGAGGGTCCGTTCGGACGGAGGTGGGCGGCCCGATCGGGATGGGCGATGATGGGTTCGGCGTAGGAACGCATGGCGAGTCAGCCCCTGTCATTGACGGCGAGAGACGATCGCGGGGAGCGATCGACTGACGACGGCTCCGGGCGGAGCCATCGGTGGTGCCCGACGCATCGACTGCCCGGCGACTCGACCCCGCAACCGGACCGTGTTCGAACACCTGTTCGAACACTGTAAGCCATGGCCACGCTCGGCCGTCAAGGGGTCGCGCGAGTCCGTTCGGACGATCGGTGAGGAGGCGGCGACAGCAGACGAAGGACGCCGCTCGCCGGTCCTCGCGGTTCGACGCTCAGACCCCTGAGACCACCCGCACCGTGTGGAGGTCCGGATCCGCCGCATACGCGATCCGGATTCCTGCCGCTCGTGCCTGGGACAGTGCCTCGAGAGCCTCCTCGGTGACCAGCTCCCCCGGTGCGAGGACCGGGATCCCCGGTGGGTAGGGCGCGACGAGCTCGGCACTCACCCGCCCCACCGCCGCCGCCCGGGACACCGTGTCATGGCCGGCGAAGAACGCCTCACGCGGGCTCAGTGCCTGCACCGGCTCGATGCCGTACGAGGCCGGCACGACGACCGGGCGAGGGGCTCCACGCCGACTCTGCACCGAGGCGACCAGCGCGTCGGTCAGGGCGCCCACGCTCTCCTCGTCGTCGGCAAGCGTCACCACGGCGACGACGAGGTCGCGCTCCGCGGTCTCGACGGTGATCCCCCGAGCCGCCAGATCGGCCTCCACGGCGCGACCGTCGGCGCCGGTCCCGGCAAGGCCGACGGTCAGCTTGAGCGGATCCATGTCCGGCCCGTCGAGGACGACCAGCCCCTCGACCGCCGCCAGCCGGTCCCGGGCGTCTCGCACAGCGGCCAGCGCCGTGCCGAGCAGCGCCTCACCGTCTCGTGCCAGCAGGGCCCGTGCGGCGTCGATGCTGGCGAGGATCGCCCCGGACGGACTGGTCGTGGCCGTCGCCTCCACGCCGGCGTCCAGCCGGGCCGCGTCGATCCGACCACCACGGGTCAGCACCATCGCGCCCTGGCTCCACGCCGGCAGCGTCTTGTGCGCGCTGAGCGCCATCGCATCGGCCCCCGCCGCCAGGGCATGGGGTGGCAGACCGGGGTTGAAGCCGAAGTGCGCGGCCCAGGCGGCGTCGACGACGAGAGGCACCCCCGCCGCGTGCGACACCTGCGCGAGCCCCGAGACGTCACCGACCGTGCCCACGTAGGACGGGTCACCGACCAGGACCGCCCGGGTCCGCGGATGACGGGCGAGGGTGCGGCGCAGGGTGTGCGGATCGACCCCGAGCGGAAGAGCCGTCACCGGGTCGATCTCGGGGCGGACCCAGACCGGCCGCAGTCCGGCCAGGACGAGACCCAGGAACATCGAGCGGTGCAGGGTGCGACTGACGACGACCGAGTCCCCGTCTCCGCCGAGAGCGAGAGCGAGAGCCTGGTTGGCGTGCGTCGAGCCACCGCACGAGAACCGGCACAGGTCGGCGCCCCAGAGCTCAGCGGCGAGCCGCTCCGCCCGCCCGAGGACCCCGCGCTCGAGGTGCATCGTGTCGAGCCCCGCGAACAGCGGCACGTCGCCGGCAACGACATCGCCGACCAGGTCTCGCCGGTGCTTGTGGCCAGGGATGGTGAAGGCGGTCGGCGGGCTCTCGGCGAAGCGCAGCCACGCGTCCAGCAGGGGCGCGTCGGCGCGTAGGCCGCGCGGGTCAGTCGGCATGGTCCCTCGCCGTGCCGCTCAAGCGTGCCGGTCGGCCGAGAGTGTCGATGAGAACCCGCGTGAAGGCTCGCAGCTGGGCCAGGTCGACCCACTCGTCGTCCGAGTGCAGTCCGCCGCCGGAGGGGCCGCAGACCACCGTGGGACACACCCGCTGCCACAGTGGGGCCTCCAGCCAGTACGGCGCGTCGAGATCCCATCCCGTGCCCAGGCCGTCGGCGAGCGCGTCCCCCCACCGCCGGGCCGGACCGGCGGAGTCACAGCGCCACGGCTCGCGCTGCGCGAGCACCTCGATCGTTGCGTCCCAGTCCGGCCGGAGCAGGCTCTGGACCTCCGTGACGACCTCGGTGAGCGCCTCGCCCGGCGCGACCCGCCGTTCGACGATGCACTCCGCCGCGGCCGGGACGACGAAGGGCGACTCCCCTCCGCGAGCGACGGTGACCATGAGGTCTCCCCCGGCGGCACGGATCCGCTGCGCCTGCTCGTCGACGGCCGCGATGAGCCGTCCGAGCCGGCTCACGGCGTTGGTGCCGAGCTCCGGCTGCGAGCTGTGCGCGGCCCTGCCCTCGATGGACACCCGGATCACAGCGAACCCACGAACCGTGCGGGCGAGGGCGAGATCGGTGGGTTCCGCGATCAGGCAGACCTCGGGATCGACACCGAGGGCGGGCAACGCGGCGATGACGCTCTCGCTCCCGACGCTGGCGTCCTCCTCGTCGGCGACGAGAGCCAGGACGGGACGGACCGACCCGGCGGCGGCGACACGCTCAGCGGCCACGACCAGAGCGGCGATCCCGGCCTTCATGTCCGCCGATCCCCGCCCGTGCATCCGGTCCGCCACGACTCGGGGGGAGAACGGCTCGAGCATCGCCCCGGGTCCGACGGTGTCGAGATGACCGTTGAGGATCGCGGTCGGCAGACCCTCCGAGTCCGAGGGATAGGCCACCAGGCTCGGCCGGCCGGGATGCTCGTCGGGAGTGATCACATGGGTCGTGAACCCGGCCCGGTCCAGTCGCGACCTGAGATGGTCGACGGCGGCACGCTCGCCCGGCGCGCCGGTGACCAGGCCCGGATTGGTCGTGTCAAGGGCGATCAGTTCGGCTGCGAGGCGCGTCGCGGCCTCGCCGGCATCGGTGCTGGGCGCGGTGGTCACGGCCACAGGGTAGCCAGCCGAGCTCTGCCGGAACGCAGCGCGCGGGTCCGCAGGCTGCCGCTACAGTGACGCCGAGCGCAGCCCAGGACGCCGCCGGTGCAGTTGAGGCGGCACTCCCCGACCCGGAGGACAGCATGAGCAGGATTGACCCCCGAGCCGCTCGACTCGACCACCCGAGCGTCGCCGCCGTCCGGGCGGTCCTCGCCGAGCGTGCCCGCCGGGTCGGCCGTCCAGAGCCGGAGGTCACCGTTCTTCCCGACGCCGTGCGAACGGCCCAGGCTGCGGCCGACGCGCTCGGCGTCACGGCCGCGCAGATCGCTAACTCGCTGATCTTCGTCGCGGTCCACGTCGATGGGCGACGCACTCCGCTTCTCGTCCTCGCCAGCGGCGGCGCCCGCGTCGACACCGACCTGCTCGCCCGACTCGCCGGCCTGGCCGCCCTCGAGCGCGCCGACGCCGACTATGTGCGCACCGAGACGGGCTTCGCCATCGGCGGGGTGGCGCCCGTCGGGCACCGCACCGCCTCCGGGGACCCGCTGCGCACCATCGTCGACACCGACCTCGCGCAGTACGAGCAGGTGTGGGCAGCCGCCGGCCACAGCCACACGGTCTTCCCGACCACCTACGAGGACCTGCTCGACCTCACCGGCGGGGAGCCCTCGCGCGTCCGCTGAGCGAGCTGCCCGTGCGCCGTCACAGCGACAGGTTGCGGTAGACCTCGAGCGTCGCCGTGGAGCGGTTCATGGTGATGAAGTGGATGCCCGGCGCACCCTCGGCGAGCATGCGCTCGGCGAGCTCGGTGGCGATCTGCACCCCGACCGCCCGGACCGCAGCAGGGTCGTCGGCGACCGCGGTGAGCCGGTCGAGCACGGCCTGCGGAAGCGGGGTGCCCATCAGCTCGCTCATCCGGGCGATCTGTCGCAGGTTGGTCACCGGCATGAGGCCGGGTGTGATGGGCAGGTCGCGTCGCTCGGCGACCCGGTCGCGCAGCCGCAGGTAGGAGTCGGCGTCGAAGACCATCTGGGTCACGGCGAAGGTCGCTCCGGCATCCGCCTTGCGCACCAGCACCTCGACGTCATGGACCAGGTCCGGACTCTCCGGGTGGACGTCGGGAAAGGCCGCGACACCCACGGTGAAGTCCCCGAGGGACCGCACCAGCGTCACCAGCTGGTCGGCGTGGTCCAGACCGTCGGGATGGGCCACCCACTGCCCCCGGACATCCCCGGGTGGATCGCCTCTCAGGGCGAGCACGTTGCGCACCCCGGCCGACGCATACTGACCGACGACCCGTCGCAGCGAGCCGACCGAGGCGCCGACGCACGTCAGGTGCGCCAGCGGCGTCAGCGTCGTCTCGCGGGAGATGCGCTCCGTGACGCGCACGGTGCGGTCCTGCGTCGAGCCGCCGGCTCCGTAGGTGACGGACACGAACGCCGGCCGCACCGCCTCGAGGCGACGGACGGCCTGCCAGAGCGCCGCCTCGGACGCGTCGTCCTTCGGCGGGAAGAACTCGAAGGAGATCGAGGCCGGCGGCGCTGCCAGGTGCGCCGGGATCGACGCCGTGACGTGCGTCGGGCGCTCCAGTCGCGATGGAAGACCTGTGGCCATGCCGCTCAAGGTAGTCGACTGCTCTCCCGTAGGCTGCCACCATCCACGATGAGGAAGGACCCATGAGCAGCGTCATCGCCCGTGTCCAGCAGCGCGCCGATACCGAGATCGCCCGGCAGCGCGCCCTGCTCGCCGACCTCGGCCCCGACGTCGCCGACCTGCTCGACGTGTGCGAGGCACTGCTCCGCGGGGGGAAGCGACTGCGCGCATCCTTCGTCGTCTGGGGGTACTGCTCGGTGGCCGGGGTGACCGCCGACGACGCTCCCCCGGGCGTCATCGACCTCGCGACGGCGATGGAGCTGTTCCAGGCCGGAGCGCTGATCCATGACGACGTCATGGACGGGTCGGATACCAGGCGCGGCGCTCCCGCCGCTCACGTGAGCCTCGCGAGCCGACACCTGGACCGTGGCTGGCTCGGCCCCGCCGAGCGCACGGGACTCGCCGGTGCAGTGCTCGCCGGCAACCTCTGTCTCGGCGCGGCCGAGGACCTCGTCTCCGGCGCGGACCTGCCGCCTGCGGCCGGAGCCGCCGCCCGGGAGATGTTCGCGACGATGCGGACCCAGCTGATGGCCGGCCAGTACCTCGACGTCGTCGAGTCGGTGCGACCGTGGGACGACCTGCCCGGGTCAGAGCGCCTCGAGCGCGCCGATCGGGTGATCCGCTTCAAGAGCGCCAAGTACTCCGTCGAGCACCCGGTCCTCATCGGCGCGCTCGCCGCGGGTGCCGACCAGGACCGGATCGACGCGCTGTCCCACTATGGGCTGTCCGTCGGACGCGCGTTCCAGCTGCGCGACGACCTGCTCGGCGTCTTCGGTGACCCGGCCGTGACGGGCAAGCCGGCCGGCGACGACCTGCGCGAGGGCAAGCGCACCGTTCTGGTCGCGGCTGCCCTGGAGCGCCTCGACTCCGCTGGGGAAGCACGCCTGCTCGCCGGTCTCGGCCGACCCGAGCCCGAGACGGTCGCGGCCCTGCAGGAGCAGATCGCCGCCACCGGCGCGGTCGAGTGGGTCGAGTCGAGGATCGCCGCTCTGGTCTCCGATTCGCGCACGGCTCTCGCGGACGCGAACCTCTCCCCTGAGGGGTATGCGGCGCTCACCGACCTCGCCGACCAGGCCACCCGACGGGTCGCCTGAGCAGGCCTGCTCCTTCAGGTCTTCGGGCTCAGAGCGCCAGCTCCGTCGGGCTCAGAGCGCCAGCTCCATCGCGCGGCGCCGGATCTCGGTCTTGAACCCGGCGTGCAGGTTGTCGATCGGCGCTCCGGGTGCCGGCAGCGACGGGTCGGGCGTGAACATCCACTCGAGGATCTCGAGGTCGTCCAGGCCGCCGTCGGCGAGCACGGTGAAGGTGCCCCTCAATGCGTGCAGGGGTCCGTCCTCCCCCAGAAACGCCTCGGGGACGGCGACGGCCTTGTTCTCCCCGACACGCGCTGCGAGGACGTCACGGTCGTCGATCATCCTGCGGACCCGCGACAAGGGCACCCCGAGTCGCTCGGCGATCTCGGGAACGGAGAGCCACGACGGGACCAGAGTCATCAGCTCGGAACTGGCAGGAACGATGCCGGACGTAGTCACGCCACGAGGGTACGCGCCGACACCCGCTCCCTCCTTTCCACAGGTCCGGCGTGTGATGCGGTACTTTCCTCACATACGTCACATTCGCCTCATCCGTCACAGCCGGTCCACCTCCGCACCCACAGCCTCCATCCACCCAGTCGAACCACCAGGTCTCCGATCGCCCGTCCCACCTCTCAGGAGCACGCATGGCGCCCCTCGTCGTCTCGACCCCGCCACCGACCCTGGCCCCGGTCGCAACGGTGCGACCGGCACTACCCGCTGCTGCCGACTGGGGCAGCTACGTCGTCAAGCAGGGTGACAGCCTCTACACGATCGCCCAGCGGCACCACACGACGGTGCGCGCCCTGGTCGAACGCAACGCGCTGCCCGACGGCGGTCGTCTCATCCACCCGGGGCAGAAGCTGCACGTGCCCGGCGGCGCCGGCGCGGGTGCCGCCGCTCCGGCCGCCAAGGCGACCAAGGCGGCCACCACGACCACCTACACCGTTCGCAGCGGCGACACGCTCATCGGAATCGCCCAGCGACACGGAACCACGGCCCGCGCCGTGGCCGCCCTGAACGGCCTGAGCCTCACCAAGCACATCCACCCCGGCCAGCAGCTCCGGGTGCCGACCTCCGGCAGCACCGCCGCGAAGGCCGCCAGCTCCACCACCGCCGCGGCGCCCAAGTCCTCCCCCGCAGCGGCGCCGGCAGCGAAGGCGACGACCACCGCATACACGGTCCGCAGCGGTGACACGCTCTCCGGGATCGCGAAGCGGCACGGCACCACCGCCCGGGCGATCGCCTCGCTCAACGGGATCAGCCTCACCACGCACATCCACCCCGGGCAGAAGCTGCGGATCCCGACGGCGGGTGAGGCCGCCGCCAAGGCCGCCAGCTCCTCGCGGACCGCGACGTCCGCCAAGCCGGCTGTGCCGCAGCCCGAGATGGCGACGCCCTTCAACTCCGGCGGGTACTCCGCCAAGCACTTCCCCTCGACGACGGTGGCAGCGGCCAAGAAGAACCACGCCCTGCTGGCGAGCATGCCGGTGCCGACGCGCGAGCAGGCCAAGGCCATGGTGGCGGCGACCGCCAAGAAGCACGGGGTGGACCCGGCGCTGGCACTCGCGATCAGCTACCAGGAGTCCGGCTGGAACCACCGCTCGGTGTCCGTCGCCAACGCCATCGGCATCATGCAGGTCATCCCCTCGTCCGGCGACTGGGCCTCGTCCATGGTCGGTCGCGAGCTCAACCTCCTCGACGCCCAGGACAACGTCACGGCCGGCGTCGTGATCATCCGGGCGCTCCAGCGCGCCACGAGTGACGACGCGACCGCGATCGCGAGCTACTACCAGGGCCTGTCGTCGGTGCGCAAGAACGGCATGTACAGCGACACCCGCGCCTACGTGCGCAACATCGAGGCGCTGCGCGCCAAGTTCGGCTGAGGGGCGCTCCGTGGCCGCGACCGGCTTCCGTAGGATCTCGAGCGTGTCCGTTTTCGCGCCCGATGACCTCGTCGACGGTCGCTATCGCATCGTGGGGCACATCGCCCGCGGCGGCATGGCGACAGTGTACGAAGCGCTGGACACCCGTCTGGACCGGCACGTCGCCCTCAAGGTCATGCATCCGGCGCTGGCCGCCGACGACACCTATGTGGCGCGCTTCGGTCGCGAGGCGCGTGCGGCGGCACGGCTGTCCCACCCGAACATCGTGGGCGTCCACGACCAGGGTGAGGACGACGGCCGGATCTTCCTCGTCATGGAGCTGGTCCGCGGTCGCACCCTCCGTCAAGTGCTCGACGAGGACGGCGCGCTCTCACCCCGGGCCGCGCTCGACATCGCGGCACCGCTCGCGGACGCCCTCGCGGCCGCGCACACCGCAGGACTGATCCATCGGGACATCAAGCCGGAGAACGTCATCATCCGCGAGGACGGCGTCGTCAAGGTCACCGACTTCGGCCTGGCGAGGGCCGTGACCTCCGAGACGGCGACCTCGGCCACCGACGCACTCCTGGGGACGGTCTCCTACCTCGCTCCCGAGCAGGTCGAGAGCGGCCGCGCAGATGCCCGCAGTGACGTGTATGCCGCCGGGCTGGTGATCTTCGAGATGCTCACGGGCACGAAGGCCTTCACCGGGGACAACCCGATGTACGTCGCCTACCAGCACGTCCACGGCGGCGTCCCGGCCCCCTCGTCCCGCGTGCCTGACGTCCCGGAGCCGCTCGACGCGCTCGTCGACCTGACCACCTCGCGAGAGCCGATGGAGCGCCCGGCCGACGGGTCCGCGCTCGGCCAGGCGATCCGCTCGACGAGGGCGCGGCTCACTGAGGACCAGCTCGACGACCGCCCGACCGGGCCGCTGGCCGCGGTCGCCTACGCATCCGCCCCCACCCAGGTCATGGCCCATCGAACGACCGCATCCGGGGCGACCCATCCTGCCGGAGCGACCACCACCCCGGTCGTGCCGCTCGTCGTGCGTCCGGGCGGCGAGGTCGTGCCGCGGGAGGAGCTGCCGGCCCAGACCCCCGACCCGCCGCGGTCGCGGCGCCGGCGTGGCCTGCTGCTCGCCCTCGTCGCGACGGTGCTCCTCGCCGCCGCGGGCGCCGGCGCCTGGTGGTTCCTCGCCGGCCCGGGCTCGCCGACCACCGTTCCCGTCGTCGCGGAGCTCGGCTACGACGAGGCCGTCGCCACCCTGCAGTCCGCCGAGCTCGGCGCGACCCGCGAGGACGTCTACGACGAGTCCATTCCCGCGGGCCAGGTCGTCTCGACCGACCCTCTCGCCGGCCGTGAGGTCCGCCGCGGGACCGATGTGGCTGTCCGGGTCTCCCTCGGCCCGGAGCGGTATGCGGTGCCCACCCTGGTCGGTACGCCCGCCGACGCGGCGGGTCCGGTGCTCGAGGAGACGATGCTCGTCCTCGGCGAGGTGACCGAGGCCTTCTCTGAGGAGATCGAGGCCGGCGTCGTCATCTCGGTCGACCCGGCCGAGGGCACCGAGCTGCGTCGAGGGGACCCCGTGGCCCTGGTCGTGAGCAAGGGACGCGAGCCCATCCCCGTGCCCGCGCTCGCCGGCGAGAGCGTTGAGGACGCGACGGCCGCGGTCGAGGGCGCCGGCCTCGTGGTCTCGGTCGCGGAGGCGCAGTTCAGCGACTCCGTCGCCAGCGGCCGGGTGATCTCCCAGACACCGGCGGACGGGACGCTCTTCCGCGGCGACACCGTCACGGTCGTCCCGTCCAAGGGCCCCGAGACGGTCGAGATGCCGAACCTCGTGGGCAAGCAACTCCAGGAGGCCGAGGCCGAGCTGGAGGCCCTCGGTCTACAGGTGGACGTCGAACGGGCGCTCGGCGGCTTCTTCAACACCGTCCGCGCCCAGAGCGCGGAGGCCGGCACCCGGGTCCAAGTGGGGAGCACGATCACGCTGACGATCGTCTGACCTCGTATCGTTCGGGAGTGCCCGTCCTCGCCTCGGCCTCCCGCACGCGGGTCGCCACCGTCCTGCTCGTCGTCGTCACCGCGATCTGGGGCTCGACGTTCTTCCTGATCAAGGATCTGGTCGAGACCATCCCGCCGACGGACTTCCTGGCCGTCCGGTTCACGATCGCGGCGCTGGCGATGACCGTGCTCTTCCGCCGTCAGCTCCTCGCACTGACCCGCCGCGACGTCCAGGTGGGTCTCGGACTCGGCGGCTTGTACGGCATCGCGCAGATCCTCCAGACGGTCGGCCTCGCGAGCACCGACGCCTCGGTCTCGGGGTTCATCACCGGCACCTACGTGGTCCTGACGCCCATCCTCGGCGCCGTGATCTTCCGAGACCGGATCCCCGGACGGGTGTGGACCGCTGCGGTGCTCGCGATGACCGGCATCGCGGTGCTCTCCCTGCGGGGCATCGCCCTCGGCATCGGCGAGACGGTGACGCTGGTCGCCGCGGCCGTCTATGCCCTGCACATCATCGGACTGGGTCGGTATGCGCGGGCCGAGTCCGCGGTCGGGCTCGCCACGGTGCAGGCCCTGGCGGTCGCCGGCATCTGCGTCGTGGCCTCGCTGCCGGGCGGGGTCCAGACCCCGCAGGGCGCGGGGGGCTGGGCCTCGGTCGTCTACATGGCCCTGGTCGCCGGAGCCTTCGCCCTCTGGGCACAGACCTGGGCACAGTCGCACCTCACCGCCGCCCGGGCGGCCATCGTCATGTCGCTGGAACCGGTCTTCGCCGCGTTCTTCGCCGTGCTTCTGGGCGGTGAGTCGCTGACGGCGCGCATGCTGCTCGGCGGTTCCCTGGTGGTCGCCGCGATGTACCTCGTCGAGCTCGCGCCGCGGCGACGGCCCGAGGCGACGGCTGCGGAAGACCCACCGGCCGAGATGCTCCACCACGAGGCTCCCTAGGGAGCTGCGAGCACCTCACGCGCCGCCGCGATCGCGTGGTCGGTGGCGGCGTCGTCGACGTCGAGGTGCCAGACGCAGCGCACCCGGGTGGCCCCGGACGCATAGGTGCGCACCGAGCGCCCGGCGAGAGCGGCGACGACATCGGCCGGCCGGCGGCCGAGCGCGCCGACGTCGAGCATGACGATGTTGGTCTCGACGACCTCCGGGTCGACGACGCCCGGAGCGACGTCGGCGACGGCGGTCGCGAACCGGCGGGCTCTCTCGTGGTCGTCCGCGAGACGACCGACGTGGTGACGCAGGGCGTACCGACCGGCCGCCGCGAGGATGCCGACCTGGCGCATCCCCCCGCCGTACCGCTTGCGCCAGACCCGCGCCTCGGCCATCGCCGCGGCACTCCCGACGAGCACCGAGCCGACCGGGGCGCCGAGACCCTTGGACAGGCAGACGCTGACCGTGTCGAACTGGGTGCCGAAGTCCGGGAGCGGAGTGCCGGTGGCGACGTGGGCGTTCCACAAGCGGGCCCCGTCGAGGTGCATCGCGACCCCGAGGGCGGCGGTCTCGCGGCGCAGGCGGCGGATGGCCGCGATCGGCTGGACCGTGCCGCCGCCGAAGTTGTGCGTGTTCTCGACGACGACGAGGGTGGTCTCGACCTGGTACGGCCCACAGCCGACCGCGACGAGCCCCAGCGCCGCATCGGGGTCGAGGCACCCCCGGTCACTGCTCCAGGTGCGGGACGTGATCCCCGAGAACGCCGCGGCAGCGCCGAGCTCGGCCCGCACGACGTGGGCGTCGGCGTCGGCCAGCAGCTCCTGGCCCGGAGCCACGTGCAGTCGCAGGCCCAGCTGGTTGGCCATGCTGCCGGTCGGCGTGAACAGCGCCGCCTCGTGTCCGAGGAGGTCGGCGACCTCCTCTTCCAGCGCCCGCACGGTGGGATCCTCACCGAAGACGTCGTCGCCGACCGGGGCGGACGCCATGGCCGACCGCATGCCGTCGGTCGGGGCGGTGAGGGTGTCCGACAGCAGGTCTGCGCGGTATGCGGTCACGCCCGGCTCACGTCGCCGGCGGGTTGCTCAGCATCTCGGCGACGAGGAACGCCAGCTCGAGGCTCTGCTGGTGGTTCAGCCGCGGGTCGCAGACCGACTCGTAGCGCTTGGTCAGGTCGGCGTCCAGGATCTTCTCGGAACCGCCGATGCACTCGGTGACGTCATTGCCGGTGAGCTCGACGTGCAGCCCGCCGGGGACGGTCCCGAGCGCCGCGTGCACCTCGAAGAAGCCCCTCACCTCGTCGACGACGTCCTCGAAGTCACGGGTCTTGAACCCGGACGCGGACTCGAAGGTGTTGCCGTGCATGGGGTCGCAGATCCACGTGACCGTCGCGCCGGACCGGGTCACCCCGTCGACGATCGCCGGCAGGGCGTCCCGGACCTTCCCGGCTCCCATCCGCGTGATGAAGGTCAGCCGGCCGGGCTCGCGGTCGGGGTCCACGAGGTCGATGATCCGCAGGATCTCGTCGACCTCGGCCTTCTGGGACAGCTTGACGCCGATCGGGTTGCGCACCCGCGAGACGAAGTCGAGATGGGCCCCGTCGAGCTGCCGGGTGCGCTCCCCCACCCAGATGAAGTGTCCCGAGGTGTCGTAGAGGTCGCCAGTGCGGCTGTCGACCCGGCTGAGCGGCCGCTCGTAGTCGAGGATCAGGGCCTCGTGGGCGGAGAAGAACTCCGTCGTGCGCATGGCGTCGAACTCCGCGCCGCACGCGGCCATGAACTTCATCGCCTTGTCGATGTCGCGCGCCAGCCGCTCGTAGCGCACGTTCGCGGCGTTCGCGATGAAGCCGCGGTTCCACTCATGGACGTAGCGGAGGTCGGCGAACCCACCCTGGGTGAAGGCCCGAACGAGGTTGAGGGTCGCACTGCTGGCGTGGTACGCCCGCACGAGGCGGTAGGGGTCCGGGGTGCGGGCGATCTCTGTGAACTCGAAGTCGTTGACCATGTCGCCGCGGTAGGCCGGCAGCGACACGCCCTCGCGGGTCTCGGTCGTGCTCGAGCGCGGCTTGGCGTACTGGCCGGCGAGTCGGCCGACCTTGACCACGGGCACCGACGCTCCGTAGGTGAGCACCGCGGCCATCTGCAGGATCGTCTTGATCCGGTCGCGGATGTTGTCTGCCGTGGCCGAGGCGAACGTCTCGGCGCAGTCGCCGCCCTGCAGGACGAACGCCTCACCCTGAGCGGCCGCGGCCATCCGGGTGCGGAGCACGTCGACCTCTCCGGCGAACACGAGCGGCGGGTAGCTCGCGAGCGTCGTCACCGCCTCGGCCAGCGCGGCCGGGTCGGGCCACTCCGGCTGTTGGGCGGCCGGAGGTGCTGGGGCGACGGCCGAGGAGGCCGTCGGCGGGGGGACGGTCGGGGTGCTGCTCACCCGGTCAAGGATAGTTCCCTTCGCAGCTGCCTCCGTCCGCGTTCGGATGGCGGTCGTTCGGATGACGGTATGCGGTGGTCGCCCTCGCGGTCAGCCGCGCTCCTGCGGGGACGCGTCCAGGCCGCGCGCGATGGCGAAGCGCACGAGCTCGACGCGGTTGTGCATGTGAAGCTTGCCGAGGGTGTTCTGGACGTGGTTCTGCACGGTGCGGTGCGAGATGCCGAGATCGGCCGCGATCTCCTTGTACGACATCCCGGTGGCGACGAGCCGGAGGACCTCGACCTCACGGTCGGTGAGCTCCGGGACGCGGTCGCGGTCGGATGCGTCCGCGTCCTCCCCCTCCGCCCGGGTCAGCTCCTCATCGGAGATCCTGGTGAACTCGCCCAACACCAGTCCGGCGAGACCGGGGGTGAACACCGCGTCGCCACGGGCGGTGGCCAGCACCGCCTCGACGATCTCCTCCGGCCGGGCCGACTTCACGAGGTACCCGGTCGCCCCCGCCTTGATCGCCGCGAGGACGTCGGCCGGCTCCCCGCTGGCGCTGAGGATGAGGATGCGCGTGGGCAGGTCGCCGAGGGCGCGGCACACCTCGTCGCCGCGAAGTCCGGGCAGGTTCAGGTCGAGCACGAGCACGTCGGGCCTCGTCGCACGGGCCCGCCGCACCGTCGCCGGTCCGTCGGCGGCGGTCGCTACAACGCGCAGGCCTGCGGCGACGAGGTCTCGTTCGAGGGCCCCCAACCACAATGGGTGGTCGTCGGCGACGAGCACCGTCGTGGGTGCCGGGGAGACGCCGCCGGCCGACTGTGAGGTCACGGGCTCACTCTGTCATGGTCCGACGGGACGTCGATGACGACCGTGCAGCCACCTCCCGGGCGACTTCGCCAGCTCACGGTGCCGCCGAGATCCTCGATGCGGCTGCGGATCGAGGCGGACGCCCCGAGGCGTCCCTGGGCCGCGGCCTGCGCGAGGCGCCCGGGCTCCATACCGACGCCGTTGTCGCGCACCGTGACGCGGACGGCGTCCCGGGCGCCCTCGACCAGGACCCACGCCCGGGCTTCGGGTCCGGCGTGACGGGAGACGTTGTCGAGCGCGGCCTCGACCGCTGCGACGACGGCGTCCGCGACCTGGCGGGTCACCTGAACCGGTTCGGCCGGAATGACCACGCTCACCCCGCCGGTCTCGAGGCGGAGCAGTCGGGCGCTCAGGTCGCTCGCCCCCGAGGCAAGGGGGGCACGGTGTGACGTGGTGATCAGCTCGCGCAGCGACCGCTCCTGCTCGGCTGCGAGGCGGGCCAGCTCAGCGCTGTCCCCGCCGAGCTCGCTGCCGCGTCGGTTGATGTAGGCGAGCGCCTGCAGGACCCCGTCATGGACAGCTCTGGAGAGCCGTTCGCGCTCCTTGAGCCGCTCTTGCTCGGCCAGGACGGCCTCGAGTCGCTGCTGGCCCTCGCGAGCGAGGTCGACGGCCAGGCCGAACAGCCCGCCGAGCAGGACCAGCAGGACGATGTTGTGCAGAGTCGTCGAGGTCGGCGCGAACCCGACCGCCACCAAGTCGGCCACCCCGATGACGACCGCCGCCAGCAGGCCGCCACGGACCCCGAGCAGCACCGCCGCGCCGAGGACGCTTCCCGCCGGCCAGATACTCGGGACGGTCGCGACTCCCGCAGCGATGTTCTCCGGGGTGTCGACGAAGCGCGACGCGGCGATCCCTGCGGCCGCGATGGAGAGCTCGAGCACCGTCGTGGTCAGTGTGCGGCGACGGTAGACCAGCATCGCCAGGCTCCACGTCAGGAGCACCGCGATGATGACCAGTGCCAGCCAGGGACGCAGCATCTCCTCATGACGGCGGTATGCCAGCTGGCCCGCGTAGAGGGCAGCGATGGGGCGGAAGACGTCCAGTCCGGCCCACGAGGCCACCGTGACGATCGGCTCCCGTTGCCCGCTGCGGCCGGTGCGGTCAGCTCGCAGCGCGGTCCACATCGGGGCTCTCCTCGCCCCGCTTCGCACGCGGGGCCACGTGCCGGCCACGACCGCGGTTCTTGAGCCGGTCCTTCATCGTCGACGCGTACTCGTCGACGTACTCCTGGTCCGACAGGCGCATGAGCTCGTAGAGGATCTCGTCGGTCGCCGAGCGGAGGACGAAGCGGTCCTCCTCCATGCCCTCGTAGCGGGAGAAGTCCAGCTGCGGACCGATCCGCACCCCGACCCTGGTGATCCTCGGCACGACTCGGCCGGTCGGCTGGGCCTCGTCGGTGCCGACCATGACGACCGGGATCACCGGCACCTTGGCCTCCAGGGCCAGGCGGGCAACACCGGTCCGTCCCCGGAAGAGGCGACCGTCCGGTGAACGGGTGCCCTCGGGGTAGATGCCGAGCAGCTCGCCGCGGCCGAGGACCTTCAGACCCGCCTTGAGCGCCGCGTTGCTCGCCTTGCCTCCCGAGCGGTCGACGGGGAGCTGACCGACCCCTCGCATGAACGTCGCCGTGAGCCAGCCCTTCAGACCCCGTCCTGTGAAGTAGTCGGACTTGGCGAGGAAGGTCACGCGCCGATTCACGACCAGGGGAAGGAAGATCGAGTCGCT
>JBAUUB010000103.1:0-10704 GCA_049582485.1 Dermatophilaceae bacterium
CCCTGCGCCGGCGGCCGCGAGCCGCCCGCTGCCGAGCATCCCGAGCCCCGATCGTCGGCCGGCATACCGGGCCCGCGCCGGGGTCCGGCGCCGCGACCCCCGAGCGTGCGTCGTGCGCCCGCGTCCCAGCCGGGCGCGCAACGGGGCCAGGGTGTCTCCGGTCGCGACGCCGGCCCAGACGAGGTCCCACAGCGCCTCGCCGATCTCGGCGTCGCTCCACGCACCCGCGTCCTCTGCAGCGGAGCGCGCGATGTCGGCCAGCGAGGTGAAGAACATCGCCCCGCCCCCCGACATCGCCCGCAGCATGGCCTGCGGCAGCTGGGCGTCGGCGTCCGGGCGGGTCGGGTCGTGCAGGGTCAGATGCGCGGTCTCGGCGACGTGCAGGGAGATCCAGCCGTCGTCTCCCGCCAGCGACCCGTGACCCTGCCACACCACCTCGCCCGCGGACATCAGGTCGTCGAGCAGGGCGGGGCTGTAGTCCTGCACACGCGCGGGGAGCACGACGCTCTCGACCGCACTCGCGGGCAGGATCGCGCCCGAGAGCTGATCGACGGCGCGCAACACCCCGGACCGCCCCCGCAGCCCACCGGGCACCGCGTGCCAGCCGGGCAGGAAGCGCGCGTAGGTCCCCGGGTCGACCGGCTCGACCTCGCGCCGCAGCGCCGCGAGCGACCGGCGCCGGATCTGTCGAAGGATCTCGGGGTCGCACCACTCCGCGGTCTCGCGATGCGTGCCCGTGGCGTGGTCACCGGCGTGCCGCGCGAGGATCTCCGGCGGCAGGAACTCGCCGGTTGTCATCCGGCCGGCTGCCGCCAGCCGCGCGAGCGTGTCGTTGACCACGGCGATCCCGAGCCCGAACCACTGCGCCACCGTGCCCGCGAGGAACGGCCCGTGGGTGCGGGCGTACCGCCGGACCAGGTCGCCGATCGGGTCCTCCACCGGTTCGAGGTATGCGCCGGGAACCCCCACGGGCAGACTCGCCCCGAGCGCGTCCCGAAGGCGGGAGGCGTCCTCGACCACCGCATACCGGTCCTCGCCGGCGACCCGCACCGCGATGACCTGCCGCTGTCCGGTCAGCCGCTCGAGCCAGCCCGGCACCTGCTCGCGGAGGTCCTCGCGGGTGCGCTCGGCGACGGCGGTCAGGGGAAGCGGCCCGAGCGTGCGGAGCAGATCGACGAGGTCCTCGGCATCGCGGCAGGCGCGCCCCGGCGTGAGCCGCTGCAGCTCGCGCTCGGTCGTCCCGATCGCCTCGGGGTCGAGCAGGTCACGCAGTGAGAGGCCCTCGGTCTGACCGAGCAGGTCGGCCAGCAGGCCGGGGTCGAGGGCCAGCGCCGCAGCACGTCGCTCGGCCAACGGGGAGTCGCCCTCGTAGAGGAACTGGGCGACGTAGCCGAACAGCAGCGACTGCGCGAACGGCGACGGCTGGCGGCTCTCGACGTCGACGACCGAGACCTCGCGGCGCTGCACCCGCCGCAGCAGGTCGACCAGGCCGGGCACGTCGAAGACGTCCTGGACCACCTCGCGCACCGTCTCGAGGATGATCGGGAACGTGGGGTATGCGCTGGCCACCTCGAGCAGCTGCGCGGACCGCTGCCGTTGTTGCCAGAGCGGCTGCCGCCGGTCCGGACGCCGCTTCGGGAGCAGGAGGGCGCGGGCGGCGCACTCACGGAAGCGGGCGGCGAACAGAGGGGAGCCGCCGATCTCGGCCGTGATGAGGTCGGTCACCTCGTCGGGCTCGAGCAGCACGGCGTCGACCAGCGCACTCGAGGCGTCCGCACCCGGGCTGTGCGACTCCTCGCCGGGGAGGGCGTCGAACTCGAGGTCGGGCAGCCGGAAGACGATGCCGTCGTCGGCGGCCATCGCCTGGACGTCGACGCCGAACCGCTCGCGCATCCGGGCCGAGACACCGAGCGCCCAGGGCGCATGGACGGAGCGGCCGTAGGGGGAGTGCACGACGACGCGCCAGTCGCCGATCTCGTCGCGGAAGCGCTCGAGGACGATGGTGCGGTCGTCGGGCAGGCTGCCCGTGGCCTCGCGCTGCTCGCGGAGGTACTGCAGGAGATTGTCGGTCGCCCACGGGTCGAGTCCGGAGGCGGCGACCCGCTCACGCGCGCTGGCATCGCCGGCCTGACCGACCTCGCGGACGTAGCCGCCGACGGCCGCGCCCAGCTCGTAGGGACGACCCTGCTGGTCACCCTTCCAGAACGGGAGCTTGGCGGGAATGCCGGAGGCGGGGGAGACGAGCACCTGGTCGTGGGTGATGTCCTCGATCCGCCAGGTCGAGGTGCCGAGGGTGAAGACGTCGCCGACCCGGGACTCGTAGACCATCTCCTCGTCGAGCTCGCCGACCCGCCGCCCCGGGCCGTCACCGCCGGCGAGGAAGACGCCGTAGAGGCCGCGGTCGGGGATCGTGCCGCCGGAGGTCACGGCAAGACGCTGGGCACCCCGCCGGCCGCTGATCGTGTCGGTCAGGCGGTCCCAGACGACCCGCGCCCGCAGGTCGGCGAACTCCTCGCTCGGGTACCGGCCGGCCAGCATGTCGAGAGTGGCCTCGAGGACCGACCTGGTCAGGGTGGAGAACGGGGCGGCACGCCGCAGCAGCGACTCGAGGTCCTCGACGGACCAGTCGTCCATCGCCGCCATCGCCACGATCTGCTGGGCGTGCACGTCGAGGGGGTTCGCCGGGACGTGCAGTGACTCGATCGCGCCGGCCTGCATACGCTCGACGACGACGGCGGTCTGGACAAGGTCGCCGCGGAACTTCGGAAACAGCACACCCCGCGAGACTGCGCCGACCTGGTGACCGGCCCGGCCCACGCGCTGCAGCCCGCTGGCGACGGATGGAGGCGACTCGACCTGGACCACGAGATCGACCGCGCCCATGTCGATGCCCAGCTCGAGGCTGCTCGTCGCGACGACCGCCGGCAGCCGGCCGGCCTTGAGGTCCTCCTCGATCTGGGCGCGGTGCTCCTTGCTCATCGAGCCGTGGTGGGCGCGGGCCAGGACCGAGACGCCCTCCTGCTCGGGGTGGCGCTCGAGCCAGATCTCGTTGAGCCTCGTCGTCAGGCGCTCGGCCAGCCGACGCGAGTTGGTGAAGACGATCGTCGAGCGGTGCGCCTCGACGAGGTCGACCACCCGCTCCTCGACGTGCGGCCAGATCGAGGTGCGCGGCTGCTCGCCGGATGCGGCCCCGGAGAGGTCGTCGGTGATGACCTCACCGAGCGCCGACATGTCGGGGACGGGGACGACGACGTCGAGGTCCCACTTCTTCTCAGAGGCGGGGGCGACGATGTCGACGTCGCGACCCCCGGCGAGGAAGCGGCCGACCTCCGCGATCGGTCGCACGGTGGCCGACAGACCGACCCGCTGCGCCGGTCGGTCGAGCAGGGCGTCGAGGCGCTCCAGGCTGAGCGCGAGGTGGGCGCCGCGCTTGGTGCCCGCGACGGCGTGGATCTCATCGACGATGACCGTGTCGACGCCGCGCAGCGACTCGCGCGCCGCGCTCGTGAGCAGGAGGAACAGCGACTCGGGGGTCGTGATGAGGATGTCACTCGGCGCCTTCGCGAAGAGCCGGCGCTCCGCGGCGGGTGTGTCTCCGGAACGCACCGCCACGGTGATGTCGGAGATGTCCGGCAGGCCGAGCCGGCGCGCAGCGTGCCCGATGCCGACGAGCGGGCTGCGCAGGTTGCGCTCGACGTCGACGGCGAGGGCCTTGAGCGGCGAGACGTAGAGCACGCGGCACCGGCGCATGGCGTCCTCCGGCGGACCCTCGACGACGAGGCGGTCCAGCGCCCACAGGAATGCCGAGAGGGTCTTGCCCGATCCGGTCGGGGCGACGACGAGGGCGTGCCGACCGGAGCTCGTCGCCGTCCACGCCCCGACCTGCGCGGAGGTGGGCGCGGCGAAGCTGCGGCGGAACCACTCGGCCGTCGCCGTGGAGAAGCGGTCGAGGATGTCAGCGCTGCTCGCGGCGCCCTCGATGTCGGTGCTGGTCATCGCGGACAAGCCTGCCACCCTGCACCGACAACGCGCCCCGCCTCGATCGTGCGAGGAAGGGTCATGGCAGGGTTGAGGCACCGGCCATGACAGAGCGACCGCCCAGGAGACCCCATGCGCGTGACCATCCTCGGCTCCGGCAACGGAGCCACCGCCGCCGCCTTCGAGTGGGCGCAGAACGGCCACGAGGTCGCGATGTGGGACCTGCCGCAGTTCCCCGACAACATCGACGCGATCGCACGCACCGGCCGGATCGAGGGGCGCGTGAAGTTCGAGGGGACCGTGCCGATCCGCTACGCGGGGCACGACCTCGACGCGGCCCTCGACGGAGCCGGCCTGGTGCTTCTGGTGGGCCCCGCATACAGCACCGTCGCCTTCGGCGAGGCGCTGCGCGGCCGCACCGATCCCGACGTCCCGATCGTGCTCGTCCCCGGTGCGTGCAACGGCGCGCTCGTCCTCAAGCAGACCCTCGGCCTGGAGGTCCTCGACGACACGTACGTCATCGGCGAGACGAGCACGCTGCCCTACGGCTGCCGGCTCGTCGAACCCGGCGTCGTGCGTGTGACGACGAGAGTCATCACGGGTCTGTTCGCCGCCGCCCTCCCGAGCAGCCGCACCGACGTGCTCGTCGAACGGCTCGCCCAGGTCTGGCCGCAGGTCGAGCCGGCCCGCAACGTGCTGCAGACGACCCTGCAGAACGGCAACCCGGTCATCCACCCGGCGATCATGCTGATGAACGCGAGCCGGATCGAGAACACCGACGGCGACTTCCTCTTCTACACCGACGGGGTGACACCCGCCTCCGCCAACCTGATCGAGGCGGTCGACACCGAGCGGCTCGCGCTCGCGGCCGCCCTCGGCATCGAGCTCCTCTCCGAGCCCGAGCTGGGCTTCCGGCAGGGCTACATGGGCGACGCGACCTACCAGACCGGCTACAACCAGGGCATCGGGTTCGCGAAGTCCCAGGCGCCGTCGACGCTCGACTTCCGCTACCTCACCGAGGACGTGCCCTACGGGATGGTCTTCATGTCCGAGCTCGGGCGCAAGATCGGGGTCGCGACACCGACCATCGACGCCGTCATCCAGATCGCCTCGGTCGTCCTGCGCCGCGACTTCCGCGCCGAGGGTCCCCGCACGCCGGACACCCTCGGCCTGCACGACCTCTCGCCCGAGGACCTGCGGCGACTCTGAGTGCGGTCACGGACCCGGGTGAGCAGCGCATACGATCGCTGACCATGTGGCTCTCGGAGTTCTGGACCCTGATGCGGGACGAGTTCGGCGACGGACCGGCGCAGGCGCTGGCCCACTCGCACGTGCTCGGCACCCTCGGGGACCGGACGGCCGAGGAGGCACTCGAGGCGGGTCTGCCACCTCGGGAGGTCTGGCTCGCGTTGTGCCGCGACCTCGACGTGCCCGAGGAGCGCCGGCTCGGCCGGGAGGAGCCGCACCGCCGGTGAGCCGCCCGGCAAACCGGTTCGGGGCTGTCGCACGCCTCGGCTACTGTGGCCGATCGTGACCGACACAGTGCTCCTCACCGCGCGTGACCTGACGAAACGCTTCGGGGACTTCACCGCCGTCGACGGCATCGACGTCGAGGTGCACAAGGGCGAGTCGTTCGGCTTCCTGGGTCCCAACGGCGCGGGCAAGTCCTCCACGATGCGGATGATCGGCGGGGTCTCGCCCGTCACCTCCGGCGAGCTGCGGATCTTCGGCCTGGACCCGGCGACCGACGGCCCGCAGATCCGCGCCCGGCTCGGCAACTGCCCGCAGAAGGACCTGCTCGACGAGGAGCTCTCCGTCGAGGAGAACCTCTGGGTCTACGGCCGGTTCTTCGGCCTCTCCCGTGCGGAGGTGCGCGAGCGGGCGAGCGAGCTGCTCGAGTTCGCTCAGCTCAGCGAGCGGCGCCACGACAAGGTCGAGCCCCTCTCCGGCGGCATGAAGCGCCGCCTGGTCATCGCGCGCAGCCTCATCAACAACCCCGAGCTGCTGCTCCTCGACGAGCCGACCACCGGTCTGGACCCGCAGGCGCGGCACGTGCTCTGGGACCGGCTGTTCCGGCTGAAGCGTCAGGGCGTCACGCTCATCATCACGACGCATTACATGGACGAGGCCGAGCAGCTCTGCGACCGGCTGGTCGTCATGGACAAGGGCCGGATCGCCGCCGAGGGCAGCCCGCGCGATCTCATCACGCGCTACTCGACCCGCGAGGTCGTCGAGGTCCGCTTCGACATCGACGACCACACCGCGCACGCCGGCCGCCTCGAGGGGATCGGTGACCGGATGGAGGTGCTCCCGGACCGGATCCTGCTGTATGCGGACGACGGTGACGCTGCCGCCTCGGCTGTCCATTCGCGAGAGCTCGCGCCGCTGTCCGTCCTCGTCCGCCGCTCGACGCTCGAGGACGTCTTCCTGCACCTCACCGGCCGGACCCTGGTCGACTGATGAGCAGACCCATGAGCGCGGACCGATGAGCGCAGAACGATGAGTGCAGACGCCCCCGCCTCCGCGCCGGTGCCCGCTCCGGGCGGCTCTCGACTTGCGGCCGGCCCCAGACGCGACCTCGGCGTGGTCGAGCGCACCGGTGTCCTCGTCGGCTACCACTGGCTGCTGTTCCGGCGGACGATCCGCGGCGTGCTCATCACCCGGTTCCTCCTGCCGGTGCTCTTCCTCGCCTCGATGGGCCTGGGCGTGGGCAGCCTCGTCGACGAGAGCAGCGGTGGCGTCGACGGTGTGCCGTACCTGCTCTACGTCGTGCCGGGGCTCGTCATGGTCACGGCGATGCAGACCGCCGTCGGCGAGTCGACCTGGCCGGTCATGGGGTTCGTCAAGTGGAACCAGTTCTACCGGGCGATGCTGCAGGCCCCGCACTCGGTCGGCGACACGTTGCGGGCGCACTGGCTGATGATCGCGTTCAACGTCGCGACCTCGGCGCTCGCGTTCACGTTCATCTCCGCCCTGTTCGGGGGAGTGCAGTCGTGGTGGGCGCTGCTCGGAACGCCGGTCGCGGTTCTGACCGGGATGGCTTTCTCCACTCCGCTGTTCATCATCGCCGCCAAGACCGACACCGACTCGGTGTACTCCGCGATCTTCCGGCTCGTCGTCACTCCGCTGATGCTGTTCTCCGGAGCCTTCTTCCCGATCGAGCAGCTGCCGACGTGGATCCAGCCGTTCGCGTGGGCCACACCCCTGTGGCACGGCATCGAGCTCGGCCGGGCCGCGTTCCTCGGCGGACCCGTGCCCGACCTGTGGTGGGTTCACGTGGGAGTCCTCACCGCATACATCCTCATCGGTGCGATCCTCGCCCAGCGGGCGCTTCAGCAGAGGCTGGTGCCGTAGGTGGTCGGGTACGCGCTGTGGCGCTTCGTGCTGCTCCGCGACGTCGTCGCGTTCCGACGGATGTGGTGGCTGTTCCTCTCCGGATTCGTCGAGCCGGTGTTCTACCTGTTCTCGATCGGGATCGGCCTCGGCGCCCTTGTCCAGACCGTCACGACCGACAGCGGCATGGTCGTGCCGTATGCCGCGTTCGTCGCTCCCGCGATGCTCGCCGCGTCGGCCATGAACGGCGCCATCGCCGACACGACCTACAACTTCTTCTTCAAGCTGAGGTTCTCCAAGACCTACGACACGATGCTGGCCACCCCGGCGCGCCCCTGGGACATCGCGGTCGGCGAGATCCTGTGGTCGCTGATCAGGGGCGGGACCTACTCGGCGATCTTCTTCCTCGTCGCGCTCGTCATGGGGTTCGTGCAGTCGTGGTGGGCGGTGCTGGCCATTCCCGCGGCCCTGCTCATCGGCGCCGCGTTCGCCGCGATGGGGATGTGGGCGACGACGTACATGACGTCGTGGAAGGACTTCGAGTTCATCAACCTGGTCATCCAGCCGATGTTCCTGTTCTCGGCCACCTTCTTCCCGCTGTCGGTGTATCCGGAGGCGCTCCAGTGGCTGGTCCGGCTCATGCCGCTCTATCACGGCGTCGAGATCCAGCGCGGTCTGCTCCTCGGAGACGTGGACTGGGGACTGCTCGTGAGCGCTGCCTACCTGTTCGGGCTGGCCGGACTTGGGCTGTGGGGCGCCGGCCGACGGATCTCCCGGTTGCTGCTGACCTGAGGAGTCCGGACGGTCTGCGGTCTTCGGTCTCCGCTATTCGGGGCGCGGATCGCAGGTCTGAGGAGGCCGCCGATCCGTGTGACGGATCCGGGCGTGTCGAGCCGGATCGAACATGTGTTCGTCGTAGTGTTGTCCCCACGCGAGAGTCCTGACGGCGTGTCGTCCACAGCCCCACGGCAGCAGTGAGACGGCTGTCAGTGCCCCCGCCTAGCGTCTGACCTGACAGCAGAGAACGTCCGCTCGCGCAGCTGTGAGGTCGAAGGTGGACGTGACCGACCTCGATCAGACGAAGGAGACGGCAGAGATGGCTCGAACGCCTGCCCCTGTCAACGGCGCGCTCCGCAGCGCCAGCGGCACACCCCCCAACCAGGAGGAGCGGCTCAAGGCTCTCTCCACAGTCATGGGCCACATCGAGAAGGCCCACGGCAAGGGCGCCGTCATGCGCCTCGGCGATGACATCCGGCCCCCGATCGAGGTCATCCCGACCGGGTCGATCGCACTCGACGTCGCCCTCGGCATCGGCGGACTCCCGCGCGGACGGGTGGTGGAGATATACGGTCCCGAATCGAGCGGCAAGACGACCGTGGCACTGCACGCGGTCGCCAGCGCCCAGAAGGCCGGCGGCATCGCGGCCTTCATCGACGCCGAGCACGCCCTCGACCCCGAGTACGCGAAGAAGCTCGGTGTCGACACCGACAACCTCCTCGTCAGCCAGCCCGACACAGGTGAGCAGGCGCTCGAGATCGCCGACATGCTCATCCGCTCCGGCAGCCTCGACATCATCGTCATCGACTCCGTGGCCGCCCTCGTGCCGCGCGCCGAGATCGAGGGCGAGATGGGGGACAGCCACGTCGGTCTCCAGGCCCGCTTGATGAGCCAGGCGCTGCGCAAGATCACCGGCGCCCTGAGCAACACCGGCACCACGGCTATTTTTATCAATCAGCTTCGTGAAAAAATCGGAATCATGTTCGGGTGTCTGGCTTACGACTCTCGGGTCGCCCTTGCCGATGGCACGACTCGAAAGATCGGGGATCTCGTCGAGGGGCGTGAGCAGGTGGAGATTCTGACGTACAACCCGAAGTCAGACGAGATCGAGGCACGACCCATAACGAATTGGTTCAACAACGGACCAACGCAGAGGTTCATCGACTTGACTGTTCGTCGCGGGGGCACCGGTACGGGCCACCCTGCCACCTCCACCCTTCGGCTTACTGCCAATCATGCCGTCCGCACCCCGGGTGGCTGGCGCGAGGCGGGCGAACTCATTGAGGGTGACCGGGTCATGACACCTGCGCAAATCAAGTTGAGTGACCAGCAGTGGCAGGTCATCTTGGGTGGCCTCATGGGCGACGGCAATTTGAGCGGTCCGGTTGCTCGGGATGGTTGCAGCGCCCGATTCCGTATGGGACATGGCCGCAACCAAGTGGCGTACCTCGACTGGAAAGCCTCGATGCTGGGAAACATCCGGCAGAGTCGCACCGTCCGCCCAAACGGGGCTGTTCACCTCGACCTCACACCCCTCCCTGAGTTGGCCGAACTGCGCGAAACGGTCTATTGGGGTGATGGGAAGAAGCACATCTCCGACGAGTACATCAAGGCCTTGACGCCTTTGGCCCTTGCCGTCTGGTACATGGATGACGGGACGTTCACCCTTCGAAGCAAGGGTGTCCAGGCGCGCACCCAAGGTGGTAGTGGACGCATCGAGATCTGTGTCGAGGCCTTCAACGAAGGCTCCCGAAACCGCCTTGCTGGCTACCTGAATGACCAGTGGGGCTGCGACGTGAAACTCATCTCGAAGGGGCGGCGGAATATAGCGGCTCTCCAGTTCACGACTGCGGGAAGTCGTCGGTTCCAGGAAATCGTGGCCCCCTTCATCCATCCGTCGATGGAGTACAAGCTGCTTCCGAACCTCCGGGGGATGTTCGACGTCACTCCAGAGTTCATTGAGCCGCAATGGGGCCTTGTCGCTGGGCGTGTGCTCGACAGCAAGGTGGTACATCTCGCCGATGCAGCCCCCCGTTATGACATCGAAGTGGCAGGCACGGCCAACTACTTCGCGGACGGCGTCATGGTGCACAACAGCCCTGAGACAACGACGGGCGGCAAGGCGCTGAAGTTCTATGCCTCGGTCCGCATTGACGTCCGCAGGATCGAGACACTCAAGGACGGCACCGATGCGGTCGGCAACCGGACCCGCGCCAAGATCGTCAAGAACAAGGTCTCCCCGCCGTTCAAGCAGGCCGAGTTCGACATCCTCTACGGCCACGGCATCTCCCGCGAGGGTGGCCTCATCGACATGGGTGTCGACCACGGCTTCGTCCGCAAGGCCGGCGCCTGGTACACCTACGACGGCGACCAGCTCGGCCAGGGCAAGGAGAACGCGCGCCAGTTCCTGCGCGACAACCCCGACCTCGCCGACGAGCTCGAGCGCAGGATCAAGGAGAAGCTCGGCATCGGGCGTCCACCCGAGGAGCCGGCCCCGGCCGTCGCCGAGGTGCCGGTGGACTTCTGATCGGCGCAGCCTCGATGACGATGCCGCATCCACCGAACGCCGACCGATGACCGACCGCGACAACACCCCGGCCCGCAGCGCTCCAGACC
>JBAUUB010000104.1:0-5415 GCA_049582485.1 Dermatophilaceae bacterium
CCCCCAACCCGGGGGTGGGGGTGGGGGCTCTCGCGGCGGGCTGGGCGAGGCGGCGATCAGCGGCGACCACGCCTCAGGCGCGTTCGACGAGCGCCGCTCGGCGACCACGCCTCAGGCGCGTTCGACGAGCGCAGCGACGTCGACGCCGGTCGGGAGCGCGCCGTAGACGAGGCTGCGGTCCGAGCCGAACCGCGCCTGGACGAAGGCGTCGGCGACGGTGCCCGGCGCATACCGGATGAGCACCCCGGCCTGCAGGGCGAGCGCCATCGCCTCGACGACCTGGCGCGCGGTGCGCGGCTCGGCCGACCGCATCAGCGTCAGGCAGCGGTCCAGGGCCGAGTCGAACAGGGCCGAGTGTCCACGGGCCGGCTCGAGCTCGGCGAGGAACGCCTCGACCGAGTCCGGCGCGGTCGCCATCGCCCGCAACACGTCGAGCGCGATGACGTTGCCGGAGCCCTCCCAGACGGCGAGCACCGGCTGCTCGCGGTAGCGCCGCGCGAGCGGGAAGGCCTCGGTGTAGCCGTTGCCGCCGAGGCACTCGAGCGCCTCGTAGGCGTGCTCCGGGCCGCGCTTGCACACCCAGTACTTCGCGACCGGCGTCGCCAGCCGCGAGAACGCCGCGGCCTGGCCATCGGTGGCGTCGAGTGCGCCGGCGAGCCGCATCATCGTCCAGGTCGCCGCCTCGGCCTCGAGCTGGAGGTCGGCCAGCACCGCCGTCATGGCCGGCTGGTCGACGAGCAGCGCCCCGAACGCCGACCGGTGCCGGGCGTGCCAGGCCGCCTCGGCGACCGACTGCCGCATGCCGGCGGCGGTGCCGATGACGCAGTCGAGCCGGGTCCGGTTGACCATCTCGACGATGGTCCGCACGCCGCGGCCCTCCTCGCCGACGAGCCACCCGACCGTGCCGGACAGCTCGATCTCGCTCGAGGCGTTGGACCTGTTGCCGAGCTTGTCCTTGAGCCGCTGGATCGCGAACGGGTTGTGCTCGCCGCCCGGCAGCACGCGCGGCACGAGGAAGCACGAGAGGCCCTGCCCACCCTCGTTCAGCCCTGTCTGGGCGAGGACGAGGAAGGCGTCGGACTGGGGAGCCGAGCAGAACCACTTGTGGCCGGTCAGCGCATAGGTGCCCTCGCCGTGTGAACCGGTCCGGACCGCTCGCGTGGTGTTGGCCCGCACATCCGAGCCGCCCTGCTTCTCGGTCATCGCCATGCCGAAGATCGCGCTGTCCTTGGTCGCCGGGTCGCGCAGCTGCGGGTCGTAGTGCCGCGAGTACACCCGCGGCAGCCACTCCTGCGCCACTGCGGGCGTGGTCTGCAGCGACGGCACGACGGCGTGGGTCATCGAGACCGGGCACGCGTGGCCGGGCTCGACCTGGGCGAAGAGGTGGAACTGGGCGGCCCTGGCGACGTTCGCCCCCTGGCCCGGCTCGGCCCAGGCGCTCGTGTGTGCACCGGCCCCGACCGCAGCGCCCATGATCCGGTGGTAGCCCGGGTGGAACTCCACCTCGTCCACCCGGTGGCCGTACCGGTCGTGCGTGTGCAGGCGCGGCGGAGAGGTGTGTGCGAGCTCGGCGTCGCGCTGGAAGTCCCCCTGGCCGACGAGCCGACCGGTGCGGCGCAGGGACTCCTCGGCCCAGCCCGCCCCGAAGGCGTGCACCGCCTCGCGCAGCGCCGCGTTCGTGCCGTACTCGTCGACCTCCACCCGCGGCGGCGGCTGGTTGAGGACGGTGTGGGTCACACCCTCGGCTAGACGGTCGTCACCGCTGCTATACATATGTTCAGGATAGGAGTGCGGCGGCAGGTGCGCGCCGCATACCTGCGATTTCGCGAGTGCCACAGGAGTGAGAGCGACACCATGACCGGACAGGCGATCATCTACGACGCCGTGCGCACGCCGCGCGGGCGCGGCAAGGCGAGCGGCTCGCTCCACGAGGTAAAGCCGATCGACCTCACCGTCGGGCTGCTCCAGGCTCTCGCCGAGCGCAACCCGGGCCTGGTCACCGAGCGGGTCGACGACATCGTCATGGGCATCGTCTCGCCGCTGGGGGACCAGGGCTCGGTGCTCCCGCGGATCGCGGCGCTCAAGGCCGGGTGGCCCGAGCCCGTCGCGGGCGTGCAGCTCGACCGGTTCTGCGGGTCGGGGCTGGAGTCGGTCAACCAGGCCGCCGCGCGGGTGCGCTCCGGCTGGGAGAGCCTCATCGTCGCCGGCGGTGTCGAGTCGATGTCGCGGGTCCCGATGGGCAGCGACGGCGGTGCCTGGGCGATGGACCCCGCGACCGCGCTCGCGACCGACTTCGTTCCGCAGGGGATCAGTGCCGATCTGATCGCGACCGTCGAGGGCTACTCCCGCGAGGACGTCGACCGGTATGCGGTGGAGAGTCAGCGCCGCGCCGCGGCTGCGTGGGAGGCCGGCCGGTTCGGGCGCTCGGTCGTGCCGGTGCGCGACCAGAACGGGATCGTCGTCCTCGACCGCGACGAGAAGGTCCGCCCGGACACCTCGCTGGAGTCGCTGCGCGGCCTGAAGCCGTCGTTCGCGGCGATCGGCGACATGGGTGGCTTCGACCACGTGGCGCTCGAGAAGTACCACTGGGTCGACGAGATCCGGCACGTGCACCACGCGGGCAACTCCTCGGGCATCGTCGACGGCGCCGCGCTGGTGGTGGTGGGCAGTGACGCCGTCGGCGCCGAGATGGGGCTGACCCCACGGGCCCGGATCGTCTCGGCCGCCGTCGTCGGGTCCGAGCCGACGATCATGCTCACCGGACCGGCGCCCGCGTGCCGCAAGGCGCTCGCCGTCGCCGGGATGTCGGCCACCGACATCGACCTCGTCGAGATCAACGAGGCGTTCGCCGCCGTGCCGCTCAAGCTCATGTCGGAGATGGGCTGGACCGAGGAGCAGACCAACGTCAACGGCGGGGCGATCGCGATGGGCCACCCGCTCGGCGCGACCGGTGCGGTCATCCTCGGCACTCTCGTCGACGAGCTCGAACGGCGCGACCTCACGACCGGCATCGCGACCCTCTGCATCGGCGGCGGCATGGGCATCGCCACCATCGTCGAGCGCGTCTGACGCGGCACGGACCCCAAGGACTGAAGAGACATGACTGACCTGACCAACGACGCCGCGGACCTGAACGACTCGGGCGACCTGAACGACTCGGTGAACATGATTCGCTACGAGCGCGACGACGAGGGGATCGTCACGCTCACGATGGACGACCCCACCGCCGGCGCGAACACGATGAACGAGCTGTTCATCGGCTCCTTCGCGGAGACCGTCGAGCGGCTCGAGGCCGAACGCGACGAGATCACCGGCGTCGTGCTCACGTCGGCCAAGAAGACCTTCTTCGCCGGCGGCAACCTCACCGACCTCCAGGCGGCGAGGCCGGAGCACGCGGAGGAGTTCCTCGCCGGGGTCGAGTTCATGAAGGCCTCGCTGCGCCGGCTCGAGCGGCTCGGCCGGCCGGTCGTCGCGTGCGTGAACGGCGCGGCCCTCGGAGGCGGGTTCGAGCTGGCGCTGGCGTGCCACTACCGGATCGCCGTCGACGACCCCAAGGTCAAGCTCGGCTTCCCCGAGGTCACCCTCGGCCTGCTCCCGGGCGGGGGAGGGGTGACCCGGACGGTGCGGATGCTCGGCATCGCCGAGGCCCTGATGTCCTGGCTGCTGCAGGGTCAGCAGCGCACGCCGGCCGACGCATACGACAAGGGCGTGGTCGACGAGCTCGTGGCGACCCGCGAGGAGCTCGCGCCCGCCGCTCGAGCCTGGATCCTCGCGCACGCGGACGACGAGGAGGCGGCGGTCAAGCCCTGGGACGTCAAGGGCCACAAGATCCCGGGCGGGACGCCGAGCAACCCGTCCTTCGCCGCGAACCTGCCGGCGTTCCCCGCCACCCTGCGCAAGCAGCTCAAGGGTGCGCCGATGCCGGCGCCGCGGGCGATTCTGGCCGCCGCCGTCGAGGGCGCGCAGGTCGACTTCGACACCGCGAGCCGGATCGAGAGCCGCTACCTGACGTCGCTGGCGACCGGGCCGGTGAGCACCGCGATGATCCAGGCGTTCTTCTTCGACCTGCAGGCGATCAACTCCGGCCGGCTGCGACCGGAGGGCCCTGACGGCGAGCCGTTCGAGAAGCGCCGGGTCGGTCGGGTCGGCATGGTCGGCGCCGGGATGATGGGCGCCGGGATCGCCTACGCCTGCGCCCGCTCCGGCATCGACGTCGTCCTGCGGGACGTCACGCTCGAGGGCGCCGAGAAGGGCAAGGCGCACAGCGAGCGGCTGCTCGCCAAGGCCGTCGAGCGGGGCCGGATGGAGCAGGCGGCGGCCGACGAGGTGCTCGCCCGGATCCACCCCACCGCCGACATGGCCGACCTCGCCGGTGTCGACGTCGTCATCGAGGCTGTCTTCGAGGACTACGAGCTGAAGAAGAGCGTCTTCGCCGAGATCGAAGCGGTCGTGGGGCCGGAGACGCTGCTCTGCTCGAACACCTCGACGCTGCCGATCACGAGCCTCGCCTCGTTCGTCACGCGGCCGGACGACTTCATCGGGCTGCACTTCTTCAGCCCGGTCGACAGGATGCAGCTCGTCGAGATCATCCGCGGCGAGCAGACCTCGGACGAGACCACCGCGCGGGCGGTCGACATCGTCCAGCAGATCCGCAAGATCCCGATCGTCGTCGGCGACGGCCGCGGGTTCTTCACGAGCCGGGTCTTCGGCCAGCTCATCGCCGAGGGCGCCGACCTGCTCGCCGAGGGCGTCGACCCGCAGACCATCGAGCGCGCCGCGACGATGGCCGGCTTCCCCGCCCCGCCGCTCGCGATGACCGACGAGGTCTCGCTCACCCTTACCCAGCACATCCGCGCCGAGGCCGACAAGGCCGCCGCCGAGGAGAGCAGGACGCGCGAGGTGCGTCCTGGCGAGGCGCTCATCGACCGGATGGTGGAGGAGTTCGGTCGCAAGGGCCGGGCCGCCGGAGCCGGTTTCTACGACTACCCGGCCGACGGGCCGAAGCGGCTGTGGTCGGGCCTGCGGGAGCACTTCGCGCGTGGCACCGTCGTGCCGATGGCCGACATCCAGGACCGCTACCTCTTCGCGATGGCACTCGACACCGCCCGTTGCTTCGAGGAGGGCGTCCTGCGCGACACCGAGTCGGCCAACATCGGCGGCATCTTCGGGATCGGGTTCCCACCGCATACCGGAGGGCCGGCGACGTTCATGACCAACTACGCGTCAGCGGACCACGGGAACGGCCTCGCCGGCTTCGTGGCGCGAGCGGATGAGCTGGCCGACGCATACGGCGAGCGCTTCCGGCCCACCGACTGGCTCCGCGAGCGGGCCGCCGCCGGCACCGGCGCCACCCTCACCTGACCCGCCCTCCCCGCGTTTGGTGCGTAATCATCAGTTCGGTGCGAGATCTCGCAC
>JBAUUB010000105.1:0-2541 GCA_049582485.1 Dermatophilaceae bacterium
GGGTGGCCGCCACGGTGCTGGCCGCGCTCGGCTTCGCCGCCACGACCGCGGCCGTCGGTCGCACGCGGCGCCAGGAGAGCGCCGTCCTGCACGCCCTCGGCCTCGCGCCGGCCCGGATCCGGTTCACGGTGCTCGTGGAGCGCTGGGTCGTCATCGCGCTCGCGGTCACCGCGGGTCTCGCGGTCGGCGTGCTCGTCACGTATGCGGTGGTCCCGCTCCTCGTCGGCGGCGACGGTCATCCGCTGGTGCCGTCGGTGCGCGCCGTCGTGCCCTGGCCCGCCGTCGTGATTGTCGCGGTCGCGACGACCGGCGCCCTCGTCCTCGCGACCCTCGTCGCCGCGCGCCGGCTGACGACGGACCTCGCCGCGGGGCTGCGCGAGAGCGCCGTCTAGGTGTGGCCGGCCAGGTGTTCTCGGCCCGGGAGGGGCCCTTGTGCAGGTCAGGGGGCCACCGCATACGGTTGGCCCATGCACGACGAGCACAGCGATCCCCCGGGCGTCGACGACGCGACCATCGAGGCGGTCGGCCGTCTCACCGAGGCACTCGAGACGGTCGAGCGGGCCCGGGGCCACCTCTACTCCTTCCACCAGCTGACCGGGGAAGCGGACTTCAAGATCGGTGACGCCGTCGACCAGCTGCGCGCCGCCGGGCACACCGAGCTGGCCGACACGCTGAGCACCCGCATCGTCGGTCGCAACGTGCTGCCCGGGCGGTGGACCTTCCAGATCGTCGAGGAGTACGACGACGGCTACTGGCAGCCGCTGCGGGACGCCGAGCGCGAGGTCCGCGACAAGCTTGTCGAGGGCAGGCGGCACCTGGCCGAGTCCCGCCTCAAGGAGCAGCGCCGCACCCACGGGCAGCCCGGGCACGCGCGCCGACCCCAGTGAGCCGACCACGTTGACCGGACCACGTTGATCGAACCACGGTGATCAGACTCTGGCTCGCCGAGGTGCGCTCGGCCGGCACCCGACGCGCGCTGCGCATCGCCATCGCCGTCCTCGCGGGCCTGGCCACCGCATACCTCGTCGCGGTGCCACGCGCGGCCGGAGCGGCCTATGACGAGGCCCTCGGCGACCGCGTCGCCGCGGCCGAGGACGGCCTGCGCGACGTGACCCTGCGTCTCAAGGTCGACCCGGCGTTCGGCGCCTTCGGCGTGCTCCCCGACTCGGTGCCGCTGCAGTCGCCGACGGCGCCGTTCGAGCGCGTCGACCGGGTGGCCAGGGAGCGGTTCGGCGCACCCTTCGTCGAGCTCCTGGACACCTACACGTATGCGGCGCAGACCGACCCGTTCCTCCTCGCCCGGCGCGCCACGCCGCTGACCGTCGATCCACCACAGGCCGTCGTGCGGATCCAGAACGGCCTTGACGAGCACGTGGAGTGGGTCCAGGGGCAGGCGCCCGGTGCACCGTCCGAGACGGTCGCCGTGCCCATTCCGACCGTGCCCGGCCAGGAGCCGATCCAGCGCCGGCTCGACGTCGTGCCCGTCGCGCTCGCCGAGGAGACCGCCCGACTCTGGGAGGTGGGCGTCGGGGACCGGCTCGACCTCACGGCGGCCAACTTCGAGCGCGGCGCGGATGAGGACGGCGTGGTCGAGGTGGTCGGGGTCTTCCGCCCGCTGGATGCCGAGGACCCGTTCTGGCGCGCGGACGGTCGGATGCTCGGGACGGCGTCGGTGCCGTCCTTCGACGGTGGAGTGATCAGCCAGGGTGCGTTGCTCGCCGGCGAGGAGGCGTATGCGCCGCTCAGCCGGTCGTTCCAGCCGATGCCGGAGCGGATGGAGACGCAGGAGACGACGCCGGCGTTCGAGCACACGTGGCGCTACCGCATCACCGAGGACGGTCTGACCGCGGCGGATGCGGCCACGCTGCGGGACGGCGTCGCGTCGCTGCGGAGCGCTCCCGGGGGCTGGGACGGCGATGTGCCGACCGTGGCCACCGGGTTGCCCTCGGTGCTCGACGCGTGGGCCCGCGACGTGCGTGTCACCTCGGTCCTCGCCCTGTTCGCGGCCGCCGGAGTGGCCGCACTCGCCGCGAGCACGTTGATGGCCGCGGTCGGCGCCCTACTCGGCACGCGCGCTGAGGAGCTGCGTCTGCTCGGAGCGCGGGGGATGAGCCGTGGCCAGCTGGGCCGGCTGCTCGTCGGCGACGTCGCGCTCTGGGTCGCTCCGGCCGCGGCCGTCGGTGCGCTGGCGGTGCTCGCGTCCGGGTCGGGTGCGGTGCCTGTGGGCACCTGGCTGCTCGTCGGCGGCGTCGTCCTCGCGCCGCTGCTCGCGGCGCTGCACCCGGTTCGTCGGCTCGAGGCGGGGGCTGCCGAGGGCGCCGTCCGGCTCAGGCGCACCCGCCGACTGGTGCTCGAGGTCGCCGTCGCCGTGGCGGCCGTGCTGCTCGTGGTCCAGCTCCGCCGCCGAGCCGGGACCATCGTCGCAGGGACCCAGGACTGGGTGGCCGCCCTCGTCCCCGCCGTCGTCGGCGTGGCCGTCGCGCTCCTGGTGATCCGGCTGCTGCCGGTGCTCGCCCGGCTCGTGGCCCGCGGCGCGCACCG
>JBAUUB010000106.1:0-1850 GCA_049582485.1 Dermatophilaceae bacterium
AGGATGAAGTCCAGGTCGTTCGCGTTCAGGTAGAACGGCGGATCCGGCTCTGTGACGGCTGTCGCCGTCGTCGTGCTCATGGCCACCAGCGGCACGGCAAGAGCCGAGCTCGTCAGTAGAGCCACGATGCGCCGCACGCGGGTGCGCCGGCGACTGGATGTCTGAGACATCGGGTGTGCTCCTCTCCCACTTTGACCGCAGTTCCCTGCGCCTGTCCCCATCCCCTGCCCGCGGTTCGTCCGCACGTCCATGCACGAACACGCATGACACACCACAGGAATGGGTTGACGGCTGACTATTCCCGCCGTCTTGCACACGGTCAATGGTCGAGTCAAGAGATCACCCGAAAGAATGAGGGGAAGTATCAGGCCTCCCCTTATCCCCACCCGAGGCGTTCGATGTGTATGCTTCGGTCGGCCCTCAGGGCCACGATGACCTGGGCGGATTACCGGAGTGGCGAAATCGCCTGGCGCTGCTGGCCGTTACTCGTCATGCTGACGTGATGGGCGACGACACCTGGACCGGCGCGAGCCAGCTCGCGCACCAGCTGGAGGCCGAGCAGAACCTCTCCGGCATCATGCGGGTCACGCGGGCTGCGGAGGTGATCTGGGAGGTCCGGCCGGGACACGCGGATCGGGCCCACCGCATACCGGTGGACTCCTCGACGCGGTTCGCGACGGCCTCGCTCGGCAAGATGTTCACGGCGGTCGGAGTCCTCGATGCGGCCGGGCGCGGTGAGCTCGCCCTCGACGACCCCGTCGTCGCGCTCCTGGCGCCGGGGGACCGGCCCACGACGCTGCGCGACGACGTCACCGTCCACCACCTGCTGTCGCACATGTCCGGCATCGCCGACTACTTCGAGGAGGACGAGGAGCTGCCGGGGTATCGGGAGGACTACGGCGCACTGTGGGAGACCCTGCCGACCTACCGCGTGCGTGACTACCGCGCCCTGCTGCCGCTGTTCGCAGACCTGCCGCCGGTCTGCCCGCCGGGCACGGCGCACCACTACAGCAATGCGGGGTACGTCCTGCTCGGCATCATCCTCAGCGAGGTCTCCGGCCTGCCGTTCACCGACGCGGTCGTGACACGCGTGTTCGAGCCGGCGGGAATGTCGGCCAGTGGCTACCCGGCACTCGAGGAGGTCCATCCCGACGTCGCCCTCGGCTACCTGCCACCGCTCGTCCCGGGCGGTCCGTGGCGCACGAATGTCTTCTCCGTCCCCGCCGTCGGCGGGGGTGACGGCGGCGCCGTGGTGTCCGCTCCGGACGTCGAGCGCTTCCTCCGAGCGGTCCAGAGCGGTGGTGTCTGGCGCGGCGTGACACCCGACCTGGTCCTGACCCCGCGGTTCGAGGCGGACGACCGATGGGCGCCGGGCTATGGCGTCGACGTGCGCGACGACGGCGTGTTCGCCAAGGACGGCGGTGACCCCGGCGTCGCCGCGTTCGCCCGGCTGAACCCGAGCACCGACACGACCGTGGTCCTGCTCGCCAACATCGGCTGGGAGGACGTCGACGGCCTGTCCGATCTGCTCCGGCTCGTGATCGACACCACCGACGGCTCCTGAGCCGGTTCACACACACGGCGGCAGGTGCCATAGTCGACCGGTAACAGGGCACCCCGTCGAGTCGAGGAGGACACCGTGACGAGTGGCTCGGGAACAGCAGCGGACCCGTGGGTGCTGACGACCGCACCCGGGTCCTCGACGTACACGATGCACCGCGACCCCGACGCCGACCCGCCGGCGCTCGTGTGCCAGGTCGGCTCCACGACCTTGCGGTACCACCTGAGCGCGGTTGAGGACCTCCACGCCTGGCTCGTCGAGCGCGGGGACTGGGTCGACCTCGGCGCCG
>JBAUUB010000107.1:0-1627 GCA_049582485.1 Dermatophilaceae bacterium
CTCGCTGCCGGTGTCTTCGACCCTCGTCAGGTGGCCGGACTGGTCGAGAAGGCACGGCATCGCAGCCGGAGCTTCGGCAACACGGACAACATGAGGATGGTCTCGGTCCTCTCGACCCAGCTGCTGCATGAGCAGTTCGTGCAGGGTGCGCGGCTGAACCGTTCGACTGCGCCCCGGTCGATCCGGGTGATCGACATCTCCAGAGCCAGGGAGGATGCATGACCGCCACACCTGCCTTCGGGGCCCACGTCCTCGACATCGACTGCTCCGCCGAGACCGAGCGCATCGCCGAGGCCCTGAGGGCCTATCTCTCCGACTTCCGCCGCAAGGGCTACGTCGTCGCCCTCTCCGGGGGGATCGACTCCAGCGTCACCGCGGCACTGTGTGTGCAAGCGGTCGGGCCGGACCGGGTCTTCGGCCTCCACATGCCGGAACGGGCATCCGCACCCGAGACGCTGCGGCTGAGCCGGGCGGTCTCGGACACCTTCGGCTTCGACTCGGTGGTTGAGGAGATCGCGGACACGCTCGAGGCCGTCGGGTGCTACCGGCGGTACGACCACGCCGTCCGTCAGGTGGTTCCGGACTACGGCCCTGGCTGGCGCTCCAAGATCGTCCTCCCAAGCGTCACCCGCGACGACACCCTGCGGATCTACTCGATCGTCGTAGAGGATCCGGACGGAGTCCGCTCGCGTCATCGGCTCTCCACCGAGGCATATCTCGGGGTGGTGGCCGCCACGAACTTCAAACAACGCGTACGCAAGATGCTGGAGTACCACCACGCCGACCGGCTCAACTACGCCACGACCGGAACACCGAACCGCCTGGAGTACGACCAGGGCTTCTTCGTCAAGCTCGGCGACGGCGCCGCCGACATCAAGCCGATCGCCCACCTGTACAAGACGCAGGTGTATGCGCTGGCCGAGCACCTCGGCGTGCCGGCGGAGATCCGGGCCCGGCCGTCCACGACGGACACCTACTCACTGGAGCAGTCGCAAGAGGAGTTCTACTTCTCACTGCCTCACGACCTCATGGACCTCTGTTTGTACGCCCGCGACCACCGCATACCGCTTCCCGAGGTCGCGCTCGCCGTCGATCTCGATGTGACGCAGGTCGAGCGGGTGATCAGGGACATCGACCAGAAGCGTCGGGCCACGCGCTACCTGCATGAACCCGCTGTGCTCGTGGGGCCGCTGGCTGCGCGCAGTGCCGTGGGCGCGGCTCCACAGCGTGGGGTCCGACACATGCGTAGTCAGGGGTGAACGGCCTGTGTTGGAGCGACCCGGGGCCTTGCCCGCCGAGGAACCCGCTGACGACACCCGCTCCACCGACGCCGACTCAACGCCCAAGACATCCCTCGTGCGGCGAGCTCTCATCTACACGCCCAGCACCGTCGTGCCAGCGGGACTCCTGCTCCTGACGTCGGTCATCTTCACCCGCATCTTTCCCCCCGCCGCATTCGGCACGTACAGCCTCCTCCTCGTGCTGGCCACAACGGTCCGGCTCGTCTTCACGGAATGGTTGAAGCAGAGCATCGGGAAGTTCCTTCCCCCGGCTAGATCACAGGAGTCCAGAAGGAACGTCAAAGATGCCATCGTCCTATCGACGTCGGTGACCTTCTTCGTGGAGT
>JBAUUB010000108.1:0-10500 GCA_049582485.1 Dermatophilaceae bacterium
CGCGCCCCTCCGCCCCGCATCCCGCCGGCCCTGCGCGCCCCTCCGCCCCGCATCCCGCCGGCCCTGCGCGCCCCTCCGCCCCGCATCCCGCCCTCGATGTCGGTGCCACCTGGCCCGACCTGCCCACCTTCGAGCTGCTCGCCGAGGACCGGCGCGTCGTCCCCGTCGTGCGTCGCCTCATGGCCGACGCCGAGACTCCCGTGGGGATCTACCGCAAGCTCGCCCGCTCCCGCCCCGGCACCTTCCTGCTCGAGTCGGCCGAGCACGGTGGCGTCTGGTCCCGGTACTCGATCATCGGGGCGGCGTCCTCGGCGACGCTGACCTCGCGTGGCGGGGAGGCGTGCTGGATCGGAGACCCACCGGCGGGAGTCCCCACGACGGGTCTTGCGACCGAGGCCCTCGCGGGGACCGTGGACGCGCTCGCGACCGATCCGCTGCCGGGCCTGCCCCCGTTGACCGGTGGGATGGTCGGGCTGGTCGGGTATGACGCGGTGCGCCGGTGGGAGCGTCTCCCAGAGACCGCCACCGACGACCTCGGGCTGCCCGAGATCGCCATGATGCTCGCAACCGATGTCGCGGTGTTCGACCACAGTGACGGGACCGTGCTGCTCGTCGCCAACGCGGTCAACTACGACGACACCCCCGACCGGGTGCAGGATGCGTGGGCCGACGCGGTCGCACGGTTGGACCGGATGACGGCCGAGCTCGCCGAGCCGGCGTCGTCGACCGTCGCGGCGATCGACCCCGCGGCCGTCGCCGACGCACTCGCAGCGGTGACGTCCTCGGTGGGGGAGGACGCGTACGTCGAGATGGTCGAGTCCGCGAAGGAGGACATCCGCGCCGGCGAGGTGTTCCAGGTGGTCCTGTCCCAGCGGTTCAGCATGCCCTGCTCAGCGGCACCGCTCGACGTCTACCGGGCGCTGCGAGCCGGCAACCCCAGTCCGTACATGTACCTGTTCCGGATCCCGACGGTCGACGGGGACGTCGTCGACGTGGTCGGTTCCTCGCCCGAGGCCCTGGTCAAGGTGTCCGGCCGCACGGCGATCACCCACCCCATCGCCGGCTCCCGACCCCGGGGCAAGGACCCGGAGGAGGACGTCCGGCTCGAGGAGGAGCTGCTCGCCGACCCCAAGGAGCGCTCGGAGCACGTCATGCTCGTCGACCTCGGACGCAACGACCTCGGTCGGGTCTGCGATCCCGGCACTGTCGAGGTCGTCGAGTTCATGACCGTGCGGCGGTACAGCCACGTCATGCACATCGAATCCACCGTGACGGGCCGCTTGCGTGACGGGGCCCGGGCCTACGACGTGCTGCGAGCCACGTTCCCCGCCGGAACGCTCTCCGGGGCCCCGAAGCCGAGAGCGATGGAGCTCATCGAGCACTACGAAGGGTCCCGAAGAGGGGTCTACGGCGGAGTGGTGGGCTACATCGACTTCCACGGCGACCTGGACATGGCGATCGCCATCCGGACGGCTGTGCTGCGGAATGGAACCGCCTTCGTCCAGGCCGGCGCCGGGATCGTCGCGGACTCGGACCCCCTCAGCGAGCACCGCGAGTGCGTCGCCAAGGCGACCGCGGCCCTTCGGGCGGTCGCGACGGCCGCGGGCCTGCGACCCGTTCGGGAGTCGAGGCAGGCGATAGGGGAGCAGCAGCACTCGCAGCAGCAGGATTCGGAGCAGGTCGCGGACATGGACCCGACGCTGTGAGCGCGCTGTCGGGACGCCCGGCGACGATCGGCCTCGGCGCGCTCACAGCGCTGGGAACGGCCGTCGCCGCACGGCAGCCATGGGTGCGAGGGACAGTGGACGACGCCATGATCGGCGGGAGCCTGCAGGAGGTCACCGGCCAGGAGGCGGTGACGGGGTTCGTCGCGCTCGGGTTGGTCGTCCTCGCGGGAGCAGTCGCCGCCGCGGCGACCAGGCGTCTCGGTCGGCGCATCGCATCGGTTGTCCTGCTCGTCACCGGTGCCACCATGGCGGGGCTGGTGACCGGCGTGCTGGTCGACCCCGAGACCGTTCTCGGAACCAGCGCCGCGGCCGTGACGGGACGCACCGGCACCCTCGAGGCGAGCGCGGAGGCGACGGTCTGGGCCTATCTGGCCCTGGTTCCCGCGCTGGGCGCGGTGCTGACCGGAGTGCTGGTCTGGCGGGGTGTCACCCGGTGGCCGCTTCCCTCCGCGGCATACGACCGACCCGACCCGGACGGGGCCGGTCGACGGGGCGAACGCGTCGCCACGGACTGGGAGCGCCTCTCCGGTGGTGAGGACCCGACGACGGACCGCGGTACGCCGTGAGGGGACACGCGGTTAACCTGTCGGACATGCCCACCGTGCTCGACGACATCATCGCCGGCGTTCGGGCGGACCTGGCCGACCGCCAGGAGAGGACCCCGCTCGGGGCCGTCGCCGAGCTCGCCGTGAAGGCACCGCCCCCGCGGGAGGTGCGCAGGGCCCTGCGGCGGCCCTTCCTGTCGGTGATCGCCGAGGTCAAGCGGCGGAGTCCGAGCAAGGGGGACCTCGCGGACATCCCCGAGCCCGCCACGCTCGCGGCGCAGTACGAACGCAGCGGAGCAAGCGCGATCAGCGTCCTCACCGAGCAGCGCCGCTTCGGCGGCAGTCTCGCCGACCTCGATGCGGTGCGCGCCGAGGTGGACACGGCGCTCCTGCGCAAGGACTTCGTGGTCACGGACTACCAGGTCCACGAGGCGCGGGCGCATGGTGCGGACCTCGTCCTGCTCATCGTCGCCGCTCTCGCCGACGACGACCTGCGGCGGCTCCACGAGCTGATCCGGTCCTTGGGGATGACGCCGCTGGTCGAGGTGCACGACGAGGACGAGACGCGTCGGGCCGTCGAGCTCGGTGCCGACGTCATCGGTGTCAACGCCCGGAACCTGAAGACACTCGAGGTGGATCCGGCCGTCTTCGAGCGCCTCGTGCCCCTCATCCCGGCGGATCGTATCCGTGTCGCGGAGTCCGGGATCTCCGGACCGCAGGACGCCGCCCGCTACGCCGCGGCGGGTGCCGACGCCGTCCTCGTCGGAGAGGCACTCGTCCGCGCCGCCGACCCGTCCCGGCTGATGGCCGAGCTGACCGCGATCGAGGTGGCCCGATGACCTTCCAGGAGAGGCAGGACCCTGTGCCAGGGCACGAGACGCCACCGGATCTACGACCCCATGACGTGCCTCGACCCGGTCGTTTCGGCGACTTCGGCGGTCGCTACGTCCCCGAGGCCCTGATCCCCGCGCTCGAAGAGCTGGACGAGGCCAGGCAGAAGGCGGCGGTCGATCCCACCTTCACCGACGAGCTGGCCCGGCTGCACCGCACCTACACCGGACGTCCGAGCATCCTGACGGAGGTGCCCCGGTTCGCCGAGCACTGCGGTGGGGTGCGGGTCCTGCTCAAGCGCGAGGACCTCAACCACACCGGCTCCCACAAGATCAACAACGTGCTCGCGCAAGCGCTGCTCACGGTGCGCATGGGCAAGCGCAGGGTCATCGCCGAGACCGGAGCCGGTCAGCACGGGGTGGCCACGGCGACCGCCGCGGCGCTGCTCGGCCTCGACTGCACGGTCTACATGGGCAAGGTCGACACCGAACGGCAGGCACTGAACGTCGCTCGGATGAGGATGCTCGGCGCCGAGGTCGTGGCCGTCGAGCACGGCAGCGCCACCCTCAAGGACGCAATCAACGAAGCGCTCCGGGACTGGGTGACGAACGTCGAGACGACGCACTACCTCATCGGCACCGTCACCGGCCCGCACCCTTTCCCCGAGATGGTCCGGGACTTCCACAAGATCATCGGCGAGGAGGCCCGTCAGCAGGTGGCCGAGCTCACCGGAGGACTGCCGGATGCGGTCATCGCCTGCGTCGGGGGCGGCTCCAACGCGATGGGGATCTTCCACGCCTTCATCCCGGACCGGCAGGTGCGGCTCATCGGGGTCGAGGCCGGGGGAGAGGGTATCGAGTCGGGTCGCCATGCCGCCCGGTTCGCGAGCGCCTCACCGGGCGTGCTCCATGGAGCTATGAGTTATCTCATGCAGGACAGCGACGGCCAGACCGTCGAGTCGCACTCGATCTCGGCCGGCCTGGACTACCCCAGTGTCGGGCCGGAACACGCCTTCCTCCGGGACAGCGGACGCGCCGAGTACCGCTACGCGACGGACGACCAGGTGATGGTCGCCTTCGACCTGCTGTGCAAGACCGAAGGCATCATCCCCGCGATCGAGTCGGCCCACGCCCTCGCCGGCGCCATGGAGGTCGGCCGCGAGATCGCCGCCGAACGCGGCCCAGAGGGCGCGAGGGACACCGTGCTGCTCATCAACCTCTCGGGTCGGGGCGACAAGGACATGCACACCGCCGCCGAGTACTTCGGTCTCCTTCCGGGAGCGGGAGCGGGAGCGGGGGCGGGCGCGTGAGCGTGCGCGAGGTGCTGCAACGCTGCGCCGAGCAGGGACGTCCTGCTCTCATCGCCTACCTTCCCGTCGGCTACCCCACGGTCGAGGGCTCCATCGCGGCCATGCGGGCCGTCGTCGAGTCCGGTGCCGACATCGTCGAGGTCGGCGTCCCCTACAGTGACCCCGTCATGGACGGCCCGCTCATCCAGGAAGCGGCCGAGACCGCCCTTGCCCGGGGGGTGCGCGTGGATGACGCGTTCGCCGCCGTGGCGGCGGTCCGTGCGGCCGGTGGCACGCCGGTTGTCATGAGCTACTACAACATCGTCCTGCACCGCGGGGTGGACCGCTTCGCGGCCGACCTCGCGGCCGCCGGGGGAGCGGGCCTGATCACGCCGGACCTGATCCCGGACGAGGCGGGGGACTGGATCGAGGCGAGCGACGCATACGGCCTGGACCGGATCTTCCTCGTCGCGCCCAGCTCGACACCGGAGCGGCTCGCCCGGGTCACCGCCGCATGCCGCGGCTTCGTGTACGCCGCCTCCACCATGGGGGTCACCGGGGTCCGCTCCGAGGTCGGGGGAGGAGCGGCCGACCTCGTCGAGCACGTGCGTGCCGTCAGCGACCTGCCGGTCTGCGTCGGACTCGGGGTCTCGACCGGTGACCAGGCCGCAGCGGTCGGGGCCTTCGCAGACGGGGTCATCGTCGGCTCGGCCCTGGTGCGCGCCCTGAAGGCCGATCTGCTCTCACCCGACGGCGGCGACGGGGAACTCGATCCCGACCTTCGCGCGTTGCGGTCGACGACCGCAGAACTCGCCGGCGGCGTCCGGCGGGCCCGCACGACGACAGGCAGCCGATGACCGAAACCCTCACCTCCGAGCCTGCGGCAACGGCCACGGGGCGGAGCCGGTTCCTCGACCTCGTCGGACTGGTGGCGCGTCTGGTGCTCGGCGGCGTTCTGCTCTACGCCGGGGCCACCAAGGTGCTCACCCCGGTGGGCTCCGCGCGGGCGGTGCAGGCCTACCAGATCTTCCCCTTCGAGGTGGCGCAGTACATCGGCTACGCCCTGCCGATCGTCGAGATCATCATCGGGGTGCTGCTCATCGTCGGACTGTTCACCCGGACCAATGCAATCCTCGGCACCGTGCTCATGGTGCTCTTCATCGCAGGGATCGCATCGGCATGGGCTCGCGGGCTGACGATCGACTGCGGCTGCTTCGGCGGTGGGGGAGAGGTCGCTCCCGGCGAGACGCAGTACCCCCGTCGGATCGCCGAGGACATCGCCTTCGCCCTGTGCGGAGTCTGGCTCATCGTGCGCCCACGCAGCCTGCTCAGTCTCGACCGTCACCTCCTGCGGCGCCCGTAGGGAGCCGCGTCATCCGACCGGACCACCACCGCATACCCTGCTCACAGACCACGCACGAAGGAGCACCGCATGGGCAAGCAGCCCAAGAACACCACCACGACCGACCGGCAGGCCAAGATCGACGCCGCGGCGAAGGCCACCAAGCAGGGCCCGAACAAGATCCTCATCGGCACCGTCGTCGCCCTGATCGCCATCATCGCGGTGGTTGCCGGCGTGATCATCGCCGACCAGTCGACCCGCTCGAGTGAGGCCTCCGGGGGTGACGCGGTTCCGGCAGCGGCAGGGGAGATGGGGGCCGGTTTCGTCGCCAACCCGGACGTGACGCTGCAGCCGGGGGCGCCCACCCTGGACATCTACGAGGACTTCCGCTGTCCCGCCTGCCACCAGGCCTATGCCGTGTTCCACCCCACCGTCACCGAGCTCGCCGACGCGGGCAGCGTCCGGCTCGTCTACCACTTCAAGACCATCATCGACGGCAACTCCGGGGGCGACGCCTCACTGAAGGCCGCCAGCTCCGCGATGTGCGCAGCCGACGCCGACCGCTTCACCGAGTACCACGAGGCGATCCTCGACGGCATCGTCGGTAGCGGCGGCACGCAGCCGAACTGGGGCCCGGAGTTCTTCAGCGCCAGCGCCGAGCAGGCCGGCATCACCGGCGCCGAGCTCGAGGCGTTCGACCAGTGCGTCGCCGAGGGCCGCTACGACGGATACATCCGCAGCACCGAGGAGCAGTCCGCCCGCGACGGCATCAACGGCACGCCGACGTACCAGCTCAACGGCGAGACCGTCGACTTCGCCACGGTCAACACCCCGGAGCTGTTCGTCCAGGCCGTCGAGAACGCCACCGAGTAAGTGCTTCTGGCCATCCCCAGCCCGACGGTCTCGGCCTTCCAGGTCGGCCCGCTCACGATCCACGCGTACGCGCTGTGCATCCTCGCGGGGATCTTCCTCGCGATCTGGCTGACCCAGCGGCGTCTCGAGGCGCGCGGCGGGGAGCCCGGGCAGGTCCTCGACATCGCGACCTACGCCGTGCCCGCGGGCATCATCGGTGGACGCGTCTACCACGTGATCTCATCCCCGCAGCCCTACTTCGGCGAGGGGGGCAACCCGCTCGACGCCCTGAAGATCTGGGAGGGCGGCCTGGGCATCTGGGGCGCCATCGCATTCGGCGCACTGGGCGCGTGGTGGGGCACCCGTCGCGTCGGCATCCCGTTCCTCACCTTCGCGGATGCCGCCGCACCGGGCGTGGCGCTCGCGCAGGCCGTCGGTCGCTTCGGCAACTGGTTCAACAACGAGCTCTACGGTGAGCCCACCGACCTGCCGTGGGGCCTGACGATCCACGAGTGGGACCAGTCGGCCGGCCGCGCCGTGCGTGACGCATCCGGTGAGCCGGTGGTGCTCGGTACCTTCCACCCGATCTTCCTGTACGAAGCGCTCTGGCTCGTCCTCCTCGCCGCCGCGTTGATGCTGGCCGAGCGCCGGTTCAGACTGGCCCGAGGGCAGGTGCTCGGCCTCTACGTCGCCGGATACCCGGCCGGCCGCATCGTGCTGGAGCTGATGCGGACCGATGACGCGACGATCATCCTCGGGCAGCGGATCAACGTCTGGACCTCCATCGTGGTCTTCGTCCTCGGGGTCGCCGTCGTCATCTGGGCAGGCCGGACCCAGCCCCACGACATCTCGCAACGTGAGACGGCGTCTCTCGGATGACGGGACGAATAGACTCTGAACTAGCATCCTTGGACACGTGGCCGCCGTCGCCCACGTGGTCGCGTCGCTCCCGGTGAGCGAGTGGGACCGGCGACTTCGCGAGTCGACCGCCGAGTCCCCGAACCGGGCTGCGACGCCCCTGCCATGTCCCGTGGAACCCACAGAACGGACGGTGATGACCCGCCATGTCCCTGGCTCACTTCTCTGCGCAGCCGGACTCGACCGGCCTGTACCGGCGCGACCAGGAGCACGACGCCTGCGGGGTGGCCATGGTCGCCACCATGCGTGGCCGTGCCGGTCATGACATCGTCGTCCACGCGCTGACAGCGCTGCGCAACCTCGACCACCGCGGAGCCACGGGGGCCGATCCGCGGGTCGGGGACGGAGCCGGGATCCTCACCCAGATGCCCGACGAGTTCTTCCGGCCGGTCATGGAGGACCTCGGCGCCCAGCTGCCGCCCGTGGGTCACTACGTCGCCGGCATGGCGTACCTGCCCAGGGACGAGTCCGAGCGGGAGGAGGCGCAGCGACGGATCGCCTCCATCGCCTATGACGAGGGTCTGCAGGTGCTGGGCTGGCGCGACGTCCCCCACGTCGCCGAGCTCGTCGGCCGGGCAGCCGCCGACTGCATGCCGCACTTCGCGCTGCTCTTCGCTGCTCCCGCTCAGGGAGGTCCAGCGACCGACTTCACAGGTGTCGCGCTCGACCGGGTGGCCTTCGCGGTGCGCAAGCGCGCCGAGCGCGAGGTCGAGGTGTACTTCCCCTCACTGTCCTGTCGCACGATCGTCTACAAGGGCATGCTCACGACGGGCCAGCTCGAGCCGTTCTTCCCGGACCTGTCCGACGAGCGCTTCACCACCGAGCTGGCACTGGTGCACTCGCGCTTCTCGACGAACACCTTCCCGAGCTGGCCGTTGGCGCATCCGTACCGTCTGATCGCCCACAACGGCGAGATCAACACCGTCCGTGGCAACCGCAACTGGATGCGCGCCCGCGAGTCCCAGCTGCACTCCGACCTGATTCCCGGCGACCTCGAGCGCATCTTCCCCATCTGCACCCCCGAGGCCTCCGACAGCGCCTCGTTCGACGAGGTTCTCGAGCTGCTGCACCTCGGAGGCCGCCCTCTGCCGCACGCCGTGCTCATGATGATCCCGGAGGCCTGGGAGAACCATGACTCGATGGATCCGTCGCGTCGGGCGTTCTACGAGTTCCACTCCCACCTCATGGAGCCGTGGGACGGCCCTGCCTGCGTCACCTTCACCGACGGGACGCTCATCGGCGCCGTCCTCGACCGCAACGGGTTGCGTCCGGGCCGCTACTGGGTGACCGACGACGGACTGGTCGTCCTGGCGTCGGAGTCGGGAGTCCTCGACATCGCGCCGGAGAACGTCGTGCGCAAGGGCCGACTGCAGCCGGGTCGCATGTTCCTCGTCGACACCGCCGCCGGGCGGATCATCGACGACGAGGAGATCAAGGCCGAGCTGGCCGCCGAGCACCCCTACGAGGAGTGGGTGGCTGCCGGCCAGGTCTCCGTCGAGGACCTCCCCGAGCGTGAGCACATCATCCACACCGCGTCCTCCGTCGTGCGCAGGCAGCAGACCTTCGGCTACACGGAGGAGGAGCTGCGCATCATCCTGGCGCCGATGGCCCGCAACGGAGCCGAGGCCCTCGGGTCGATGGGCACCGACAGCCCGATCGCCATCCTCTCCAGCAAACCGCGACTACTCTTCGACTACTTCACCCAGCTGTTCGCCCAGGTCACCAACCCACCCCTGGACGCCATCCGCGAGGAGCTCGTCACCTCCCTCGCCACCGTCGTCGGCCCGGACGCGGATCTGCTGACCGCGAGCCCGGCGCACGCGCGCAAGCTCGTCCTGCCGTTCCCCGTGATCGACAACGACGACCTCGCGCGGATCCGCTACGTCAATGACGACGGGGACATGCCCGGTTTCACGGCGCATGTCGTCCGCGGTCTCTACCGGGTCGCCGGCGGGGCGGCCGAGCTCGAGTCGCGGCTCGAGGAGATCTTCGCCGAGGTCTCCGCGGCGATCGACGAGGGCGCCCGGATCATCATCCTGTCCGACCGGGACAGCGACCGCGACCATGCGCCGATCCCGTCCCTCCTGCTCACCTCGGCGGTCCACCACCACCTGATCAGGGAGAAGACCCGAACCCAGGTGGGTCTCGTCGTCGAGGCGGGGGACGTCCGGGAAGTCCACCACGTCGCGCTCCTCATCGGGTACGGCGCGGCCGCGGTCAACCCCTACCTCGCGATGGAGTCGGTCGAGAACCTCGTGCGCAGTGGCGGTCTCGCCGGTGTCAGCGCCGACCACGCGGTGCGCAACCTCATCAAGGCCCTCGGCAAGGGCGTCCTGAAGGTCATGTCCAAGATGGGCATCTCGACGGTCGCCTCGTACTGCGGGGCCCAGGTCTTCGAGGCGCTCGGACTCTCCACGGAGCTCGTCGACAAGTACTTCACGGGTACGGTCTCGCAGCTCGGCGGGGTCGGTCTCGACGTCCTGGCCGCCGAGGTCGCCGCTCGTCACGCCACCGCATACCCACCGGATGGGGTGCATCCCGCACACCGCCGGCTCGAGGTCGGCGGGGAGTACCAGTGGCGCCGCGAGGGTGAGCCCCACCTGTTCGACCCCGAGACCGTCTTCCGGCTCCAGCACTCGACGCGCTCCCGTCGGTACGACATCTTCAAGCAGTACACCTCGCGCGTCGACGACCAGGCCGAGCGCCTGATGACGTTGCGCGGTCTGTTCGCGTTCCACGAGGGGCAACGCCCCCCGGTGCCGATCGACGAGGTCGAGCCGGTCAGCGAGATCGTCAAGCGCTTCAACACCGGCGCGATGAGCTACGGCTCGATCAGCAAGGAGTCCCACGAGACCCTTGCGATCGCCATGAACCGTCTGGGCGGCCGATCCAACACCGGTGAGGGGGGCGAGGACGAGGACCGGCTCATGGATCCCGCCCGCAGGTCCCGGATCAAGCAGGTCGCCTCCGGTCGCTTCGGAGTGACCTCTTTGTACC
>JBAUUB010000109.1:0-5532 GCA_049582485.1 Dermatophilaceae bacterium
GCCCCCGACCGCGCGAGAGGTGCTTCGTGAGCGAGACGCCAGAGACCCGAGGTTCGACCAACCGGCGCAGCCACGTCCCGCCGACCTTCTCGGTGCCCGAGACCGCGGGACGTCGCCGTCGGCTCAAGGTGCTCCACCCCGACGACCCCTGGAGCTCGACCATATTCGTCGCAGACCGGCTCATTCTCGGGGCTCCGGCGGTCCGGAGGTCTGAGCGGGTCCCCCAACCGGATGAGCTCAAGCGACTTCAGGACGAGCTCGGGGTCACGCTCACCGAGACGCCCCTCGGCCGCAGGCGGAGAGGAGAGACAGGCGCCGAACGCAGGGGCACCGAGGCGGCGGAGAGCTCCGAGGCCGATCCCGACGACACCGCCGAGCGAGGCGCCGGTCGCGCCCAGCACCTCGTGCGCATCGGGCGCGGCACGGGCGGGTCAGGGCACGCCGACGCGTGGGACGTCCTCCAGCGGGCCCGGGAGGACGGTCTCGAGATCGCCGACCGCCTCCAGCTCGACCACGTCCTCATGGCCGCGAGCCCGATCCAGGGCGTGGGCTACGTCTCCGGCGTGGGGTACGTCTCCGGCGTCGGCTACGTCTCCGGGGTGGGCTACGTGTCGGGTGTGGGTTACGTCTCCGGCGTGGGCGGGTCCGCTCCCGGAGCGCCCGCCGGCCGCATCCCGGTCTTCTGGCCGGGCCACGAGCACCTCCCTGAGCACCGCGGGAAGGCGTCCGGCCCCACCGTCGCCATCCTCGACACCGGCCTCGGGAAGCACCCGTGGTTCGTCCGTGAGGAGCCGGACCCGACGGATCCGACGAAGGTGGTCGAGGTGCTCCTCAACGCCACGCGCGCAGAGCACCTGACCCCGCCGATCGGGGTGAGCTACCAGCCCGGCGAGGACCCCGAGCGGGACGGCATCACGCTCGACCCGGTCAACCGCGGTCTCGACCCGATGGCCGGACACGGCACCTTCATCGCGGGCATCGTCCGTGCTGCGTGCCCCTCGGCCCACATCCTGTCGGTGCCGGTCATGTACGGCGACGGATCGGCCGACGAGTCCGTGCTCATCGCTGCACTCTCAGACCTCCTCGAACGCCACCGGGGCGGCCTGCGAGCACTCGAGGAGGACCGCGAGCCGGACCCCGCGTCCGAACAGGTCATCGACATCGTCAACCTCTCGCTCGGCTACTACCACGAGGACCCCGACACCGTGACGAACGAGGCCGGACTGATGGCCGCCATCGCCGAGCTCGCTGCGTCCGGTGTCACCGTCGTCGCGAGCGCCGGCAACGGAGGCTCGGACGTCGAGTTCTGGCCGGCGGCGGCGGGAGACGACCCGAACGGCGCGCCCGTGGTCAGCGTCGGGGCCGCCAACCCCGGCCACCCGACGGTCTCGCACTTCTCCAACACCGGCGACTGGGTCCGCACCTACCGTCCCGGGGTCGGGGTCGTGAGCACGATGCCGACGACGTTCAACGGGTCGCTTCGGGCCACCCAGGAGGCCGACGGCGCGGCCTATCCGGACAGGGGCACGACCGACCTCGACGACTTCAGCGGCGGTTTCGGGCTGTGGAACGGCACCTCGTTCTCGGCCCCCATGTTCGCCGGCGAGCTGGCGCGAGGCCTGGCCATGGGCACCCCGTCGGTCCGGGCCGAGGACCGGTGCGCGACCGCCCGCAGGCTCGTCGACGACCTCTGCAAGGACCGGAGATGACCGGCGCCGGCGAGGAGAGCGTGCCCCTGACCGTCCGCGCCGCCCGCGCCTTCGCGGCCTACGTGGACGGCGACACCAGCCTGATGTCCGACCTCGTCGACGAGCTGAGCCCGCTGCTGTGGCACCTGGCCCGGGGGCAGGGCCTGACCCGCGAGAGCGCCGAGGACGTCGTCCAGCAGACCTGGCTGCGGCTGGTCGAGCACGCCGCCGACATCCACGACGCGCAGTCGGTCGTCAAGTGGTTGATGACCACCACCCGCCGTGAGGCGTGGCGCTTGAGCCGCGCCGGGCGCACGGTCGACAACCACCCAGACCTCGAGCAGCTCGACGACCTCACCGACGTCCCGTCCGAACCCGTCCCCGAGGCCGTCATCGCAGCCTCCGAGCACGCCGTCCTGTGGCAGCACGTCGCAGAGCTGTCCGAGCGGTGCCGCCATCTGCTGCGCGTCATCGCCTTCGCCGACCGTCCCGACTACGCCACCATCGCCGAGGCCCTCGGCATGCCGGTGGGCAGCATCGGGCCTACCCGGGGTCGCTGCCTGGCGGCCCTGCGTGCGGCCCTGCTGCACGATCCCGCCTACGAGACCGGAGTCCGCTGATGAGCACCCACGACGACATCGAGCGCCTGGCCAGGGACGCGATCGACGACACCGACGAGCACATTCTCGCCGACCTGCACCGGATGTGGGACGGCGCCGACCCCATGCCGGCCGACCTCGCCGACCGGGCTCGCTTCGCCATGACCGTGGCCTCCCTGGAGGCCGAGGTCGCCCGCATCGTGCAGGAGAGCACCCTCGAGGGGGTTCGCTCGGTCGGGGCCCGGTCCACCTACGAGCGAGCGAGCACGGTGACCTTCACGAGCGGGTCGCTCAGCGCCATGATCGACCTCGAGAACGCCGACGACGGCATGGTCCGGGTCAACGGCTGGGTCTCCGAGACCGCGGTCGAGGTCGAGCTGCGCGAACGGCAGGGCTCCAGGACCTCACCGGTCGACGCGACTGGTCGCTTCGGGTTCGGCGCGGTCGAGCGTGGACTCGTACACTTCGTATTCCGACGCACCGACGATCCGGCCGCACGGCCGGTCATCACGCCGACGATCGAGTTGTGAAGGGCAGGAACCTATCGACGGGCTCGCACGGGCCGAGCAGCTGTGGGCCGAGGGCCGGCGCCTCAACGACCTCGGCGACTTCCGTGCGGCCGCAACCTCCCTCGACCGGGCGCGCGACGTCCTCGAGGGCCTCGATGGCGCAGATCCGGCGCAGCGGCTCCTGGTCCGCGTCGACGTCACCGGAGCGCTGACGACCCTCGAGCTGGACGGGTATGCGGCGGCCGTCGACCTCCTGCGGCGCGCCCGCGCGCGGGCCGGGTCGGCCGGAGCCGACGACCTCGTCGCCCTCACCCACATCCAGCAGGGCGTCATCGACGCCCGGTCGGGAAGCTGGGCGGCTGCTCGGAGCGAGCTCCTCGAGGCGGTCGGGCTCTTCGAGCATCTCGGTCCGGTCGAGCAGGCCTCCACGCTCATCACACTGGGGCTGGCGGACCTGTCCCTGCGCCGGCTCGACGACGCCAAGAGCCACCTCGAGCGGGCCCGGGAGATCGCGACCGCTGCCGGGCTCGACGCCCACCTGTTCAAGGCGACCCACAACCTCGGGTGCGCGTACTTCGTCGCCGGTGACGTCCCGCGCGCGCTCACCCTCATGGCCGAGGCCGACGCGATGCCCGTGCAGGTCGCGCGGGACCGCGCCCAGCTCGACCACGCCGAGGCGCTGATGGACGCCGGACTGGTCGAGGAGGCCGAGGAGCTGCTCCGCTCGGCGCTCGACGATGCGCGCGAGTCCGACCACGTTCTCGACGTCGGAGACATCCTTCTGGACCTGGCCCGGTGCGCGGTCCTGCGCCAGACCCCGGACCTGGCCCGATCCAGGGCCGGACAGGCCGCAGAGGCGTTCGGCACCCGCCAGGCCGACTCCCGCCAGGCGCTGGCCGAGCTGTTCCTCGCCGGTCTCGACCTCACCGAGGGCCGGGCGGCGGACGAGGCGCTCGCGGCGGCCGCCCGCTGGCGCACGCCCGATCCGCACAGTGCCGAGGAGGTCGAGGCGACCCTGGTCGGAGCCGAGGCCGAGGTGCTGTGCGGGCACCCGGACCGCGCACGCCGAGAGTTGGCCCGCCTCCGGCGCACGGCCACGCTGCGCCTGCCGGTGCGGATCCACGAGTACTACCTGCGCGCGCTGGTCGCCCACGAGACCGGCGACGACGCCGCGTTCGCCGCGGCGGCGCGCACCGCGAGCGAGAGCCTGGCGGCCGCCCAGAGCGCCGTGCAGAGCCTAGAGCTGAGGGCGGCGCTCGCCCAGCACGCGGTGCGTCTGGCGCAGCTCGACCTCTCCCGCTCGATCGGCTCGGGTTCGGCCGGTGCCTGCATCGACACCATCGAGCGGTGGCGGGCCGCGTCGGCGCGGTCCCGCGAGCTGACGATCTCGACCGACCCCCGCACGACCGCGCTCATCGAGGAGCTGCGGTGGCTCTCCTCCCCCGTCGGCGCCCAGGAGACCGAGCCGGTCGAGCGCGACCGGCGCATCGGCAGACTTCAGCGCGAGATCGCCCGCCGGGCCTGGCGCACCGACCTGGCCCGGGGCGCGACGCCGGCCACCGAGACCCTCACCCATGAGCGGCTGGCCGAGCGGCTGCCGGCGGGCACCGCATACCTCGCCTTCGCCGAGACCGCCGGTGAGATGTATGCGGTGGTCACCGACGGCGCTGGCCTGGACGTGGTGCGCGGGATCGGGTCACGCGAGGAGGTCGCGACACTTGTCGCCGACGCCCGGCGCGACCTGCGCGGATCGGCCTTCGCCCAACGCGAGCCGGCGCTGCGGGAGATGCTCCGCCGGGCCCGGGGCGAGTCGGCGGTGCGACTCGGCGAGGTCCTTCTCGGCGCCGTCCCTGAGCTCGCCGCTCACGACCGCCTCGTCATCGCCCCGAACCAGACCCTGCACGCGGTGGCGTGGAACTCCCTGCCGCAGCTGGAGCAGCGCCCCGTCACGATCACCCCCTCGGCCACCCGCTGGGACCGCCATCGCAGCGAGACGCCGATCGCGGTCGAGCGTCTGGGCGCCCACGTCGGCCCCGGCCTGACCGGCGCCGGAGACGAGGTGGCCAGGATCGCGCGGCTGTGGAATGAGCGGGGGGTCCGCGCGACGGCCCCGAGCGCGGGCTCCTCGACCGGGGACGTTGCCCGCTCGCTGGGCTCAGACGACGTCGTCCACGTCGCGGCGCATGGTCACCACGCCGGTGACGACCCGCTCTTCTCCTCGCTCCGGCTCCATGACGGGCCGCTGTTCGCCCACGAGCTCGTTCACGACGTGCGCGCCCAGCATGTCGTGCTCTCCGCCTGTGACGTCGGCCGGGCACGCGTGCGGGTCGGGGGCGAGGCGCTCGGAATGACCGCCGCACTCCTCGCCTTCGGGGTGCGCTGCGTCGTCGCGGCCGTCGCACCGATCGCCGACGAGGCCTCCGCCGCCGCGTCGGTCGCCTACCACGAGCAGCTGGCGCAGGGGCAGGACGCGGCGTCCGCGCTCGCCCACGCCGTCTCCGTCACGCCGGGCGCAGAGCCGCTCGTCGCATTCGGCAGCGATGTCACGTTCCAGCCCCGAACCTGACCCTTGACCCTCAACCCGACGGGCTACTCCTCGCGCGTGCCTTTCTCGGGCACCGAACGCAGCAGCGCCACGGCGAGCGACTCCTGCAGCCAGGTGAGGAAGTCGTAGACGAGGACGAAATGCAGCCGGGGGTCGTCCTCGTCGAGCTCGGCCGCCACGAGGTCGAGGGA
>JBAUUB010000110.1:0-5519 GCA_049582485.1 Dermatophilaceae bacterium
GGGCGGGGATGCTCAGGAGGCGAGCGACTCCAGCGCTGCATTGAAGGTCGGGCTGGGTCGCATGACCCCGGCGGCCTTGTCGCCATCGGGCCGGTAGTAGCCGCCGATGTCGGCAGGCGAACCCTGCACGGCGATGAGCTCGTCCGCGATCGTCTGCTCCTGCTCGCGCAGGCTCGCCGCGAGCGCGCTGAAGCGCTCGGCCAGCTCGGCGTCGCTGGTCTGCTTCGCGAGCTCCTCGGCCCAGAACAGCGCGAGGTAGAAGTGGCTGCCGCGGTTGTCGATCTGACCGACCCGGCGCGCGGGCGACTTGTTCTCGTCGAGCAGGGTGCCGGTCGCCTTGTCGAGCGCGTTGGCGAGGACGAGCGCCTTGGCATTGTCGGTCGTCTCGCCGAGATGCCGGAACGACTCGGCCAGAGCGAGGAACTCACCGAGGCTGTCCCAGCGCAGGTAGTTCTCCGAGACGAGCTGCTGGACGTGCTTGGGCGCCGAGCCACCCGCGCCGGTCTCGAACAGGCCACCGCCGTTCATGAGCGGGACGACGGAGAGCATCTTGGCGCTCGTGCCGAGCTCGAGGATCGGGAAGAGGTCGGTGTTGTAGTCACGCAACACGTTGCCGGTCACCGAGATCGTGTTCAGGCCCTGCCGGATCCGCTCGACGGAGAGCCGCGCCGCCGCCTCGGGTGCCATGATCGAGATCTCGAGGCCCTCGGTGTCGTGGTCGGCGAGGTAGGTGCGGACCTTCTCGATGAGCCGGGCGTCGTGGGCGCGGTTCTCGTCCAGCCAGAACACCGCCGGCTCGCCGCTCGCCCGGGCCCGGGTGACGGCGAGCTTGACCCAGTCGCGGATCGGGGCGTCCTTGGTCTGGCAGGCGCGCCAGATGTCGCCGGCGCTGACCTCGTGCTCCATGAGCACCTCGCCGCCCTCGGTGACGACCTGGACCCGGCCGTCAGCCGCGATCTCGAAGGTCTTGTCGTGGCTGCCGTACTCCTCTGCCTTCTGCGCCATGAGCCCGACGTTCGGCACCGAGCCCATCGTCGTCGGGTCGTAGGCGCCGTGCGCCTTGCAGTCGTCGATGACGGCGGAGTACACCCCGGCGTAGCTGCTGTCCGGGATGACCGCGAGGGTGTCGTGCTCCTCGCCGTCCGCGCCCCACATGTGCCCCGACGTGCGGATCATCGCCGGCATGGAGGCGTCGACGATGACATCGCTCGGCACGTGCAGGTTCGTGATGCCCTTGTCGCTGTTGACCATCGCCAGACGCGGCCCGTCGGCCAGAGCCTGCTCGAAGGCGGCCCGGATCTCGTCGCCGCCGTCGACGGAGTCCAGGCCGGAGAGCACGGCGGCCAGGCCGTTGGTGCCGTCGAGCCCGGCGGCCATCAGCCGGTCGCCGTGCTGGGCGTAGACGTCGGCGAAGTAGGCGCGCACGACGTGCCCGAAGATGATCGGGTCGGAGACCTTCATCATCGTCGCCTTGAGGTGGACCGAGAACAGCACGTCGAGCTCCTTGGCCCGCCGGACCTGCTCGCGGAGGAAGTCGTCGAGCGCGGCGGCCCGCATGACGGTCGAGTCGACGACCTCGCCCTCGAGGACCTTCAGGCCGCTCTTGAGGGTCGTGACGGTGCCGTCCCCAGCGACGTGCCGGATCGTCAGGGTGTCGGCCGAGCCGAGGACGACGGACTGCTCGTTGCTCGCGAAGTCGTCCCTGCCCATCGTCGCGACCTCGGTGCGCGAGTCACCGCTCCACTCACCCATCGAGTGCGGGTGCTTCCGCGCATACCCCTTGACCGCCTCGGGTGCCCGTCGATCCGAGTTCCCCTCGCGCAGCACCGGGTTGACGGCCGAGCCCTTGACGGCGTCGTAGCGGGCGCGCACGTCCTTCTCCTCGTCCGACCGGGGGTCGTCGGGGTAGGCGGGCAGCGCATACCCCTTCTCCTGCAGTTCTGCGACGGCGGCCTTGAGCTGCGGGGTGGAGGCGCTGATGTTCGGCAGCTTGATGATGTTCGCCTCGGGCGTCGTCGCGAGCCGGCCGAGCTCGCCGAGGTCGTCGGCGATCCGCTGGTCCTCGGGGAGGACGTCGGCGAACGCGGCGAGGATCCGGCCCGAGAGGGAGATGTCGCGGGTCTCGACCTCGACGCCGGCCTGGCCGGCGTAGGCCTGCACGATCGGCAGGAACGAGTAGGTCGCCAGCATCGGGGCTTCGTCGGTCAGGGTGTAGATGATGGTGGAGCTCACGTCGGGGAGTCCTTTCGGGTGCGGTCGGCAGACAGCGGCAGCGGAGGGGGTATGCGGCACGCGCCCGGGCCGACCGGCTGCGGTCGGCCCGGGGTCGGGTGCTCAGATCAGGCCGAGGCCCTTGACGGCCTCGCGCTCCTCCGCGAGCTCGGCGACGGAGGCGTCGATGCGCTGCCGGGAGAAGTCGTTGATGTCCAGGCCCGAGACGATGGACCAGTCGCCGCCGGAGGTGGTGACGGGGAAGGACGAGATCAGGCCCTCGGGCACGCCGTAGGAGCCGTCCGAGCACACCGCCATCGACACCCAGTCGCCCTCGGCGGAACCGAGCGCCCAGTCGCGGGCGTGGTCCACGGTGGCGCTCGCGGCGCTGGCGGCACTCGAGGCGCCCCGGGCCTCGATGATCGCGGCCCCGCGCTTGGCGACGGTCGGGATGAACGTGTCGGCCAGCCAGCTCTCGTCGTCGACGACGTCGGCGGCGTTCCGACCGGAGACCTCGGCGTGGAAGATGTCCGGGTACTGGGTCGCGGAGTGGTTGCCCCAGATCGTCATCTTGCGGATCTCGGTGACGGGCACGCCGGTCTTGGCGGCGAGCTGGCTGATCGCGCGGTTGTGGTCGAGCCGGGTCAGCGCGGCGAAGCGCTCGCGGGGGATGTCGGGGGCGTTGCTCATCGCGATGAGCGCGTTCGTGTTGGCCGGGTTGCCGGTGACGGTGACGCGCACGTTGTCGGCGGCCACGGAGTTCAGGGCCTTGCCCTGCGGGGCGAAGATGCCGCCGTTGGCCTCGAGCAGGTCACCGCGCTCCATGCCCGGTCCGCGCGGGCGGGCGCCGACGAGGAGGGCGTGGTTGACGCCGTCGAAGACGACGTTCGGGTCGTCGCCGATCTCGACCTTGGCCAGGGTCGGGAAGGCGCAGTCGTCGAGCTCCATGACGACACCCTCGAGGGTCTTCAGGGCCGGCGTGATCTCGAGCAGCCGCAGCTCGACCGGGGTGTCCGGCCCGAAGAGCGAGCCGCTCGCGATGCGGAACAGCAGGCTGTAGCCGATCTGGCCCGCGGCTCCGGTGACGGCGACCTTGACGGGGGTGGTGCTCATGGCGGTTCCCTCACTCCTTCGTGGGTGGGCGCAGGCGACAGCGTGCCGCCTTCACGCGGATACGTCCCTGACGCTAGCAGCGGCAGGCGGGCTCGACCCACTCAGGTGTGCGCCGTCCGCCGCAGGGGTGGACCGTTCACCGGCCCGCCCCTGCGGACGGTCACTCGGGAGCGTCGTCGGGGACCGGCCCGACCTGGAGCGGACGCATCATCTCGTTGTCCTCGTGCTCGAGGATGTGGCAGTGCCAGACGTAGCGGCCCGGCTTCGAGAACGTCGCCCGGATGCGTGTGACCTGTTCGGGGTAGGCGATGACCGTGTCCTTGCGCCCGGACTCCCAGGGCATCGGCTGGACGGGTGGGGCAGCGGCGAGCGCGAACCCGTGCCCCTCCTCGTCGATGTCGATGCCCTGCCGGTCGATGACGTCGAAGCTGACCTCGTGCAGGTGGATCGGGTGGGCGTCGGCGGTGAGGTTGTAGAGCTCCCAGGTCTCGGTCGCACCGGGCTCGACGACCTCACTGACCTCCTCGGACCACATCCGGGGTTCGGCGTGCAGCATTCCGCCGCCGTGGTCCATGACGACCCCGAGCATCGCCGCGACCGGGGCCTCATCGCCCCCCTCGACCGGCTCGTGGAGGTGCTCGATGAGAGCCAGCTTGCGGACGTGGTCGGGCTCCGGCACCGGCGGCGGTCCCGGCAGCACGAGCCGCTGCGGCGGGGTCGTCCGGTCGGCGCCCCGGCGGCGCACGACCCGGAACTGCATGACCTGGCCGGTGGCCGACGGGTCGGCGGGATCGAAGTCGTCCCCGGGCTCGCCCCCGCCGAAGGGCTCGTCCGGTCCGAGGTTGGTGAGCACGTGCGATCCCACCGGCACGTCAGTGAAGTCGACGATGAGGTCCGCCCGTTCGGCCGGGCCGAGCAGGACCCGGGACCCGTATGCGCTGCTCAGGTCGAGCGGCGCGTCCAGGAAGCCGCCGTCGCCGCCGATCTGCCAGACCCTCACCCCTTCTATCCCGGAGAAGTCGAGGATGAGGAAGCGCGAACCGCAGCCGTTGAGCAGACGGAACCGGTAGCGCCGCTGCTCGACCTCGAGGTAGGGCCAGGTGCGGCCGTTGACGATGATCGTGTTGCCGAAGAACTCGGGGTTCCAGATCGGCGGGATCGGGGACTCGGGCAGGTACGGGCCTTCGTAGCCGTCGAAGAAGGCGCGCGAGTCCGGGTAGAACAGCTGGCCGTCCTCGGTGAACGAGCGATCCTGGATCGCCAGGACGACCTCGTGGTGGCGCGGCTGACCCTGGTTGGGTGTCCCGGGCGCCGGCCCGGGGAGGACGGCGCGACGTCCGGTGAAGGAGTCGGTGACGGCCTGGTCGCCGTAGGGGCCGCCGCGGACGAGGTAGAAGCCGGCGGGTCCGGCGTACACGTTGGTGCGGGTCAGTCCGAGGGCGTGGTCGTGGTACCAGAGCGTCGAGGCCGGGTTGTCGTTCGGGTACTGGAAGGTGACCTCTCCCTTCTGCCATCTCACGCCGAACTTGGACTTGGCGACCGACCGGAAGTACTTGAACCACCAGCCGTGATGCGCGTAGCCGTCGGGGATGTCGGTGGCGTCCGGCAGATACCACGCCTCGGTGTAGCCGTCGCTCTCGTCGCCGACCGCCATCGCGCCGTGCACGTGGGTCACGATCGGGATCGGCCCGGCGTAGGAGGTGTACTGGGTGTCGGGATCGGTGAACTCGTCGGGTGGCACGTAGGTCAGGCCCTCGAAGCTCGGCGTCTGGTCGGTTCGCACCCGGCCGTCCGCGTTCGCGCGCTGCTCCGGGTTGGCCCAGTGCAGCGTCGGGTCGACCGGCAGCAGGTGGGGCAGGTAGTGACCATCGGAGTCCACGAGGCCATTGACCCAGGTGACCCGCACCGGAGTACCGTGCTCGGCCTCGATCGTCATGCTGGGCGCGTGGAACAGCACCTGCCCGCGCCCGACGCCCTCCGGTCCGTATCCCCACACGGTCGTCGCCGGCCAGTCCGGTGGCAGGACCTGCTGCTCGAACTGGCGCATCGCGATGCGATAGACGTCCACCAGCCGACCATCGTGACGCGTCCGACCGGAGCGCGGCATCGCCGGCGGCTCGACGAGCGGCGCGACGAACTTGCGCACGTCACCCAGCGGGAGAGTGGGCGTCGTGGTCGACGCCACCGCCGTGGCC
>JBAUUB010000111.1:0-1931 GCA_049582485.1 Dermatophilaceae bacterium
TCTGGAGGAGCAGGCCCGCGAACAGGCCGTGACCCAACCGGAGTTCAGTGGTCCCGACCTCTCTGGCACATGGGTTCCAGTTGGTGGATCTGGTCAGTGGTACGAGATCAGCCAGTTCGGCGATCAGGTCGTCGTCCAAGAGGTCACTCCGTGGGGCATCACCGCGACTGGGTCAGGGACAGCCTTCGAGGACGGCGTCTCAATGTCGTTCGCCGCATACAACGGCGTCACCGGGACCGCGGACCTTCGGCTCATTAGTCCTTCAACCCTTCAAGGAACGCTGACAAGCAGTGCCTACGGGTCCACGCCCGTGCAATGGGAGCGAGCCTCCTGAAAGCCGACACCGCGTCTCTTCGCCGGCAGTCGACCGTGTAGGGAGGCGGCGGTGGCGGCGCTCGGTTCGTGCCGTCGTGGCATGTCCGTGTCGGTCTATAGCGCGACGGGACGTTGTCCTCGCCTATCAGTCCCGAGGCTGCGAGGTCTCGACGCGGTCAGGTCACGACGGGGCCGCTGTTGCGTCTCCGAGGCGGCGGCGTGCCGCCAGAGCGACGCTGGTCTTGGCGTTGAACGCTGCCTTCAGCGCCTTGTCGGCCACCGAGCCGTCCCGAGGCAGCAGACCCACCTGGCGGGCGAACTTCATCTGGTCGAAGACAACGGTGTTGGTGACGACCTTGCCGTCACGCAGGACGAAGTGGTCGATTCCGTCGAGTTCGATCTTCTTGCCGGTGCCTGCGACGCCGAGCAGGTGACCGGTGTGCCGGCCGGTCATCCGCCAGTGCACCAACGCGTCCTCTCCCCACTCGGCGATTGCCAGCACTTCGAGACGGAAGTCTGCGATCGCGGCGAACTTGTCGGCGAAGTAGGCAGCCACCTCGTCGTCGCCTCGGCAGGTAGCGTCCGGGAGGAACTCGACTGTTGAGGCAGTCCACAGTTGGCGCATGCTGGCGACGTCATGGTCATTGATGCGGTCGAACATCCAGCGAAGCAGTTCGGTATTCGTGACATTGCTAGGCGGCGAGACAGCTGGCATACGACGACCTTGGCACCTTGAGCCACGACCACACAAGCGTTTGGAACAAGAACGCTTGGGCCACTGTGATGTCGCAGACGTTCCCGTCGCAGGGGCCGAACCGCAACCCCTGGACTCCCTTGACGCTCGCCCTGGAATCGAGTCACTCCGCCGGGCGCCGGGCGCCGGCATAGTGACTTACCGAGCCGAGCGTCGTTGCGTATTCGCTCGGCTGGGTCCCCGGCCCGGACGCGGCACAGTCGTGCGTGCGTGAGCGTCAGGGTGACCTCGGTGCCATGCTGGGCTCGTGGCTTCCGCGGATTGCCTCTACGCGCGTATGTTCCAGCGACACGCTCATCCGTTCAGCGCCTGGTCCAGGCTCTTGACCGCACCGCTGCTGTTGGTGCCCCTGTGGACTCGACGCTGGTGGTTGTACCTGCCCATCGGGGCTTGGTTCGCGGTCAACCCTGTGATGACTCCGCCGGCCCACGACACCTCGTCGTTTGCGACGCGGGCCATCCTGGGGGAGGAGTCCTGGACCAGGGACCCCCGCTCTGAGCCGATGGTCCTGGCCCTGAGCGGCATCGCCAGTGCATCGCTGGTGGGCGCCATGGTGGGCGCCTATCAGCACCGGAAGAGCTGGGCGCTGGCCGCCACCGGGGTCTTCATGGCGCTCACGCTGTGGGAGTGGAAGCTGTGGGCGGACCGATTCACGCGCGAGACGAGTCGGAGAGCCAGGTGAGCATGATCTACTCCCCAGGGCCGTTCCAGGGGGCCCTGCAAGGCACCAAAGGACGCAGACGCGGCGTACCTAGCCTCACGCGCATCCTTTGTCGGCCTTGACGTCCGGCAAACCGTCACGTAGCCCCTTTCGCCGGGAGCCGACTGTCATCGGGCGCGGCTTGAAGCCTGCGAGCGGCGT
>JBAUUB010000112.1:0-1761 GCA_049582485.1 Dermatophilaceae bacterium
CCCCTCGACCGTCACGATCTCCAGAGGTCGAGCCGAGGCGTCGACGCCGACATAGAGCCACCTGTCCGGATCCTCTCCCACACGCGTGCGCTGCCAGGCGCTCGAGACAGCATGCGCGATGTCGCCGGGCGTGCAGCCATGCTTGAGCGCCGATCTGAGGATCCTCACTCTCGGGAGTCTGGCACGCACGGCCGACACCGTGGCTCGAGGCCGCCCATGTGCGTACGGGGGCTCGGCCTGCTCTGACGACAAGCGGAAGATCACCACCTCGGTCGCATCATCGTGCGATGTGGCGTCACCATGCCCGCTCCTACGTTCGAGGGAGCGGCCGGACCCACCGGCCGAACCGCACCGAACGAGGAGCAGTCATGACCATCACCCCCACCACCCTGACCCGCGCAGCCGGCCTGTGCGCCGCCGCCGCGGGCGCCATCTTCATCGCCGTCCAGATCAACCACCCGCCCGCCGACGTCGAGCACCTGCTCACCATCGAGATGGTCGTGCGCGAGAGCGCGAAGGCGGTCATGGCGGCCCTCGCGCTCGTCGGGTTCACCGGGATGTACCTGCGCCAGGTCCGCCGGATCGGTGTCCTCGGCCTGGTGGGGTTCGCCCTGCTCTCCGTGGGCTACCTCGCCCTCTTCGCCCTGCAGTGCATCGTCGGCTTCGTCCTGCCGACGGTCGCCGCGAGTGATCCCGTCTTCGTCCAGCGGGTGCTGGACCAGGCGGTCGGTGGGCCGGCCTCCGGTCAGATCGGTCACCTGCACGAGCTGCTCCTCATCTCCGGGATCGGGTATGCGCTGGGCGGCCTGGTCTTCGGCGTCGCCCTGTTCCGGGCGGCGGTCCTGGCACGCTGGGCCAGCGCCCTGCTGGCGCTCGCGACGGTCTCGGCGCTCGCGCTGGCGGTGCTGCCCCAGTCGTTCAACCGGCCCTTCGCCGTCCCGATGGGGGTCGCGCTCATCGGACTGGGGCTCTCGCTGCGGCGCAGTGTCGAGGTTGAGTCCGCTGCTCCTGCTGCGGTCCTCGAGCCGGCAGCGGTGTCATGAGCGTCCTGCAGGTCTCCGAACACCCGACCGGCCGTCGGTCGGGTGCCCGGAGCGGGTGGCGGCTCGCGGCGGGCCTGGTGGTCCTCAGCGTCGTCCCGTTGGCAGCCGGGGCCCTGCGGTTGCTCCAGCTCGCCGGTGGCCCGGAGCTGCGGCCACCGGACCCGCGGTTCGCCGAGGTCCCGGTCGCGCTGGTCGTGCACATCGTCGGCGCGGCAGTGTTCGCGCTCGTCGGGATCCTCCAGTTCCTGCCGCGCTTCCGACGTGCGCACCGCCGCTGGCACCGTCGGTCGGGTCGAGTGCTCATGGCGGCCGGGGTGGCCGTCGGAGCCTCCGCGCTCTGGCTGACCGTGTTCTACGAACCGCAGCCGGGCACCGGCGCTCTGCTGTACGCGTTCCGGCTCGTCTTCGGCTCGGCGATGCTCGCCGCCCTGGCGCTCGGCTTCGCCGCGATCCGGCGTGGTGACGTCCGCAGCCATCGCGCCTGGGTGATCCGCGCCTACGCGATCGGGCTGGGCGCAGGCACGCAGGTGTTCGCCGAAGGGTTCGCCGAGGTGCTGCTCGGCGAGGGCGTACTCGTCGGCGACCTCGCGAAGGGCGCGGGCTGGGTCATCAACCTCGCCGTCGCCGAGTGGGCGATCCGGCGCCGCAATGAACCGAGCACGTGGTGAGCGCGGAGGCCGAGGTGTACGAGATCCGCGTTCGCGGCCACCTCGACCCG
>JBAUUB010000113.1:0-3406 GCA_049582485.1 Dermatophilaceae bacterium
AGCAGCGCCTTGACCCAGCCCCACTGCGACTTCGGGGTCACGGTCATCAGGTTGGCGGCGTAGTGGGTGCGGCACCGCTGCCAGGACGCGTTCGGCAGGGTGGCCCCGATCGCCTCGACCAGCCCGGCGTGCGCGTCGGAGGTCACCAACGCCACTCCGGAGAGGCCGCGGGCGACCAGGTCGCGGAAGAAGCCCAGCCAGCCCGTCTCGGATTCGGTTGTGGCGGTGTGGATCCCGAGGATCTCGCGGTAGCCGTCGGCGTTGACACCGGTGGCGATCATGACCGCGACCTTGACCACCCGACCGCCCTCGCGGACCTTGAGCGTCAACGCGTCCGCGGCCACGAACGTGTACGGGCCCTCGTTCAACGGCCGCGTGCGGAACGCCTCGACCTGCTCGTCAAGGTCCTTGGCCATCTGCGAGACCTGCGACTTCGACAGGCCGGTGATCCCCAGGGTGCGCACCAGCTTGTCCATCCGGCGGGTGGAGACCCCGAGCAGGTAGCAGGTGGCCACCACCGTGGTCAGCGCCGCCTCGGCACGCCGGTGCCGCTCCAGCAGCCACTCCGGGAAGAAGCTGCCCGTACGTAGCTTCGGGATCGCCACATCGATCGTGCCGGCACGGGTGTCCAGGTCCCGATGCCGGTACCCGTTGCGGGAGTTGACTCGCTCCGTCGAGCGGGAGCCGTACTCGGCCCCGCACACGGGCATCGGCCTGCGCCGAGAGCAGCGCGTTGATGAACGTCGCGAGCAGCTCACGCATCAGATCCGGGCTGGCCTGCGACAGCTCGTCATGCAGGAAACGGGCAGGGTCAATAATGGGGGCAGCGGTCATCGCTGTGCCTTTCTTCGAGACGGTTGTGAGAGATCACTCGAAGGACCACGCGGTGACCGCACCTACGTTCGTAGGCCGTCACCCGAGGTCGTCGTACACCAACCCTATGGACTCAACTGGCCGCGCTTTGCGCCCAGCTCCCGGCGGAGTGCCGCGGGCGGCTGGGCGAGCAGCGCACGGTTGTCCGCGGCTCTCACGCAAGGTAACTTGTGTTGATGGATGATCCGATCATCGCCCCCTCCGCGCTCAAGCACGTGGATAAAGACCAGATCCTCCACGCCTACGCCACCCCGTCCGCATCTGGGACCTCGGCGACGGGTTCACCATGATCCTCGGCCCCAACCAGGCCGCGGTCCTCCTCGAGGTCGGCTACGTCCAGGGCGAACACGTGTATGTCATCGTGCACGCGATGCTCGCCCGAGAGAAGTTCCTGCGGTGATGACCATGCCACGAACAGTTGAAGAGATCCTCGCCCACGCCGACGAGCTGGCCGAGAAGTTCGAGAACTACGACCCAAAGCCCGGCGACGAGCTCGACCCCGACGCCGTTGCCTTGTTGCGCGCCGCGGTGGCCGAACGATCCGAGGCCGAACGGCACCTCCTCGACGCCGTCCGCGCCGCCCGCGCAACCGGCCTGTCCTGGTCCGCCATCGGCACCTTCGTCGGCACCTCAGGGGAAGCAGCCCGCCAACGCTACGCAAACAAAGTCGCCTGAACGACAATCAATCAGTAGCCCGTCGGCCGGCGATGTGACTCACTGTGTGGGTGGAGCGGATCGTGGACATTGGTGGTGTCCACCTGGGCGCCTGCAGGGACGGATTGGCCCGCATCAGAACAAGGCAGCATGATTCGACGCTGTTCGCGTGCCGGGGCGCCTGCTCCGACGCATCACGCGCGGCTGCCCGTGCGCCACAATACGAGACATGGAGCAGGACGACAGCGTGGAGGCCGAGAGGTCCCGGAACGTGCCGCGGCCGGAGCACAAGGGCATCGTCCACTCGGCAACGGATCGGTTCCTCAGCAGCACGCGAGTGCTGGTGGAGCAGCTAGCCCACGCGGGAGGGGCAGGCGCCCACGCCGTCGTCCCTGAGTCGGTCCTGTCGTCGGCCAGCCACATGCTCGAATCCATGCGCGATGCAGTCGAGTCGGCGCCGCAGGTCAGCGCCGAGCTCGAGGTCGTATTGAAGGAGATCCACGCCAAGAGGCTGACCATCCAGGCCCTCACGGCAGAGATGGCCGTCTTGGACGACCAACTGGAGATCCTGGAGCAGTCGCTGGCGCCACTCCAGGCCTGGGCCACCCAGTGGACCAATGTGCAGCACACCCTGCTGCACTCCCTCGACCGGCCGTCGGACGAGCAGGGCTGATCACCCTCGAGGCTCGCCAGGTCGACAAGTGCAGTTCTGGGACCGTGGCGGCTGGCATGCTGTGCCAATGGCCTTGCCGGTGTGGTTTCAACGGGTCGAGAGTGCCGCCATCGCAGCACTCGTTGTGGTCGCCTTCGTCCAGTCGGGCTTCGCCTGGTGGCGGCTCCTCGCTCTCTTCCTGCTCTGGGATCTGTCCATGGTCGGCTACCTCGCCTCACCCCGACTCGGCGCGATCAGCTACAACCTCGGCCACAGCTACCTTGGGCCGGCTGTGCTGCTGGCTCTCACGTGGGTCAGCGACGCTCGCTGGCCCGCATTCGTCGCCTTGACGTGGGCGTTCCACATCGCTGTCGATCGCCTCCTCGGATACGGGCTGAAGTTCACAGACCGCTTCACTCATACCCACCTCGGGGAGATCGGCCAGGAGCGACAGGGAGCACAGATGACGTAACTGCGCGAGACACGGCTCACGACATGAGCGGATGCCTCAAGGCAGCGAACACCTGGAGCAGCCCCACGACAGGCACGTCCGCGGTCAAGTCCGCAGCCGGTGGTAGGGGGCATCCGGCAATTGGGTGGCGGTCAGTCTGTGAAGGCGTACCAGCAGATCGCGTTGCGGCGAGCCTGGTCCTCCAAGACGAGGGCTCTGACTCGTGCCGGGAGGTGAGCGCGCTGCCAGTTACGCTCCAGCCGGGCTGCGTCGTGATTGTCCGGATCCGCGGCCTGTGCTGCCTTGATGGCGTAGGCCGCGGCACCGAGGTCGTGTTCAGCCACGTGCGCCACGCAGGCGGCTTGACCGGCTAAGCCCGGATCCACCGATGACGTTTTCGATGTCGGTGTCGTGGGGTTGATTCGCTGGTGAGGGTGTCGGGGCAGGGCTGAGCGGCCGGCCTCGCTGCCGGGGTGTTCCACGAGGGGGTTCCTTGGTCGCGCCGCGGGGCGGCTGGGTGGTCAGGTCGAGATTGTCGCCGGTGGTGCGTGGACACGCTCGAAGAGGACGGTCCAGGCGTGCTGCCAGGGCCAGGCGCGAGGCAGGTGCAGCACGCTCCGCCGGGCGGAGGTCGCGACCCTCGCCGGGACAGCGATCAGGGTGCGCCGCACGGTCGCCGTCGTTGCTTTCGCGAGGCGAGGTTGGTCGGTGAGGGCGGCGGCGGCGCGGGTGAGGTTGAACGCCATGACCGCCAGGACGAGCCAGGCGGCGTTGGT
>JBAUUB010000114.1:0-1593 GCA_049582485.1 Dermatophilaceae bacterium
TCGGGATCCGTCAGCGCCCAGAGGAGGGCATGAGTGTCGAGCAGGACGGTCACTCCCGGCCTTCCCATGCGTCGATCTCCTCAGCGGGAAGAGGCTCGAAGAAGTCCTCCGGGACGGCGTAGGCCACGAACCCGAGCTCGCGTTCGACCGTGGGGCCGAGCGGCACGAGCCTCGCCACGGGTGTCGACCCACGCGCGATGATCACCTCTTCACCCCTTTCGACGGCTGCGATGAGAGCGGAGAGGTGGGTCTTTGCGTGCTGCACCTTGACCAGAGCCATGCGATCAACGGTACAAGTCTGGACCAAGGTTGGTCAACCAATGGTGACCAACTATGGGGCGTCGGTGCGCCGTGTCGGCGATTGGGTCGCTGGCGGCGCCGCTGGTAGGTTTGGGTGTTGGCCCACGTGGGCCCTGCCGTCAGAACGGCCGCGGATCGAGAGAGCCCCGGTGAACCAGCCCGGGCGCGCCGCGCAACGATGAGAGAACAAGGAGTCAGTCGCCCATGCCACTGAGCACAGACGTCAAGAAGCAGATCATGGCCGAGTACGCCACCAGCGAGGGTGACACCGGCTCCCCCGAGGTTCAGATCGCGCTGCTCACGCAGCGGATCAAGGACCTCACCGAGCACTCGCGCGAGCACAAGCACGACCACCACAGCCGTCGTGGTCTGCTGCTCCTCGTCGGTCAGCGCCGCCGCCTGCTGCGCTACCTCGAGAGCGTCGACGTCGAGCGCTACCGTTCGCTCATCAAGCGCCTCGGACTGCGCCGATAAGTTCTGCCGGGAGCGGCCCCATCGTGGGCCGCTTCTCGCGTATCGGTGACCGTGTCGGCTCGAGCCGGCGGTCGCATACCCGATCGGCACACCCAGCCCACAACTGAACAGTCACACCCGGGTCACCCAACCTCGTGCACAACGACGATGCACGCAGGCACGAATGAGAAAAAGAACGGAGGGCCCATGGAGGGTCCAGACATCACTTTCGCCGAGGCCACGATCGACAACGGTCGCTTCGGCACCCGCAAGGTCCGGTTCGAGACCGGCCGTCTCGCTCGTCAGGCAGGGGGCGCCGTCAGCGCGTACCTCGACGACGACACCATGCTCCTGGCGACGACCACCGCGAGTGGATCGCCCCGCGAGCACTTCGACTTCTTCCCCCTGACCGTCGACGTCGAGGAGCGCATGTATGCGGCGGGCCGGATCCCCGGCAGCTTCTTCCGCCGCGAGGGTCGCCCGAGCACCGAGGCCATCCTCACCTGCCGCCTGATCGACCGCCCGCTGCGCCCGTCCTTCACCAAGGGCCTGCGCAACGAGGTCCAGGTCGTCATCACCGTCCTCGCGCTCAACCCGGACGTCCAGTACGACGTTCTCGCGATCAACGCCGCCTCCGCGGCCACCCAGATCTCCGGCCTGCCGTTCTCCGGCCCGATCGGCGGCGTCCGCGTCAGCCTGATCGACGGCCAGTGGGTGGCCTTCCCGAACTTCTCCGACGCCGAGCGCTCGACCTTCGACATGGTCGTCGCCGGGCGTGTTGTCGGAGACGACGTCGCCATCATGATGGTCGAGGCCGAGGCCACCACCTCGACCTGGGAC